>NZ_JBVIKC010000016.1:0-184735 GCF_055581065.1 Streptomyces sp. NPDC031479
TACCCCCCCCCCCACCACCCCCCCCCCCCCCCCCCCCCCCCCCCCCCCCTCCCCCCCCCCCCCCCCCCCCCCCCCCCCCCCCCCCCCCACCCGGGGGGACTCAGCGCTTGAGCGTGAAGGTGAAGTCGCCGGAGAGCCTGCCGCCCAGCCGGACCGCGGAGACGAGCTTGCCCTCCTCTGCCAGCCTCTCCGTCTCCGCCCGCGAAAGGCCGCAGCCTTCGGCGATCAGCCGCAGCGGCCGGACGGGGATCCGTGCCGCGAAGCGGACGGACACGTCGATCACCTCGCGGTCCAGGTGGTCCGATCCGCCTGTGTCGAGGCGCCAGGCACCGTCCCAGTCGAGGGCGATGCGATTGCGCCGCCGCAGGACCGGGTCCTGGAGCAGCTCGGCCGCCAGGCCGGGGTCGTTGTCGTGCAACCGGTCCAGCAGCGCGGGCCGGACGGAGCGCACGTTCGCCCGCTCCAGAACCGTGAGCTTCGCCGTTTCCCCGCATCCGGTGCAGAGCACGAGGAGCCAGGCGTCGAGGAGCTTGTGGTGTGCGTTGACGCGGAATTTTCCGTTCGCCCGGAAGCGGTCGGACGCGCACGCGTGGCAGCGGCGCAGGACGAGCGGCAGGCATGTGGGCATGACGACCCAGTTGTTGAGCACAGGGGTACACCGATTTTCAGTGAGAAGTCCGCAGCAGGAAGCAGCGCGGCGCAAGAGGCGCGACGCGCTACGAATCAGCACTCGGGGTGTCTCACACGGTGTACAACGGGCCGTCCTTGCCTGGGCGATGTGGTCCGGGAGCACGGTAAGGGCGGACAGGGGCTCCGTTCCACCGGTTTTCGGCAGGGAAGGCGTGCGGCACGGACACGTGCGCGGCCGGTCAGGCGGGATCCGCCGGGCCGGAGTTCGGGACATCCTGTGTGCCGCCGGGACGGTGCGGCGGGCCGCGCGGTGGGGGAGCACCGCTGATGGGTGCGGTCGCGGGGGGCTGCGGACTCGCGGGTTCCGGCCAGGGGGCGACGGCCGGGCCCGGCCCCGGGCCGCTTGTCCGGTACGCGCCCCTCCCGGACCCCTCCGACCGTGATGGCATGTCCACGCCCAATCCCGCTCCTACGGACGGAGAAGCAGACATGCGCCTTCGCAGACTCACCCTCGGGGCCGCCGCCATCGCCCTGGCGGCCGTCGCCGCTCCCGCCCCCGCCCAGGCCGACACCCCTACGGTGCCGCCCGGACGCGTCACCGTGGAGGTGGCCGGGGCCAACGGCTCGGGCTGCCCCGCCGGTACCACCAGCATCGCCGCGGCCCCCGACAACAGCGCCTTCACCGTCACCTACAGCGACTACCTCGCCCAGACCGGCGCCGGCTCCGGCGGCACCGACTTCCGCAAGAACTGCCAGCTCGCCCTGCGGGTCCACGTACCCCAGGGCTACACGTACGCCATCGCCCGCGCCGACTACCGCGGCTTCGCCAGCCTCCAGCGCGGGGCCTTCGGCCAGGAGCGCGCCGGCTACTACTTCCAGGGCGCCTCGCAGACCGCCCGCACCACCCACCAGTTCAGCGGCCCCTACGGGGACAACTGGCAGGCCAGCGACCAGACCGGCTACAGCGACCTGGTCTGGGCCCCCTGCGGCGAGACCCGCGTCCTCAACGTCAACACCGAGCTGCGCGTGTACGGCGGCTCGTCCAGCCCCTCGGCCCTGAGCTTCATGAGCATGGACTCCACCGACGGGAGCGTGAACACCGTCTACCACTTCGAGTGGAAGGAATGCCCCGCCGCCTGACAGCGCGTTGCGCGTAAGCAGAAGGAGTGACAAAGATGTCGCATTCCCTGTCCCGCACCCTGTTCGTCGGCGGCGCGGCCGCCGCCCTGATCGCCACCGGGGCCCCGGTCCAGGCCCAGGCGTCCATCACCGTCCCGCCCGACAAGATCGTCATCGAACTCGCCACCGTCAACGGCTCCGGCTGCCGCGAGGGCACCGCCCAGGTCGCCGTCGCCCCCGACAACACGGCCTTCACCGTCACCTACAGCGAGTACATGGCCCAGATCGGCCCCGGCGCCCCGCCCACGGGCTTCCGCAAGAACTGTCAGCTCAACCTCCGCGTCCACGTGCCGAACGGCTTCACGTACGCGATCGTCCAGGCCGACTACCGCGGCTTCGGCTACCTTCAGCCCGGTGCGACCGGGGTGGAACGTGCCAACTACTACTTCCAGGGGATGCCGCAGACCGCCCAGCGGACCCACACGTTCAGCGGCCCGTTCAACGACAACTGGCAGTCGACCGACAAGACGGAGTACGCCGACCTCGTCTGGGCCCCCTGCGGTGAGAAGCGGAACTTCAACATCAACACCGAGCTCCGGGTCAACCCGGGCACGTCCAGCCCCACCGCCACCAGCTTCATGGCGATGGACTCCACCGACGCCAGCGTGAACACCCTGTACCACCTCGCCTGGGCGACCTGCCCGACGCCGAAGAAGTAGCCCCTGCGGCGGAGGGGGCGGGACCGACGTGCGACGGGCCCCGCCTCCTCCGCCGTGCGGATTGCCGGATTCCGGGTACCGGTACGCGGTGGAGTGGTTACGCTCGGCGACGGACACGACGAACGCCGCCACCCGGCGTGAACTTGGGGGTGACCGCCTCATGGTCAACATCCGCGACCTCGACCCCAGCGCCTCGCCGCTGGACTACTACGGCTCCGAACTGCGCCGGCTGCGGGAGGAGGCGAAGCTGAAACAGGAGGACCTGGGGGGCATCGTCTTCTGTACGGGGTCCCTGATCGGGCAGATCGAGACGACGCGGAAGGTTCCCACAAGGGACTTCTCCGAACGGATCGACGCTGCGCTGGGGACGGGTGGGATGTTCAGCCGCCTGATCGGGCTGGTCCTGCGCAGCCAGCTGCCGCACTGGTTCCAGGCGTACGCGGAGATGGAGGCGAAGGCGGAGTACATCTCCACGTACCAGTGCCAGCTGGTCTACGGGCTGTTGCAGACCCCTGGCTACGCGAGGGCGGTGCTCGGCATCGACCACCCCGACACCGTGGACACGGTGGTGGCGGCGAGGATGGACCGGCAGCGCATACTCAAACGCGGCAACCCGCCTGTGCTGTGGGTCGTGCTTGACGAGGCGGTCCTCCATCGTGAGATCGGCGGCCGGGAGATCATGCGTGATCAGCTCGCCTACTTGCTGGAAATGCGGGACCGGCGGTGGGTCAATGTCCAGGTGCTTCCCTTTTCGGCGGGCCAACACGCCGGGATGATGGGTTCGTTCAACCTCCTGCGGTTCGATGAGGACCCAGACCTGCACTACAGCGAGAGCTACGACTCGGGCCATATGACGGCCAATCCGCAAGTGATCAGGGAACGTTCGGTCGGATACGCTCGCCTTCAAGCCGAGGCGCTGTCGCCCGGAGCATCGGCGGCGCTGATCGCACGGGTAATGGAGGAACGCTATGGAGACCGGCCTGGATCTGACGTGGGTGCCGTGGCGTAAGTCGTCGTACAGCGGCTCCAGCGGCGGCGACTGCGTCGAGTGCGCCCCCCTCGGCCCCGTCACTTGGGTCAAGGCCAGCCGCAGCGGCGGCACAGGCGGCGAGTGCGTCGAGGTCTTCGCCCAGCCCTGCGCCGTCGCCGTCCGGGACTCCAAGAACCCCGGCGGCCCCGTCTTCACCGTCGGCCGGGCCGCCTTCGAGGCCTTCGTCGGGGCCCTGTAGCGCGTGGGTCCCCGGCGGCGCGGCCCGCTGCTACTCCGTGGCCGGCTCCCCGCACACCGGCGAGCCGATGCGCATCACCGTCAAGCGGGTCCCCGGCGGGCTCGGCACCGGCTGGGTCTGTGACGGAGTGGCCCCCGGGTGCACATCGGCTACGCGTAGGGGACGCGCGGGGAACGCGCATGAGGAAGGCTCCGGGTCCGGCCCCCTGGCGGGGAGGTCGGGTCCGAAGCCTTTCTCGTGCGATGGGATATGACTACCCGCTACATCCACTCGCTGAACCGCAGCCGGCCCAACATGTTGTCCATCGCCCGCGCCGGCACCGCCGGTTCGAGGTCCCGCGGGGGCGCGGGGGGCGTCCGGGCGGCCCGCCCGGCCCCGTAGAGCTCCCGTCACACGGCCCGTGCGCACGCCGCCACCACGGGGGCCGGCCGCGCCGGTTCCCGTTCGCCGCCCCGGCAGGTGGACACCGAGACGGCGCTCGGCGGCGGTGATGGGGGAGACCTGCCCCGGTCCGGGCGCCACCATCGGCCCGGCGATGGCCTTCTCCTGGGCGGCGGTCAACGCCATCGCGGGCGATCGCGGTACCGGCTGACGGAGCTGGGTGTTCCGCCGCGGTGCTGCGGGCACAACGCCACCACGCCGAATGCGACGGAAGGGGCGGTGGGGCATGGAAGAGGAAGAGCCTTGGGCCAAGGTCGCCGTGTTGTCGGCCTTCGTGGTGTGGGGGGCGCTGGGCTGGATCGTGATGGACTCGGACCTCCAGGGCATCGAGGACCACCTCGGCTGGTGGATGCTCGCCATCGGCGCCATACCCCTGGTGATCACCGTCGTGGGCGCGTTCTACTCCGACGACACCACCGAGGGCGGTGGCGGCGACTGGAAGAACGAGGGCCACGGAGCCGGCCCGGGGTCCGGCTGCGGTGGCGCGTGCGGGGGCTGCGGGGGCTGCGGGGGCTGACCCGGCCCCCGCGAGCCCCGGGTCAGGACAGCTTGCCGCCGTAGTCGGGCAGCTTGACGGTGCGTTCGGCGTGGCCGCCGACGAGGTCGCTCTCGTTGTTGCCGATGTTGGCGATGATCGTGTAGCCGCGGGCCTCGATCTCGGCGCGCTTGGCCGTCTTGTACGCGCTCACCTGCTCGAACAGGGCCGGCAGGTCCCGTACGTACAGCCCGTCGACCGGGTAGCCGACCGCCTTCAGATTGCGCTCGGTCAGGGAGTACACGATGCCGGGGCGCGCGGTGACGAAGAAGATCGCCACACCGCGGTCGCTCGCGTACCGGGTCAGCGCGCGGACCTTGTCGATCGCGGGGGTCGGGAACGTCCAGAACCAGTGGAAGTCCGTCTCCAGCGAGGAGTTGTCGATGTCGAGGACGATGGCCGGCTTCTCCCCGGCGGGGGAGGCGGCGATCCGCTGCTCGATGGCGGGGCGGGCGGCGTCGACGACGGCGGCCACGTCGCGCTGCCAGGTCGCGTAGTCGATGCCCAGGATGGCCGCGTTGCCGCCGGGGGCGGACGCGGCGGGGGCGGCGACGGGCGCCGGCGCGGGGGCCGGGGCGGCCTCGGCGGCGGTGGCCGGCAGCAGGGTCAGGGCGGTGGCGGCGACGACGGCCGCGGCGGCGGCGCGGGCGCGGTGGGCTGCGAGCATGTGGGGGCGCTCCTCGGGCATGCGTTGACATGTACGCGCTTAGATTCGGCCAGCGCCGCGCCTATGTCTACTGGTCGGTAGGAAACTTTTCGTGGCCGCCCGGTGAAGCCTCCCCCTCGGAGCCCGCCTAGGGGTCGCACTCCAGCACGGTGCGGCACACCCCGCACCGTGCCCGCAGCGCCCCGCCGCCCGTCGGCAGCCGCAGCCACTGCCCGCACACCGGGCACGGGAAGCTCACCCGCACCTCCCCGTCCCCGCCCCGTCCGAACCGGTACGCCGCCCCGCGCGCCGGTGCCGCCCCCGCCCGCCGGGCGCGGGCGTAGCGCAGCCGTTCCGTCCGGCCCGCTCCGGCCAGGGGTGCCCGGCGCCACTCCCGGTCGGCGAGCGCGCGGCCGCGTACGTAGGCCTCGTAGGCCCGGGGGCTGGTGAACCAGGGGGAGGGGTCCTCCCCGAAGAGGCGGGCGCGGCGGGCGAGGACGTAGCCGAACTCCTCCGGGGTGAGGTAGCCGAGCTTCTGGTGGGTCAGGGCGTCCTCGCGGTAGGCGTCCAGCAGCAGCCAGCCGGCCCCGAGGAGGACGGCGGCCGTGTCGGTGAGGACCTCGTCGTCGGCGGTGGTGGGGAAGCGCAGGCCGAGGCGGTGCAGCAGCACGTGCGCGGCCTCGTGGGCCAGGGCGGCCGCCAGGTCGCGGCGGTGGACGCGGAAGCGGTCGTCGACCTCCACGAAGTATTCGGGGCCCGCCGCGAGCTCCACGGTGGCCGCGTCCCGCATCGGCCGGAAGGCGACCACCATCCGCGCGTCGGGCAGCCGCAGAGCGCGCACCACGGCGGACGCCACCCGGTGCGCCCCCAGGTGCAGGTCCTCGTCGGGGCCGAAGGCCGCCTCGGCGGGATCCAGGCTCGTGGCGTAGGCCCGGATCCCGTCGGCGGTCAGTGCGCGGAAGAGTGCGCCGATCGCCGCGCGGACCGTCTCCAGGTGCGGAAATCCGTGCTCGACGGGGCTGCTCCGGCGGCCGTTGTCCGTCATGCCGTCCCCCGGGCCGGAAGTTGTCCGAAAAGGCCTTCTTGAAGCCCGCGGCGACGCAGGAGTGTCATGGACGTGTCATGAACCCGATGGCGCGCACAGCCCAACCCCCCACGAAAGGCAGTGTGTTGACCGTGGCCACTCTCGCAAGAGTCCTCCAGCGCACCCTCGCCGCCGGCGCCGTGGCCCTCGCGGCCGTCAGTCTCCAGCCCACCGGCGCCAGCGCCGCCCCCGCCCCCGTCGTCGGCGGAACCCGCGCCGCCCAGGGCGAGTTCCCCTTCATGGTCCGCCTCTCCATGGGCTGCGGCGGCGCCCTCTACACCCAGCAGATCGTGCTGACCGCCGCCCACTGCGTCGACGGATCCGGCAACAACACCTCCATCACCGCCACCGGCGGTGTCG
The DNA here is from genome assembly GCF_055581065.1 of Streptomyces sp. NPDC031479. Taxonomy (NCBI): domain Bacteria; kingdom Bacillati; phylum Actinomycetota; class Actinomycetes; order Kitasatosporales; family Streptomycetaceae; genus Streptomyces; species Streptomyces sp. NPDC031479. The sequence goes on from NZ_JBVIKC010000016.1 coordinate 6,764, forward strand.
TCGACCTCAACAGCTCCAGCGCCGTCAAGGTCAAGTCCACCAAGGTCCTCCAGGCCCCGGGCTACAACGGCAAGGGCCGCGACTGGGCCCTGATCAAGCTCGCCAAGCCCATCAACCAGCCCACCCTCAAGATCGCCGAGACCAAGGCCTACGACAACGGCACCTTCACCGTCGCCGGCTGGGGCGCCGCCCGCGAAGGCGGCGGCCAGCAGCGCTACCTGCTCAAGGCCCAGGTCCCCTTCGTCTCCGACGCCTCCTGCCAGAGCTCCTACGGCTCCGACCTCACCCCCGGCGAGGAGATCTGCGCCGGCTTCGCCCAGGGCGGCGTCGACACCTGCCAGGGCGACTCCGGTGGCCCGATGTTCCGCCGCGACAACGCGAACGCCTGGATCCAGGTCGGCATCGTCAGCTGGGGCGAGGGCTGCGCCCGCGCCGGCTACCCCGGCGTCTACACCGAGGTCTCCACCTTCGCCGCCGACATCAAGGCCGCCGCGGCCGGCCTGTAGCCCCGGCCCCCGCTCCCACTCCCGCCCCTCGCCCTTCCGGCCGCCCCCGACGGGGCCGGAAGGGCGAGGCGCGCTGCCCCGAACGTGCGTAATCCCGGGAGAGCCGTCGCGAGCCCGGCCCACCGCCGCCCCCACCCCGTGACACCCTCCCGACGGCCCGCCGTGCGGTCGCGGGCCGACACCCGCCCCGGTCCGACGGGAAGGACCCACCGGCGGCAGCGGGCGACAGCGGGGAAGGCAGCGCATGACGATCAGCGTGGTCATCGCGGACGACCAGGAAATGGTCAGGACCGGCTTCCGGATGATCCTCGAAAGCCAGCCGGACATCGAGGTCCTCGCCGACGTCGTCGACGGAGAGGCCGCCCTCGCCGCCGTCGCCGAGCACCGGCCCGACGTCCTCCTCCTCGACATCCGCATGCCCCGGCTCGACGGACTCGAAGTCACCCGCCGCCTCACCGGCAGCGACGGCCCGCGCATCGTCATCGTCACCACCTTCGACCTCGACGAGTACGTCCACGCCGCCCTCCACGGCGGCGCGTCCGGCTTCCTCCTGAAGGACGCGAGCCCGGCCATGCTGGTTGAAGCCGTCCGGGCGGCGGCCGTCGGCGACGCCCTCGTCTCCCCGGCGATCACCGTGCGGCTGCTGCGCGAGATGGCCCCGCGCACCACCGCCGCCCAGGCCGCCCGCCGCCCCGCCGAACCCCTCACCGAACGCGAACGCGAGGTCGTGCGCTGCCTCGCGCGCGGGCTGACCAACGCCGAGATCGCCGCCGAACTGTACGTGTCCCTGTCCACCGTCAAGACCCACCTCGCCAACGTCCAGGCCAAGCTCGACGCCCGCAACCGCGTCGAGATCGCCGCCTGGGCCTGGGAGAGCGGCCTCGCCGCCGGCCCCGCGTGACCCCCCGCCCCGGCCCCACACCGCCCCCGCCGGCCACCACGCCCGCGTCCCGCCCCGGCCCGCGCCCGGCGACCGGCGCCGCCCCGTGAGCCCGCTCGCGGCATGGTCGCGGCGGCATCCCCGGGCCGCCGACCGGATCCGGATCCTGCTCCCCCTGCTCCTCCTCGGCCTCGTCACCTTCGAGGGCGTCGCCCTCGCCCGCCAGCCCAGCTTCCCGCACGCCGCCGTCTGGACCTCCGGCGTCCTCGTCTGCCTCAGCGCCGCCCCCTGGCCCGGCCTCCCCCTCCTCGCCCGCGCCTGGTTCGCCGCCGCCACCACCTGGACCGTCACCCTCCTCCTGATCTTCGGCACCCCGCCCGACGTGGTCTGGGGCGTCGGCGAGGCCATCGCCCTGCTCGTCCTCCTGTCCCAGGTCCTGCTCCGCGCCCCCGTCCGCACCGCCGCCGTCCTCGGCCCCTTCCTCGGCCTCGGCTGCATGGCCGTACCCGTCCGCGACACCGACCCCGGCCGCTTCACCCTGCTCTTCTCCGTCCTCGCCGTCGTCGTCGGCGCCTACTCCCTCCTGCTGCGCTTCCAGGCCGTCCAGCGCGTGCGCGAGCTGCACGCCGTACGCACCGCCGAACGCCTGGAGCTCGCCCGAGAGCTCCACGACCTCGTCGCCCACCACGTCACCGGCATCGTCGTCGAGGCCCGCGCCGCCCGCTTCACCAAGGTCACCGCCGAACACGCCGCCGAGATCTTCGGCCGCATCGAAACCGCCGGCGGCGAGGCACTCGGCTCCATGCGCCGCCTCGTCACGATCCTGCGCCAGGAAGACGCCGCCGCCGCCCCCGCCGGCACCACCCCCGTCGCCGGCCTCGCCGACCTGCGCCGGCTCGTCGAACGGTTCTCCGCCACCGGCCCGCCCGTCGTCCTGTCCATCGAGGAGGGCCTCGACGACCGCCTCCCCGACCTCGTGGCCGCCACCGCCCACCGCATCGTCCTCGAAGCCCTCACCAACGTCTCCAAGCACGCCGCCACCGCCACCGCCGTCCGCATCGGCCTGCGCACCGTGCCCAGCGGCCTCGAAGTGCGCGTCGCCGACGACGGCGGCCGCCCCGCCCGGCTCTCCGACAAGGCCCGCGGCGGCGGCTACGGCCTCGCCGGGATGGCCGAACGCGCCGAAGCCCTCGGCGGCTCCCTCACCGCCGGTCCCGCCCCCGAAGGCGGCTGGCTCGTCATCGCCGTCCTGCCCCTGTGAGGCCCCCGTCTCACGGACCGACTGGACGCGGTACCGGCCGCCCCCGCCACGTATTCTCGGGAACCATGAACAACAGCGACATCGACGAGGTCGACGAGAACGTCACCGCCGAACTGTCCCGACTGCGCGACAGCATCGACAACATCGACGCGGCCGTGGTCCACATGCTCGCCGAGCGCTTCAAGTGCACCCAGCAGGTCGGCCACCTCAAGGCCAAGCACCAGCTGCCCCCGGCCGACCCGGGCCGTGAGGCCAGCCAGATCGCGCGCCTGCGCCAGCTGGCCGAGAACGCCAAGCTCGACCCGGCCTTCGCCGAGAAGCTCCTCAACTTCATCATCGCCGAGGTCATCCGCCACCACGAGACGATCGCCGCCGGCGAGGACCAGTAACCGCGACCCCCGCCCCCGGACGCCCGGCGGCGGGGGCACCGCCCGCCCCCTGGGCCGCGCCACGACCGTCAGGCAGCATGGGCCCCATGTCCGCACTGACGCGCAACGAAGCGCAGCTCCGAGCCCAGCTCCTCGACGTCCACCACTACGCCGTCACCCTCGACCTCACCACCGGCGACGAGAACTTCGACTCCACCACCCTCATCAGGTTCACCGCCCGCACCAGTGGTGACACCTTCGTGGAACTGAAGCCCGACGAACTGCGCTCCGCCACGCTCGACGGCCACCCCCTCGACCCGGCCACCCTCGACGACGGCCGCCTCCCGCTCACCGGCCTCACCGAAGGCCCCCACGAGCTGCGCGTCGACGCCCGCATGCGCTACTCCCGCACCGGCGAGGGCCTGCACCGCTTCACCGACCCCGCGGACGGGGAGGCGTACGTCTACTCCCAGATGTTCATGGACGACGTCCAGCGCGTCTTCGCCGCCTTCGACCAGCCCGACCTCAAGGCCGTCTTCGAGTTCACCGTCACCGCCCCCGCCCACTGGAGCGTCCTCGCCAACGGCATCACCACCCGCGCCGGCGACCGCGACACTGACGGCGCGGGCATCTGGACCTCCGCCCCCACCCCCGTCATCTCCACCTACCTCGCCGCCGTCGCCGGCGGCCCCTGGCACAGCATCACCACCGAACACGCCGGCCTCCCCTTCGGCCTCCACTGCCGACGCTCCCTCGCGCCCTTCCTCGACGCCGACGCCGACGAGATCCTCTCCGTCACCACCGCCTGCTTCGACCGCTACCACGAGAAGTTCACCGAGCCCTACCCCTTCGACTCCTACGACCAGGCCTTCGTCCCCGAGTTCAACGCGGGCGCCATGGAGAACCCCGGCCTCGTCACCTTCCGCGACGAATTCGTCTTCCGCTCCGCCGTCACCGACACCGAGCGCCAGACCCGCGCCATGGTCGTCGCCCACGAGATGGCCCACATGTGGTTCGGCGACCTCGTCACCCTCGCCTGGTTCGACGACATCTGGCTCAACGAGTCCTTCGCCGAATACATGGGCTACCAGACCCTCACCGAAGCCACCCGCTTCACCCACACCTGGACCGAGTTCGGCGTCACCCGCAAGGCCTGGGGCTACGACGCCGACCAGCGCCCCTCCACCCACCCCGTCGCCCCCGGCCCCGACGACGTCCCCGACACCGCCTCCGCCCTCCTCAACTTCGACGGCATCTCCTACGCCAAGGGCGCCTCCGCCCTGCGCCAGCTCGTCGCCTGGCTCGGCGAGAAGGACTTCCTCGCCGGCATCAACACCCACTTCGCCCGCCACAGGTTCGCCAACGCCTCCCTCGCCGACTTCGTGGACTCCCTCGCCGCCCACACCGACCGCGACGTCCACGCCTGGGCCGAGATCTGGCTGCGCACCACCGGCGTCGACACCCTCACCCCCCACATCGAGGACGTCGCCACCGGCGACGGCCCCGGCGGCTGGACCCTCACCGTCGACCGCGACGGCAGCCGCCCCCACCGCATCACCGCCGGCACCTACACCCTCGCCCCCGACGGCCTCCTGGAACGCGCCGAACTCCTCGACCTCGACGTCCCCTCCGACGAGGTCCTCTCCGTCAGCGGCCCCCGCCCCGCCCTGCTCGTCCTCAACGACGGCGACCTCACCTTCGCCAAGGTCCGCCTCGACGACACCTCCCTCGAAACCGCCCTGCGCGGCCTCTCCCGCATCCCCGACCCCCTCACCCGCGCCGTCGTCTGGGGCGCCCTGCGCGACATGGTCCGCGACGGCGAACTCGAACCCGAGGCCTACCTCGCCACCGCCGAGGCCCACCTCCCCGGGGAAACCGACCTCGCCGTCGTCCAGGGCGTCCTCACCTTCGCCCGCACCCACGTCGCCGACCAGTACACCGACCCCGACGGGCGCGCCGCCGCCCTCGCCACCCTCGGCTCCATCGCCCGCGACCTCCTGCGCCGCACCGAGGACGGCAGCGACCCCGGCCTGCGCCTCGCCGCCGTACGCGCCCTCATCTCCTGCGCCACCCAGCCCGACACCATCGCCGCCTGGCTCGCCGACGGCTCCATCGCCGGCGGCCCCGCCCTCGACCCCGAACTGCGCTGGAGCATCCTCGCCCGCCTCGCCGTCCTCGGAGCCGTCGACGAAGCCGCCGTCGACGCCGCCCTCGCCGCCGACCCCAGCGCCACCGGCCAGGAGGGCGCCGCCCGCTGCCGCGCCGCCCTGCCCACCCCCGAGGCCAAGGCCGCCGCCTGGCAGCGCCTCTTCCACGACGACACCCTGTCCAACTACCTCTTCACCGCCACCGCCCAGGGGTTCTGGCAGCCCGAACAGGCCGACCTCGTACGCGAGTACGTCCCCCGCTTCTACCCCGACGCCGTCGCCCTCGCCGCCCGCCGCGGACCCGCCATCGGCCAGGCCGCCGGCCGCTGGGCCTTCCCCGCCCACGCCGTCGACCAGGCCAACCTCCAGGCCGGCCGCACCTGCCTGGAAGACCCCGCCATCCTGCCCCTGCTGCGCCGCCAGCTCGTCGACCGGCTCGACGACCTCGCCCGCGCCCTGCGCGTGCGCGGAGCCTGATCAGCGCAGACAGCCCACCACCCGCACCGACACCCGGGCCGTGGCCGTCAGGCCACTGTCCGGGTCGGTGGCGGTGAACGTCAGCGGATACGTCCCGTCGGGCAGCAACGGCACCAGGAACGTGCCCGACGGGCCCGCCCCCAGCGCCACCGGCCCGTCCGGCCCCGTCAGCCGCCAGGCCGTGTACTGCGGATCGCTCAGCGGCCGGTCACCCGGCCGCGTCCGCGCCGTCCCCGCGAACACCTCCTCGCAGCCCCGCCGCAACTGCCCGCCCGCGCCCGGCCGCTGGACCGACACCACCGGCGGCTGCGGCTGCGCCGGGGGACCGGAGGACGTACCGCCCGGCGTGCCGGGGACACCCGTGCCGGGAGAACCGCTCGCGCCGTTCGGGGCACCCGACGTACGGGAGGACGGCGCGGGGGAGCGGCCCGGGGCCGACGGGGTGCCCGCACTCGCGGACACCCCGGGCGACGTCCCAGGGGACACCCCCGGCGAGACCGTGACCGCCGTCGGCCCGGGCGGCACCACCGCCACCGACGGCAGGTCCGGCCGTACGGGGACCGGCGCCGACGCCCCCTTCGACGGCGAGGTCGGCACACCCGGGACCGACCCGCACACCACGGCCGCCACCAGCGGCTGCCCGGCCGGCATCGCCGACGTCCGCAGCTCCTGGTCGTCCGCGCCGTGCGCCCGCTCGTCGAAGTACCCGTTGCCCGTCGACGTCTCCCGGTCACTGTGCTCGATCCACACCGAATCCCGGTACAGGGCCCCCGCCCGCTGCTGGTTGACCCCCGTGACACGCCAGTCCTTCACCGTCCGGCCCGACGGCACGCCCGCCGCCACCGGAGCGTCCGCCGACGCGTACAGCCAGCCGTCCCCGAAGAACCGCTGCGGGGCCTCCAACGCCCCCGACTCGTTGCGCGCCGGGAACCGGAACCCCCCGCCCACCACCAGGCGCCCCTTCGGACAGCGCACCACCGCCTCCGCGGCGCCACCCGCCGGGACCGGCACCTCCACGCTCGCCACCGACCAGTCGTTCACCTTCACGCACACCGGCCGCACCCCGACCGCGAAATTGGCCTGCGGCGGCTGCGGATCCACGATCCGCGTCCTGCGCACCACGTCCGAGGAATCCGACATCGGGAAGGAACGACTGCTCAACTCCGTCCCCGGATTCACCGACACCTCCCAGAACGCGGCGGTACTCGTACCCGCTCCCGGCATCAACCGGTCCAACGGCACCGGCGCCACCGCACGGTTCCCCAGGATCCGCCCCGCCCGGAACTCCGCCCCCACCATCGTGTAGCCGCCGCCGCAGGACGGCGTCGCCACCGCGTTCCCCGGCACACCCGCCAACGGCCCGTCCGTCGTCAGATCGTGGATGCTCCCGTCGAACCGGGAGTTCGGCAACTTGTTCGGGCGGTCCCGGAACGCGTGCGCCCGCCACGTGAAGTCCAGCCCCGGCTCGATCTCCGCCTTCACGTTCACGCACAACGCGTACGAGGTCAACGTCGCCCCGTCCGACCCCGGATTGAACGCCGACGCCAGCCACGCCCCGCCGATGAAATGACTGTTCGTCGCGAAGCCCGACCCGGCGATCCGGTAACCCCCGCCGATCGCCGTCTCGTGCGCCAGACACCCCGCGACCGTCAACCGCTCCCCGCCCGCCGGAACCGCCACGGACGTGCTCCGCTCGACCACCGCCACCGCGTCCGGCCCCCGCGACACCCACCACACCCCCGCCCCGGCCCCCGCCGACACGACCAGCACCCCCGCGGCCACCACCCCGACCGTCTTGGCGCCCACCGCGCCGCCCACCCTCGCGAACACCCCGGAACCCGCCATCGACCGCCTCCAGCCGCGCACTTGTGGGCCGTGGGCAATGTAATCCCGCCACGCCCCGCATCCCAGAGCCGTGCGACCCAAGACTTCCCCACACCCGCCCGCCACCCCACCGGACCCCACCGCCCACCCGGCCCGCACCCACGTCCCACGGCCACCCGGCCACCCCCGCGCCCCGCGGCCACCCGACCCGGAGCCGAAGCCGACGCCTCCCGCAAAAGAAAGGGCGGCGGCCGGAAATCGACCCCGGACACACCCCGGCGGTTACCCCATTCGGGGCTGATCGTTGTACCGGCCGGGTGTCCCGCCCAGCCTCGGCCACGCAGCGCCACGCCCAGCCCAGCCCCCGGAGGCCCCATGACCGTGCCCACGCCCGCGCCGACGCCTCCACTCGCGGGCGGCCGCCACGGCGCCGACGCGCTGCGCCCCCTCCTCGACACCGCCCTCACCGCCCTCACCACCGGCGCCCGGGAACGCGGCGGACCCCTCCCCGCCGGCGGCCCCGACACCGTCGCCGCCCGCGTCGCCGCCGCGCTGGGCGACGTACTCCCCGCCCACGGCACCGGCGACCACGAAGCACTCCGCACCCTCGTGCACACCCTCACCGCCGGCGCCGCCGACCCCGCCGACCCCCTGTGCGCCGCCCACCTGCACTGCCCCCCGCTCGCCGTGGCCGCCGTCGCCGACCTCGCCGCGAGCGTCCTCAACCCCTCCCTCGACTCCTGGGACCAGGCCCCCGCCGCCTCCGCCATCGAAGCCCACCTCACCCGCACCCTCGCCGCCGAGCTCTACGGCACCCCCCGCGCCGACGCCCTCCTCACCACCGGCGGCACCGAAGCCAACCAACTCGCCCTCCTCCTCGCCCGCGAACGCCACGGCCCCCACCTGACCGTCCTGCACGGCGCCAACGCCCACCACTCCATCCCCCGCGCCGCCTGGCTCCTCGGACTGCCCCCCGCCCGCGCCCTCCCCACCCCCAACGGCACCCTCGACCCCGCCACCCTCGCCGAAGCCCTCACCCACACCCCCGGCCCCGTCCTCGTCACCGCCACCGCCGGCACCACCGACGCCGGACTCATCGACCCCCTCACCCCCCTCGCCGACCTCTGCGACCGACACGGCGCCGACCTCCACATCGACGCCGCCTACGGCGGCACCCTCGCCCTCAGCCCCCGCCACCGCCACCGGCTCGACGGACTCACCCGCGCCCGCTCCCTCACCCTCGACCTGCACAAACTCGGCTGGCAACCCGTCGCCGCCGGCCTCCTCGCCGTCCGCGACACCACCGACCTGACCCCCCTCGCCCACCAGGCCGACTACCTCAACGCCACCGACGACACCGACGCCGGCCTCCCCGACCTCCTCGGCCGCTCCCTGCGCACCACCCGCCGCCCCGACGCCTTCAAAATCGCCGTCACCCTGCGCTCACTCGGCCGCGACGGCCTCGCCCACCTCATCGACCTCACCTGCGCAGCAGCCCACCGGCTCGCCGACCTCCTCGACGCCCACCCCGGCTTCGAACTCCACGCACACCCCACCCTCACCACGGTCCTCTTCCGACCCACCCCCACGGACGACGACCAGCTCGCCACCCTGCGCCGCACCCTCCTCCAGGACGGCACCGCCGTCCTCGGCCGCGCCACCGCCGACGGCCGCCTCTGGCTCAAGGCCACCCTCCTCAACCCCCACACCACGGCCAGGGACCTGGACACCCTCGTCGCCCTCCTGGAAGGCAGAACCCACCGATGACCGCCCAGCTCGATGCACCCCACGACCTCGTCGGAATCGGCATCGGCCCCTTCAACCTCTCCCTCGCCGCCCTCGCCCACGGCCTCCCGCAACAAGGCATCGGCACCCTCGCCACCGCCTTCTACGACCAGCGCCGCGACTTCCGCTGGCACCCCGGCCTCCTCATCGACGGCGCCACCCTCCAAGTCCCCTTCCTCGCCGACCTCGTCACCCTCGCCGACCCCACCAGCCCCTGGACCTTCCTCAACTACCTCAAGCACAAGGAACGGCTCTTCCCCTTCTACTTCGCCGAGCAGTTCCACATCCAACGCGCCGAATACGACGCCTACTGCCGCTGGGTCGCCGGCCGCCTCCCCGGACTCCACTTCGGCCACCAGGTCGACGCCGTCCGCTGGAACCCCGAACGCGACCTCTTCGAAGTCGACTACACCCAGATCGACACCGACGGAGAAGCCGAAGCCCTCGGCCGCACCTACACCCGCAACCTCGCCCTCGGCATCGGCACCGCCCCCTACGTCCCCGAACCCCTGCGCCCCCTCGCCGACGCCCCCACCGTCCCCGTCATCCACTCCGCCGACTACCTCGACAACCGGCAGCGCATCCTCGCCGCCGACCACGTCACCGTCATCGGCTCCGGCCAGTCAGGCGCCGAAGTCTTCCTCGACCTCCTCCGCGCCCGCCCCCACGGCCGCGAACGCCTCACCTGGCTCGCCCGCACACCCTCCTTCGCCCCCATGGAGTACTCCAAACTCGGCCTCGAACACTTCACCCCCGACTACACCCGCTACTTCCACGCCCTCCCCGAACCCGTCCGCGACCGGCTCGTCCCCGCCCAATGGCAACTCCACAAGGGCATCGACGCCGCCACCATCGCCGCCATCCACGAAGAGCTCTACCGCCGCACCCTCCACGGCGGCTGGCCCGACACCGTCCTCACCCCCGGAGTCAGCGTCCGCACCGCAGGCCGCGTCGCCACCACCAAAGTCGAACTCCACATCGAGCACACCCAGCAGGGCACCCGCTCCCGCCTCACCACCGACGCCGTCGTCCTCGCCACCGGCTACCGCGAACGCCCCCTCACCAGCCTCCTCGCCGGCCTCGACCCCTACCTCCGCAAGGACTCCTCCGGCCGCCCCCGCATCGACGACCGCTACCGGATGATCCTCGACCCGTCCGTCACCGGCAGCGTCTTCGTCCAGAACGGCGAACGCCACACCCACGGCGTCGGCGCCCCCGACCTCGGCCTCGCCGCCTGGCGCAGCGCCGCCATCCTCAACACCCTCACCGACAAAGAGGCCTACCCCCAGCCCCACCGCACCGCCTTCACCACCTTCGGCCTCGAACAGCGCGAACACACCCGCCCCCACCCCGCCGGCGAACTGCTCCCCCTCGTCGAACACCCCTGAAACCCGGGCCAGGACACCGACCGGCCCACCCCACCCCCGGCACCGGCGTCACCCGCACCCCGTTCGCACGCCCCCCCGAACGCACCGGGGGCCGGAGTCCGCCACCGCGAACCCCGACCCCCACCGGAACACCAGGCCCTAGAAGACGGGCACCCCGGCCCGCGTCAGCCGCCAGTCCACCGAAGCGAACGCCGCCGGATCCACCGTCCCCTTCGCCTTCACCCACTGGATGATCGTGTTACGTATTTCCTCCGAATTCGCCCACAACTGCTGTGCCTTCGGCACGTGCGGGAAGTTCCCGCCCCCCGACGCCCGGTAGTTGTTCACCGCGAACACGAACCGCGCCGCCGGATCCACCGGCTTCCCCTGGAACGACAACCCCACGATCCGCGACCCCACCGGCTGCGCGATGTCGATGTCGTACGACAGCCCGTACACCGCGTCGTAGTTGTAGTCCGGAACGCTCTCCGAATTCGTGATCTTCGCCGGATCCACCACACCACCCGGCGCCGTCTGCACGTAGTACCGCGCCGAATACTCCAGATAATCCTTCAGCTGCGCACCCGTCAGCAGCCGTGCCTCCAGCGTGTTCTCGAACGGATACAGCCCCGCCGCATCCTTGATCGTCACCTGCCCGGCCGGAACCACCGCCGTCCGCGAGAAGCACGACGCCTGCGACAGCACCGGCAGCGCCGCCCACTGCGAACCCGCCAGCGCCGCCTTCACCGTCTCCGCCTGCACGTGATTGATCAGATCGATGATCGGCACGTCCTTCACCGGACCCTCCGCCGACGACATCGCCTGCGTCGACGTACCGATCACCTGGTTCACGTACGCCACCACCTTGCGGTGCTCGTCCGACAGCAGACGCACGATCTTCGGATCCTCGACCGCAGTGTTCGAGTTCAACACCTTCGCCGACACCTTCGCCACCGACCAGCGGCCCTTCTCCCACACCAGCTCGAAGTCGAACAGCGTCAGCCGCTGCCCCCACTTCAACGGCTCCGACAGCACCACGTCCTTGCCGGTCGCCTTGTTCTTCACCCGGTACTCCGGGATCTCCGTGTGCGCGTGACCCACCAGGATCGCGTCGATCCCCGGCACCTGCTCCGCCACCAGACCGGCCGCGTTCTCGACGTACGGCAACTGGTCCCCGTACGAGGACGTACCGCTCGACCCCGAATGCGCCGACACGATCACCACGTCCGCACCCATCGAACGCAGCTTCGGCACGTACTTCGCCGCCTGCTCCTCCAGGCCCGGGAACGTCATCTTCCCCGCCACGTTCGCCTTGTCCCAGATCGCGATCCCCGGATTCGTCAACCCCAGCACCGCCACCTTCACGTCCCGCCCGTGCGGCGTCCGCAACCGGTGCATGCTGTACGGCGCGAACGCCGGCCGCAACGTCTTCGCATCCAGCGCGTTCGCCCCCAGCAGCGGGAAATCACACTGCTCCTCGAACTTCCGCAGCACCGGGATCCCGTAATTGAACTCGTGGTTCCCCAGCGCCGCCGCGTCGTACCCGATCGCGTTCATCGCCTGCGCCATCGGATGCACCGGACCACGACGCGCGGTGATCGGATCCACCTTCGCGTAGTAGTACGACAGCTGCGTCCCCTGGATCGTGTCACCCGCGTCGATCATCAGCGTGTTGCAACGGCCCTTCTCGGACCGCACCTGGTTCACCAACGTCGAGATCTTCGCCAGACCCACGTCGTTGTGCGCCTTGTCGTCGAACTCCTTGTCCGTGAAGTAGTCCCAGTTGAAGACGTTCCCGTGCAGGTCCGTCGTCCCCATCACCGTGAACGCGTACGTCCGCGGCCCCTTCGACGCCCCCTGCGCCTCCTGCGCGGAGGCCGGGGTGCTCGTGGCCCCCGCCAACGCGACGGCCGCACCGGTCGCGGCCGATGCCCCCATGAACTTCCTACGGTCGAACGCCATGCCATCTCCCCTTTTGAGGCGTGAACAACGCGCGTAGATTCTGACCCACGGGTAACAACCAGCAACACCCCCGGCAGGTTTCGATCCGATGACCACACCCCCACGAATGACAGTGCGACAGTGAATCCATGACCCAGGACGCCACGCACCAGCCCTACGGAACCCCCGACACCCCCCGCGTCGCCGTCCGCGGCGAAGCCAGGCTCGAAGTCGACCCCGAAATCGCCCGCATCGGCATCACCGTCAGCGCCCGCGGCACCGACCGCCGCACCGCCCTCGACGACCTCACCCGCCGCAACAACACCGTCCTCGAACTCCTCAAGAGCTACGGCGAACCCGTCGAGAAGATCGAGACCGGCGCCTTCTCCATCACCCCCGAACTCACCCGCCACGGCCGCGGCGAACGCATCCGCGCCTACCACGGCCGCGTCCACATCACCGCCGAACTCAACGACTTCACCACCCTCGGCGAACTCACCACCCGCCTCGCCGACCAGGAACTCACCCAGGTCGACGGCCCCTGGTGGGCCCTGCGCCCCACCTCGCCCGCCCACGGCGAAGCCCGCCGGCAAGCCGTCCTCGAAGCCGTGCAGCGCGCCCGCGAATACGCCCAGGCCCTCGGCGCGAACCTCGCCGCCCTCGTCGAACTCGCCGACCTCGGAGCCGAGAACGCCGCCCCCGTCGCCATGGCCGCCCCCGGCGGCATGATGCGCGCCATGTCCTTCGGCGGCACCGAGGACGGCGGAGCCCCGCCCCTCGACCTCGAACCCCAGCGGCAGACCGTCTACGCCCAGGTGAACGCCCGCTTCACGATGACCCCGCCGCAGCTCTGAAACCCGTACAAAACGCCGAACCGGTGCCCCGTCGGGGGTGCTCATCGGAGCACCCCCGCGCACATTCAACATTTGTCAACAACCTTTTGCCCAAAGGTTGTTGAGTAGACACCCGGAACCAATTTCCTACTGTCTGGTAGGGGCATACGCTCGACCCATGCGCCGAGCGAAAATCGTATGTACCCTGGGCCCCGCCACCGACTCATACGACCAGATCAAAGCCCTGGTCGAAGCCGGAATGGACATCGCCCGCCTCAATCTCAGCCACGGCACCTACGCCGAACACGAGGAGCGCTACCAGCGCGTACGCAAGGCCTCCGACGAGACCGGCCGCAGCGTCGGCATCCTCGCCGACCTTCAAGGCCCGAAGATCCGCCTCGGCCGCTTCCGCGAAGGACCCGTACTCCTTGAACGCGGCGACGAATTCACCATCACCGTCGAACACCACGAAGGCGACCGCCACACCTGCAGCACCACCTACCCCGGCCTCGCCAACGACGTCACCCCCGGCGAACGCATCCTCGTCGACGACGGCCGCGTCACCCTCGAAGTCACCACCGTCGACGGACCCCGCGTCCACACCCGCGTCATCGAAGGCGGCATGGTCTCCGACCACAAGGGACTCAACCTCCCCGGCGTCGCCGTCTCCGTCCCCGCCCTCTCCGACAAGGACATCGAAGACCTCCGCTGGGCCCTGCGCACCGGCGCCGACGTCATCGCCCTCTCCTTCGTCCGCAGCGGCCACGACATCGAAGACGTCCACCGCATCATGGACGAGGAGGACCGCCGCCTCCCCGTCATCGCGAAGATCGAAAAGCCCCAGGCCGTCGACAACATCGACGACATCGTCGCCGCCTTCGACGGCATCATGGTCGCCCGCGGCGACCTCGGCGTCGAAATGCCCCTGGAGCAGGTCCCCATCGTCCAGAAGCGCGCCGTCAAACTCGCCAAGCGCAACGCCAAACCGGTCATCGTCGCCACCCAGATGCTCGACTCGATGATCGACAACTCCCGCCCCACCCGCGCCGAAGCCTCCGACGTCGCCAACGCCGTCATCGACGGCACCGACGCCGTCATGCTCTCCGGCGAGACCAGCGTCGGCAAATACCCCGTCGAAACGGTCCGCACCATGGCCCGCATCGTCGAAGCCGCCGAAGAGGACATCCTCGCCAAGGGCCTCCCGCCCCTCACCGACACCAACAAGCCCCGCACCCAAGGCGGAGCCGTCGCCCGCGCCGCAGCCGAAATGGGCGACTTCCTCGGCGCCAAATTCCTCGTCGCCTTCACCCAGAGCGGAGACACCGTCCGCCGGCTCTCCCGCTACCGCTCACCCATCCCCCTCCTCGCCTTCACCCCCGACGCCGCCACCCGCTCCCAGCTCAACCTCACCTGGGGCGTCGAAACCTTCCTCGGCCCCCAGGTCGACTCCACCGACGCGATGGTCGCCCAGGTCGAGGAAGAGCTCCTGCGCATCGGACGCTGCGTCCCCGGCGACGTCGTCGTGATCACCGCCGGCTCCCCGCCCGGCGTCAGCGGCAAGACCAACCTCGTCCGCATCCACCACATCGGCGACGCCGTCCGCTGACCCCGCACGGGGCCGGACCGGCCGGGCCGGCCGGTCCGGCCCGGGGCCACGGGCTACAGCCCGGCCCCACCGGTCGCGTCGACCACCCGGCCGGTGACCCACCGGCCGGCATCGGACGCGAGGAAGCCGACCACATCGGCGATGTCCTCCGGCCGCCCCACCCGGCCGAGCGCCGCCAGCGAAGCGGCGTGCGCCTCGGCCTCGGCGTTCCCGCGCAGCCAGCCCGCGTTGACGTCCGTGTCGACGATCCCCGGAGCCACGGAATTGACGGTGATCCCGCGCGGGCCCAGCGCCTTCGCGAGGTTCAGCGTCAGATTGTCCAGGGCCCCCTTGGTGGACCCGTAGGCGAGGATCTCCGGCATCGCGATCCGGGCCGCGCCGCTGGAGATGTTGATGACCCGGCCGCCGTCGCGCAGGCGCTCCAGCCCCTCCTGGACCAGGAAGAACGGCGCCCGGACGTTCACCGCGAAGACGCGGTCGAACTCCTCCTCGGTGACCGACCCGAGCGGCACCGGCATCCCGATCCCGGCGTTGTTCACCAGCACGTCGACCGGCCCCAGCCCCAGTCCGTCGTACGCCGCCCAGAGCCCCGCCGCGTCCCCGTGCCGCCCGAACTCGGCCCGCACGGCACGCGCCCGCCCGCCCTTCCCCTCGATCCCCTCGACGGTGTCCCGGGCCGCCGCCTCGTTCCCGGCGTACGTCAGCACCACCGTGAGCCCATCGGTCGCGAGCCGTTCCGCGATGGCCCGGCCGATCCCGCGGCTTCCGCCCGTGACCAGTGCGATTCGTTCCATGGCAAAGCCCCCTGTAATTCTCTAACGATCACTACAGAAAAAACGTAACACATGATCCACTCGCACCGACCCGCTTCACCAGCCGAACCGCCGGTCCACCAGCGCCGCGAACTCCTCGAACGTCAGCACCGCGTCCCCGTTCGCGTCCGCCGCGTCGAACAACGCCGACGACGCCTCCGCGTCCCCCACCGCCCAGAACGGCAACTCCCCCCGAGCCGCCAATGTCGGCCCCTTGCTCCGCAACGCCGAGATCACCTCGGCGCGGGTCAGCACGCCGTTGTGGTCCAGATCCAGCGCGTCGAACAGCGTCCGGGCCTTCTCGCTCATCACGGGTCCCCTCGTAGTCGTTGCCTCCAGCCTAGGCGGCACCTGGTCAATACTTCGGGCCGATGTGCGCGTCCATGAGCGCGACGGATTCCTTCCGGGCGATGGAGACGTTGGCCTCGTTCGCCCGTCTCCATTCGACCCCGAGCAGGTCGAGGGTGCGGGTCAGCAGGCTTGTGATGTCCGTCGACCTGTTGGTGAAGAAACAGCGAGGATACTCGTACCGCTTGCCGTTGCGGACGGTCCAGTTCGTAGTCCGGCATCCGTCGGAGTGGATCAGCCCCCGGACGAACGCCCAGGGGTGCTGGGGGAAGAGGCGCTTCCAGTGCTGGGTGTAGGACTTGACCTCGACGCACCCCTGCCGCTGTCTGCGGCTGATCCTGGACAGCGGCATCACCCGGTGCATCGCTTCTTCGGCGGCGTCGATCAGCCCGGTCCATGCCGCGTCACAGAAGACGGACAGGTGGTGCTGCTTGTGCTTCGAGATGATGTGCCCGTCGCCCAGGTAGAGGCCAAGCAGGTAGGCGTATGCCGAACGGTTGAGCGGGTGGTCCGTGCACATGGGGCAGTCGGTGGGGTGGATGTAGGTCTCACCCCTGTGTTTTCGGTCTTCGTGGCGCCACCGGCCGACCGTTCCTCGCGGAACGTCGAGTCTCTCGGCCACGGATCGATTGCTCTCACCGCGACGGAGGAGGACGAGTGCGTGCTCACGTATTCCTGGGTTGTGTTCCCCGCGTGAGAGCTTCGCGGCTATTCATCCACTTGGCCGCAAATCGAAGTCTTGTTCACTGCGACGAGTGAAGATCACTAAAAGGGCCTGCCGACCTTTAAATCGAAGGAGAAGTGCCCCGGGTCGGATTCGAACCGACGCTGAATGGGTTTTGAATCCATGGCCTCTACCGCTGGGCTACCGGGGCCCCTTCGAAACGAAGGATACCTAAGACCCTCCGTGCCACAAAGATACCGTAGCTAGGTAGGCTCGGGGGAGCTTGTTATGCCCCGTACCAAGGAGCCCCCGTGACCGCCGAGCACGAGTCGACGCCCACGCCCGACGCCGACCAGTCGCACGTTCCGCCGCTGACGACCCGGGTCGTCATCGCCGAGGACGAGGCGCTCATCCGCCTGGATCTGAAAGAGATGCTGGAGGAGGAGGGCTACTCCGTCGTCGGTGAGGCCGGGGACGGGCAGACGGCCGTCGAGCTGGCCCGTGAGCACCGCCCCGACCTGGTGATCCTCGATGTGAAGATGCCCGTCCTCGACGGGATCTCCGCGGCCGAGAAGATCGCGGAGGAGTCCATCGCCCCCGTCCTGATGCTGACCGCGTTCTCGCAGCGCGACCTCGTCGAGCGGGCCCGGGACGCCGGGGCCATGGCGTACCTGGTCAAGCCCTTCAGCAAGAGCGACGTGGTCCCGGCCATCGAGATGGCCGTGTCCCGCTTCGCCGAGCTGAAGGCGCTGGAGAAGGAGGTCGCGGACCTCTCCGCCCGCCTGGAGACCCGCAAGCTCGTCGACCGGGCGAAGAGCATCCTGCAGACCCAGTACGGGCTGACCGAGCCGGCCGCGTTCCGGTGGATCCAGAAGACCTCCATGGACCGCCGCATGTCCATGCAGCAGGTCGCCGAGGCGGTCATCGAGGACGCCGAGGAGAAGAAGCAGAACGCCGCCAAGGAGTAACGGCGCGGCGTACGCGTGAGGCCCGTCTCCCCCTCGGGGGAGACGGGCCTCACGCGTGTGCGGGGGTGGCGGGGACTAGTCCTCGCCGAGGTAGGCCTTGCGGACGTCCTCGTTGACGAGGAGCTCGCGGCCGGGGCCCGACAGGACGATCTTGCCGATCTCCATGACGTGGCCCTGGTCGGCCAGGGACAGCGCGGCCTGGGCGTTCTGCTCGACGAGCAGGATCGTGGTGCCGGCCGCCTTGAGTTCGGCGATCGTGGCCATGATCTTCTGCATCATGAGCGGCGAGAGGCCCATGGAGGGCTCGTCGAGCATGAGCAGCTTCGGGCGGCACATGAGCGCGCGGCCCATGGCGAGCATCTGCTGCTCGCCGCCCGAGAGGGTGCCGGCGGCCTGCTTGCGGCGCTCGCCCAGGATCGGGAAGAGCTCGTAGGCCCGGTCGATGTCCTGCTGGATGCCGACCTTGTCGTTCTTCAGGTACGCGCCGAGGAGGAGGTTGTCCTCGATCGTCATGCGCGGGAAGATGTGCCGGCCCTCGGGGGAGTGGGCGAGGCCGAGGGCGACGATGTCGTGCGCCTGGACCTTCTTGAGGGACTTGCCCTCGAACTTGATCTGGCCGCCGCGCGGTTTGATCAGGCCGGAGAGGGTGCGCAGGGTGGTCGTCTTGCCGGCGCCGTTCGTCCCGATGAGGGTGACGATCTCGCCTTCCTGGACGCTGAAGGAGATGCCCTTGACGGCCTCGATCTTGCCGTAGGCGACGCGGAGGTCTTCGACCTCGAGGAGGGCGGTCACTTGGCTTCTCCGTCCGTGCTGGTGGTGCTGTCCTGCTCCGCGGCGTCGGCCGCGGCCGCGGGGGCGTCCGCCGCGGGGGCGTCGGCCTCCGCGGTTTCGGCTTCCGCGGTTTCGGCCGCGGGGGCGTCGGCCTCCGTGGCGTCGGCTGCCGGGGCCTCGGGCTCCGCAGCCTCGGCAGCGGCAGGCGCGGCCTCGGGCTCGGTGGCCACGGGCTCCGGGGTCTCCTCGGCCGTGGTGGCCTCGGGCTCCGTGGCCGCGGCCTCCGCCGCCTCGACCTCCGCGGCCTCCTCGGCGCCGGGGGCGCCTTCGAAGGGCTCGCCGAGGTAGGCGGCGATGACGCGCTCGTCGCTCTGGACCTCGGTGGCGGTGCCTTCGATGAGCTTCTGGCCCTGGACGAGGCAGGCGACGCGGTCGCAGAGGTTGAAGATGAAGCGCATGTCGTGCTCGATGACGAGGACGGCGATGCCCTTGTCCCGGATGGCGAAGATGAGCTCTTCGGCGGCCCGGGTCTCCTGCGGGTTCATGCCGGCGGTGGGCTCGTCCAGGAGGATGAGGCCGGGGTCGCTGGCGAGGGCGCGGGCGATCTCCAGCTTGCGCTGCTCGCCGTAGGGGAGGTTGCGGGCGAGGTGGTCGGCCTTGTGGTCGAGGCCGATGAACTCCAGGAGTTCCATGGCCCGCTGGCGGCTGGCTTCTTCGGCGCGGCCGAAGCTGGGCAGGCGCAGGAGGGCGGACCAGAGGCCTTCCTTGGTGCGGGTGTGGCGTCCGACGAGGACGTTTTCCAGGACCGTCATGTTGTTGAAGAGACGGATGTTCTGGAAGGTGCGGGCGATGCCGGCCGCGGTGACCTTGTAGGACTTGGGGGGCAGGACCGTGCCCTTGTACCGGACTTCTCCCTCGGTGGGGATGTAGAGGCCGGTGAGGCAGTTGAAGAAGGTGGTCTTGCCGGCGCCGTTGGGGCCGATGAGGCCGACGATCTCGCCGCTGCGGACGGTCAGGTCGACGTTCTTGACGGCGGTGAGGCCGCCGAAGCGCATCGTGACGCCGCGGGCGTCGAGGACCGTCTCGGTCGTCGTCTCGGTCGTGGTGGTGGTCATGGATCAGGCCCCTGTCTTGCCGAGGACTGTGGGCGCTTCGAGGTCCTTGTGGAGTTCGAGCTGGTTGCGCCGGTTGGGGATGAGGCCTTCGGGGCGCAGACGCATCAGGATGACGAGCGCGATGCCGAAGACGAGGAGCTGGTACTCGCCCAGGAACTGGAGCTTGTTGGGGATCATGAAGAGGAGGGCGCCGCCGACGAGGGGGCCGGAGATGGTGCCCATGCCGCCGAGGACGACCGCCGCGAGGAGGAAGGCGGAGTTCGGGGGGACGGCGTTGGCGAAGACGTACTGGTCCGGGGTGACGGTGTAGTTCACGTGGGCCTGTACGGCTCCGGCGAGGCCGGCGAGGGTGGCGCCGAGGGCGAAGGCGATGAGCTTGACGCGGAAGCCGTTGATGCCCATGGCTTCGGCGGCGGTCTCGTCTTCGCGGATGGCGACCCAGGCGCGGCCGATGCGGGATTCGGCGCTGCGGCGGAAGACCATGATCACGATGAGGGTGACCAGGAGCATCAGCAGGAAGTAGTTGGCGAAGCGGCCGACGGTGAATCCGAGGATGCTGTGGCTGGCGCCGAAGTCGAAGCCGAAGAGGTCGACGTTGGGGACGCCGGCGATGCCGTTGGGGCCGTTGGTGAGGTCCGGGCCGGAGACGCCGTCGAGGTTGTTCATGGAGATCCGGAAGATCTCTCCGAAGCCCAGGGTCACGATGGCGAGGTAGTCGCCGCGCAGGCGCAGGGTCGGGGCGCCGATGAGGACGCCGAAGACCATGGAGGCGACCGCACCGAGGAGGATCGCGGCCCAGAAGGGGAAGTGCACTCCGAAGGGGGAGTTGGGGGAGCCGGAGACCAGGGCCGCGGTGTAGGCGCCGACGCCGAGGAAGGCGACGTAGCCGAGGTCGAGGAGGCCGGTGAGGCCGACGACGATGTTCAGGCCGAGGGCGACGGTGGCGAAGATGAGGATGTTGACGCCGAGGGTCGCGTACTGGTCGTCGGTCTGGGTGAGGGGGAAGGCGGCGGCCGCGACGAAGGCGCCGACGAGGGCGACGTTGCGGTGCTTGGCGGTGAGTGCGGTGAAGCGGCCCACCAGACCGGCCTTGTTGAGTGCGGTGAAGCCGAAGCCCGCGGCGATCAGGAAGCCGATGAAGAGTTCCTGGTACGGGGTGGTGACGCCGTAGGTGAAGACGCCGAGGCCGACGGCGAGGACCGCGGTGATGATGAGGATTTCGGCGTAGGCCGGGAGGGCGCGGGCCGCCTTGGGGGTGCCGCCGGCGTGGGCTGCCTTGGTGACGGCCCAGCTGTTGCCGATGTTGTGCTTGGTCTGCTCCCACCAGGTGTCTTCGGGGTCCGCGGGGTCGCCGGCGGGGCGCTCGAAGGGGAGGGAGCGGGCGCCGAGGTAGGCGGCGAGCGCGGTGACGAGGGCGACGAACGCACCGGGTTCGAGGTTGACCAGGCCGCCGAGGGTGTTGCTGATCGCCCAGGCGGTGTAGGCCATGGTGAGCAGGGTGCCGAGGGCGGAGAGCTTGATCGCGGCGTCGGCTCCGGCGGGGGTGAGCCAGCGGAGGCCCTTGACGCCGTAGGAGGAGAGGCCGAAGAGGGTGGTGAGGGCGCCGCCGACGAGGACGAGCCACTGGAGGCCGCCGGGGTATCCGTAGACGGTGAGGTCACCGGGGAAGGCGGAGGTCCAGGTCCAGGCGAGGAAGCAGGAGATGACGGTGAGGGCACCGCCTGCGGTGGCGAGGGCGCGGGCCGTCTTCTCGGGGAGGGTGATTCCCCGGCGGCCGGTGGCGACCGGCTGCTGCGTGGTGTCCGTGGTGGTAGTCGTCATGGTTCTCACGCCCTGTCGGCCACGCGCTCGCCCAGCAGACCCTGGGGTCGGAAGAGCAGCACGAGGATGAGGAGTACGAACGCCCAGGTGTTGCCCCAGGACTGGCCGCCGAGCTGGCTCATGCCGGGGACGTCGGCGATGTAGGCGGTGGTGAGGGTCTCGGCGAGGCCGAGGACCAGGCCGCCGATCATGGCGCCGTAGATGTTCCCGATGCCGCCGAGGACGGCGGCGGTGAAGGCCTTGAGGCCGAGGATGAAGCCCATGCGGTAGTTGACTTCGCCGTACTTGAGGCCGTAGGCGACGGCTCCGACGGCGGCGAAGGTGGCGCCGAGGGCGAAGGCGACCGTGATGATGCGGTCGGTGTTGATGCCCATGAGCTTCGCGGTGTCGGGGTCCTGGGCGGTTGCCTGCATGCCGCGGCCGGTGCGGGTCTTCTTGACGAAGAAGCCGAGGAAGGCCATGGAGATGGGGGCGGCGATCAGGAGGAAGACGTCACCGGTCTGGATGGTGATGCTGCCGATGTGGAAGGGGCCGCCGGGGATTTCGGGGAAGACGACGGAGGACTTCGCGTCGGGGTACCAGGCCCATACCGCCTGCTGGAGGACGATGGAGAGGCCGATGGCGGTGATGAGCGGTGCGAGGCGGGGTGCGCTGCGGAGGGGGCGGTAGGCGAAGCGTTCCGCGCCGACGGCTATGAGGGTGGCGACGAGGATGGCGCCTATGAGCATGAGGGGCAGGGCCACCCACATGGTGGTGCCACCGGGGAGCATCAGCCAGACCGTGAGGGCTCCGAACCCGCCGGTCATGAAGATCTCGCCGTGGGCGAAGTTGATGAGCTGGACAATGCCATAAACCATCGTGTAGCCGATGGCGACGAGCCCGTACATGGATCCCAGTAGCAGGCCGTTGACCAGCTGTTGCGGCAGTTCGTGCACCGCAGGTCCTCCGAGTCTTTCGACGGATGTGACACCGCGCGGGGCGCAATGGTGCGCGCCCCGCGCGGCAAAGATGAGGGGTGAGGGGCTAGCGAGCTAGCGGGCTAGCCGTTGGAGGTCAGCCGCCGTAGGTGCCGGACTCGACGGACTTCCACTCGCCGCCGTCGACCTTGTAGACGGTGAGCTGCTTGTTGGTGGCGTCGCCGAACTCGTCGAAGGAGACCTTGCCGGTCACGCCCTCGAAGGAGACGCCCTGGACGGCTTCGAGGACCTTGGCGCGGGCGTCGGAGGGGAGCTTGCCGTTGTTGGCGTCGACGACCTTCTTGACGGCCTCGATGACGGCCCAGGCGGAGTCGTAGGAGTAGCCGCCGTAGGCAGCGAAGGGGTCCTTGTAGCCGGCCTTGGTGTAGTTGGCCACGAACTCCTTGGCGGAGGGCAGGCTCTCGACGGGGGCGCCGACGGAGGTGGAGAAGTCGCCGGTGGCGGCGTCGCCCGCGAGCTCGACGAACTTCTTGTCGTAGATGCCGTCGCCGCCGACGAGCGGGATGTTGGCGCCGGAGGCCTTGATCTGCTTGCTGAGCGGGCCGGCCGCGGGGTACTCGCCGCCGTAGTAGACGACGTCGGCGCCGGAGCTCTTGACCTGGGTCACGATCGCCGAGAAGTCCTTGGACTCGGGGTCGATGTGGCCTTCGCCGGCGACGGCGCCGCCGAGCTTGGTGAACTCGCCCTTGAAGGTGCCGGCGAGGCCGGCGCCGTAGGTCTTCTTGTCATCGATGATGAAGACCTTCTTCTTGCCCGCCTTGTTGAAGAGGTACTGCGCCGCGAACGGGCCCTGGATGGCGTCCGTGGTGGCGGTGCGGAAGTAGCTCTTGTAGGTGCGGACCTTCTGGCCCTCGGCCCACTTGGGGCCCTGGGTCAGGGACGGGCTGGTGTTGGCCGGGGAGATCTGGGCCAGCTTGGCGTCGTCGAAGACCTTCTGCATGGACTCGGAGACCGAGGAGTTCAGCGGGCCGACGACGCCGAGGACGTCCTTGTCGGCGGTGAGCTTGGTGGCGTTCTGCTGGCCGGAGGAGGCCTGCGCCTGGTCGTCGAGGGCCTGGATCTTGAAGGTGACGCCCTTGACGTACTTCTTCTCGTTGGCCTGCTTGGCGGCCAGGTCGGCGGAGTTCTTGATGCCGAGGCCGAGTGCGGAGAGGTCGCCCGTCAGGGGGGCGTCGACGCCGATGACGACCGTGGTGTTGCCACCGTCGCCGGCGGTGCTGCCGCTGTCGCGGGAGCCGCAGGCGGTGAGGGTGAGGGCGCCCGCGGCGAGAGCGGCGGTTACGGCGATGAGCTGACGATGACGCACGATCAGTCCTTTCCAGGCGCCGCGTCCCCCGTGGGACGCGTCGAGTCGAACGCGGGGAACCGAACTGAATCGAATCCGGCGGTCGCGGTAACTGGCGGTGACTCTAGGCGGCTCTTCGGGGGATATGGAGGGCTGAGGCCAATGATGTGACTCTCTTGTTATGCCACGGCGTAATACATAGCGGATCTGTGCGGGTGGAACGGGGGAATTCAGGCCGGTTCGTCGCGTCCGCATGCTGAGACGCGTGAGGACTGTGGAGTGGTTTTGGTCCTGTCATGCCAGGACCCTGGGGGGTTTTGGTCATGACGGCGCAGGCGTGCCGTTGTCTCGATCTTCGGGACAGGCCCTGGTCAGCGCGACGGAAAGATCTCGCGCATATCGGTCACCGGGGATGTAACTGTGATCCTCTTTCTGGAATCCATTACTCAGGGTTACTTCCAAGAATGGGAGGCTGGAATTCCGTGCTACATGCACGCAGTCTTTCGCCTGAATCGTCAGGATCAGCTCGCGGACTTCTCCCGCCGCGACCGTGACCGGCAGCTGTGGCCGGATCATCACGCTCAGTGCCCCCGACGGCTGGCCGATCCGCTCCACCGTGACGGCCGGACCGGAGGAGGTCCGCACACGCACAGTGAACGCGAACGCGGTTCCGGCCGGGGCCGGATCCAGTGGTTCCCCGTACGTCAGGGACAGCGCCTGGGAGGGGGGAGGCGGCGCCGCGGGCGGGGGTGCCTGCGGCCGGGTCGCGCACCAGCGGGCGGTGCCCGCGGCCAGAACGGCCGCGGCTCCCAGCGCCACCAGGACCCGCCGGTGGCGCCCCGCGGCCGTACGGGCGCGGTCGAGCCACCGGGGCGTACGGGGCCCCGGGCGCGGCCCCTCGCGGCCGCTCGTGCCCTCCCCGGGCTCCACGGGCCCGATGCCGCCGCTCACCGCCGGGGCCCGCCGGTCGGGGTGTCGCGGGGGGCGCCGGCGCAGCCGGGGAGGGTGGCGGCCGGGAGGGCCGTCAGTGTGAGTGTTCGCGCGGTCGTGGTGCGCGGCGGCGCCGGTCCCGATCCCATGCGGGAACGCTAGACCGGCGCCGGTGGTGGCACAACTGCCCGTATCGGCTCTGTTGTTAAGAGTCCGTGTCGCGCAGCAGGCAGGTGAGGCGGGCGGTGCAGACGCGGCGGTCCTGTTCGTCGGTGATGACGATCTCGTAGGTGGCGGTGGAGCGGCCCCGGTGGACGGGGGTGGCCACGCCGGTGACCAGGCCGGAGCGGGCGCCGCGGTGGTGGGTGCAGTTCAGGTCCACGCCGACGGCGACCTTCTTGATGCCGCCGTGCATCATCGCGCCGACGGAGCCGAGGGTCTCGGCCAGGACGGCGGAGGCGCCGCCGTGCAGGAGTCCGTAGGGCTGGGTGTTGCCCTCGACGGGCATCGTGGCGACGACCCGCTCGGCGGAGGCCTCCAGTATCCGGATGTCCATCCGGATCCCGAGGGCGCCCGCCGAGAACAGCGCGGGCAGGTCTATGCCCAGGGTGGTGTACTCGTCGAGGACTTCCTGCGGGAACTTCACGGCGTGCTGCTCGCCCATGGGTCTGCTCCGTTCGTCAACGATCGTTAACCGATGTGTGCGGTGCCGTTCTATCAGGCCGGTTCGAAGCGCACGACGACGGACTTGCTGGCGGGTGTGTTGCTGGTGTCGGCGGTGGAGTCGAGGGGGACCAGGACGTTGGTCTCGGGGTAGTAGGCGGCGGCGCAGCCCCGGGCGGTGGGGTAGTGCACGACGCGGAAGCCGGGGGCGCGGCGTTCGACGCCGTCGTTCCATTCGCTGACGAGGTCGGTGTAGGAGCCGTCGGGCAGGTTCAGCTCGGCTGCGTCGTCGGGGTGGACCATGACGACGCGGCGGCCGCCGGTGATGCCGCGGTAGCGGTCGTCGAGGCCGTAGATGGTGGTGTTGTACTGGTCGTGGCTGCGCAGGGTCTGCAGGAGCAGGCGGCCGGCGGGGACGCGCGGGTACTCGACGGGGGCGGCGGTGAAGTTGGCCTTGCCGGTCTTGGTGGGGAAGCGGCGTTCGTCGCGGGGGGCGTGGGGCAGCCGGAAGCCGCCGGGGTGGGCGACGCGGGCGTTGAAGTCCTCGAAGCCGGGGATGACGCGGGCGATGCGGTCGCGGATGGCGGCGTAGTCGCGTTCGAACTCCTCCCAGGGGGTGGCGGAGGCGTCGCCGAGGACGGCGCGGGCCATGCGGGCCACGATGGCGGGTTCGGAGAGCAGCAGGGGGGAGGCGGGGGCGAGGTTGCCGCGGGAGGCGTGGACCATGCCCATGGAGTCCTCGACCGTGACGAACTGCTTGCCGGTGGCCTGGACGTCCTTGTCGGTGCGGCCGAGGGTGGGCAGGATCAGGGCGCGCCGGCCGGTGACCGCGTGGGAGCGGTTGAGTTTGGTGGAGACGTGCACGGTGAGGGAGGCGCGGCGGACCGCGGCCTCGGTGACGTCGGTGTCGGGGGTGGCGCCGACGAAGTTGCCGCCCATGGCGAAGAAGACCTTGGCCTCGCCGTCGCGCAGGGCCTGGATGGAGCGGACGACGTCGAAGCCGTGGGCGCGCGGCGAGGTGATGGCGAATTCGCGGTCGAGGGCGTCGAGGAAGGCGGGTGCGGGGCGCTCGAAGATCCCCATGGTGCGGTCGCCCTGGACGTTGGAGTGGCCGCGGACGGGGCAGACGCCGGCGCCGGGGCGGCCGATGTCGCCGCGGAGCAGGAGGAGGTTGACGACCTCGCGGATGGTGGCGACGGCGTGCTTGTGCTGGGTGAGGCCCATGGCCCAGCAGACGATGGTGCGCTTGGAGGCCAGGATCATGGCCAGGGCGCGTTCGATCTCGGGGCGGGTGAGGCCGGTGGCGGTGAGGGTCTCGTCCCAGTCGGCCTTGCGGGCGACGGCGGCGAGCTCCTCGTAGCCGTGGGTGTGCTCGGCGATGAAGGTCTCGTCGGTGGCGCCCTCGGTCTCGATGACGAGCTTGTTGAGGAGCCGGAAGAGGGCCTGGTCCCCGCCGATGCGGATCTGGAGGAAGAGGTCGGTCAGGGCGGTGCCCTTGAGCATGCCGAGGGGGTTCTGGGGGTTCTTGAAGCGTTCGGTGCCGGCCTCGGGCAGCGGGTTCACCGAGATGATCTTCGCGCCGGCGGTCTTGGCCTTCTCCAGGGCGGAGAGCATGCGGGGGTGGTTGGTGCCCGGGTTCTGCCCGGCGACGATGATCAGTTCGGCCTGGTGGAGGTCTTCGAGGGAGACGCTGCCCTTGCCGATGCCGATGGTCTCGTTCAGGGCGGAGCCGGAGGACTCGTGGCACATGTTCGAGCAGTCCGGCAGGTTGTTGGTGCCGAACTCGCGGGCGAAGAGCTGGAAGAGGAACGCCGCCTCGTTGCTGGTGCGGCCGGAGGTGTAGAAGACGGCCTCGTCGGGGGAGGACAGGGCGCGCAGTTCCTCGGCGATGACCTCGAAGGCCCGCTCCCAGCTCACCGGCTCGTAGCGGTCGCCGCCTTCGGGGAGGTACATCGGTTCGGTGATGCGGCCCTGCTGGCCCAGCCAGTACCCGGAGCGCGTCGCGAGGTCGGCGAGGGGGTGCTCGGCGAAGAACGCCGGGGTGACCCGGCGCAGCGTGGCCTCCTCGGCCACGGCCTTGGCGCCGTTCTCGCAGAACTCGGCGGTGTGCCGCTTGTCACCCTCGGGCCAGGCGCAGCCGGGGCAGTCGAAGCCGTCCTTCTGGTTGACCTTGAGGAGGGTGCGGGCGGTGCGGGCCAGGCCCATCTGCGCGTGCGCGATCTTGAGGGTGTGTCCGATCGCCGGGAGGCCGGCGGCCGCGTGCTGGGGCGGGGTGACCTGGGGTGCGTCCTGCACGGGGTCGCCTGTGGGCGGCTTGGTCGCCATCGCGCTCTCCTTCGAGCGTACGTACGGACGCGGCACGTGCTGCCGCGTCCGCCAGATCCTTGCACGGCCGAGGGGGGAGGGGGAGGGCGGTCCGTCGCCTCCGGAGCCGGAGCCGGAGCCGGGACCGGGGCGGCCGGGTGCCGGGGCGGCCGGGTGCCGGGGCGCGGTGCCGCCCGCCCGGGATGGCCGGCCGGTCGCCCGCGCCGGAATTGTCGGTGGGGAGCCCTAGGATCGGGGGCGTGGCAGATTCAGCATCGAAGAAGACCGACCAGCCGACCGCAGCGGACCGCCCCCGCCTGATGCTCATGGACGGGCACTCCCTGGCGTACCGGGCGTTCTTCGCGCTGCCCGCGGAGAACTTCACGACCGCGACGGGCCAGCCGACCAACGCCATCTACGGCTTCGCGTCGATGCTGGCGAACACGCTGCGCGACGAGGCGCCCACGCACTTCGCGGTGGCGTTCGACGTGTCCCGCAAGACGTGGCGCTCGACGGAGTTCCCCGAGTACAAGGCGAACCGTTCCAAGACCCCCGACGAGTTCAAGGGGCAGGTCGAGCTGATCGGCGAGCTGCTCGACGCGATGAAGGTGCCGCGGTTCGCGGTCGACGGCTTCGAGGCCGACGACGTGATCGCGACGCTCGCGACCCAGGCCGAGGCCGCGGGCTTCGACGTGCTGATCGTCACCGGCGACCGGGACTCCTTCCAGCTGGTGTCCGAGCGCACGACCGTGCTCTACCCGACCAAGGGCGTCTCCGAGCTGACCCGGTTCACCCCGGAGAAGGTCGAGGAGAAGTACGGCCTCACCCCGCAGCAGTACCCGGACTTCGCGGCGCTGCGCGGCGACCCGTCCGACAACCTGCCCGGCATCCCGGGCGTCGGCGAGAAGACCGCCGCGAAGTGGATCACCCAGTTCGGGTCGTTCGCGGAGCTGGTGGAGCGCGCCGACGAGGTCAAGGGCAAGGCCGGGCAGAACTTCCGGGACCACCTGGAATCCGTGAAGCTCAACCGGGTCCTGACCGAGATGGTCAAGGACGTGGAGCTGCCCAGGACCCCTGCCGACCTGGAGCGCGCCCCCTACGACCGGTCCGCGGTCACCGGGGTGCTGGACGTGCTGGAGATCCGCAACGCCTCGCTGCGCGAGCGGCTGCTGGCCGTGGACCCGGGCGCGGCCGAGGAGGAGGCACCCGCTCCGGCGGCCGGCGTCGAGCTGGACGCGTCCGTACTGGGCGCCGGCGAGCTCGCGCCGTGGCTCGCGGCCCACGCGGACGGCCCCCTCGGCGTCTCCACCGTCGACAGCTGGGGCCTGGGCCAGGGCAACGTCTCCGAGATCGCGCTGGCCGCGGCCGGCGGGGCGGCCGCCTGGTTCGACCCGTCCGCCCTGGACGAGTCCGACGACAAGGCCTTCGCCGCCTGGGCCGCCGACGCGGACCGCCCCAAGGTCGTGCACAACGCCAAGGGCCTGATGCGGGTCTTCCCGGAGCACGGCTGGACCCTGGCCGGGGTCACCATGGACACCGCGCTCGCCGCCTACCTGGTCAAGCCGGGCCGGCGGTCCTTCGCGCTGGACGTGCTGTCCGTCGAGTACCTGGGCCGCGAGCTCCAGCCCCCGGCGGCCGACGGCCAGCTGGCCTTCGGCGCCGACGAGACCGCCGAGGCCGACGCCCTGATGGCGCAGGCCCGCGCCGTCCTCGACCTCGGTGACGCCTTCACCGCGAAGCTGCCCGAGGTCGGCGCCGTCGAGCTGCTCCACGAGATGGAGCTGCCCACCTCGGAGCTGCTGGCCCGGCTGGAGCGGGCGGGCATCGCCGCCGACCGCGACCACCTGGAGGGCATGGAGCAGCAGTTCGCCGCGGCCGTGCAGCAGGCGGTGAAGGAGGCGCACGCGACGGTGGGCCACGAGTTCAACCTCGGCTCGCCCAAGCAGCTCCAGGAGGTGTTCTTCGGCGAGCTGGACCTGCCGAAGACGAAGAAGACGAAGACCGGCTACACCACGGATGCGGACGCGCTCGCCTGGCTGGCCACGCAGACCGACCACGAACTCCCGGTGATCATGCTCCGGCACCGGGAGCAGGCCAAGCTGCGCGTCACCGTGGAGGGCCTGGTCAAGGCGATCGCCGCCGACGGCCGGGTGCACACCAGCTTCAGCCAGACCGTCGCCGCGACCGGACGGCTGTCCTCCACCGACCCCAACCTGCAGAACGTGCCGGTGCGCACCGACGAGGGCCGCGCCATCCGCCGCGGCTTCGTCGTCGGCGAGGGCTACGAGTCCCTGATGACGGCCGACTACAGCCAGATCGAGCTGCGCGTCATGGCCCACCTCTCCGAGGACGAGGGCCTCATCGAGGCGTTCCTGTCGGGCGAGGACCTGCACACCACCGTCGCCTCCCAGGTGTTCGGGGTGGAGCGCTCCGCCGTCGACGCCGAGATGCGCCGCAAGATCAAGGCCATGTCCTACGGTCTGGCGTACGGGCTGTCCGCCTTCGGTCTCGCCCAGCAGCTGAACATCGAGCCCGCCGAGGCGCGCGGTCTGATGGACACCTTCTTCGAGCGGTTCGGCGGGGTGCGCGACTACCTCCAGCGCGTGGTGGACGAGGCCCGGGCGACCGGGTACACGGCGACCGTGTTCGGGCGCCGCCGCTACCTGCCCGACCTCAACAGCGACAACCGCCAGCGCCGCGAGGCCGCCGAGCGGATGGCGCTCAACGCCCCCATCCAGGGCACCGCCGCCGACATCGTCAAGGTCGCCATGCTGCGCGTGGACAAGGCCCTCGCCGAGGCCGGGCTGACCTCGCGGATGCTGCTCCAGGTCCACGACGAAATCGTGCTGGAGATCGCCCCCGGCGAGCGCGAGCGGGTCGAGGAGCTGGTGCGCCGCGAGATGGCCGCCGCCGTCGAACTGCGGGCTCCGCTCGACGTGTCCGTGGGCGTCGGCACGGACTGGGAGTCCGCCGCGCACTGACCCCGCCGCGGCCGCGTCGGCGCCCGTCCCCGCCTAGGCGGTGGGGACGGGCGTCCGCGCGTCCGGGCCGGTGCGGTCGCCGTCCTCGCGGTCGCGGTGGCGGCCGCGGCGCTGCAGGAGGCGGACGAGGAGCCCGTAGAGCAGCAGTCCGACGGCCAGGCCGCCGCCCGCGCCGAAGCAGACGGTCGGGATGATGTCGAGCGGGGTGCGGATCCGGTCGAAGAACGTGAAGAAGCGCAGCACCCGCAGCGTGACCCCCACCGCCACGCACACGGCCACCAGCGCGGACGCCCACAGCGTCACCGCGCGGCCGAGCACCGGCACCGCCGAAGGCACGGGCGCGGCCGGCAGCCGGCGCAGCGCGGTCGCGGTGAACCGGAGCAGCACACCGGCGGCGATCGCCGAAGTGCCGTACTGGACGAAGGAGTACAGGGGCAGGCCGAAGGCGAAGGGTTCGCCCAGCCGCGGCAGCGCGTTCGTCCCCCAGCGGTCCGGGTGCGTGAAGCTGTCCCACACCACGTGGGTGAGCGAGCCGGTCACCGCCGACAGGTAGAACCACAGTGCCAGCGCGGGCGTCCGGCGCTCCCGCCAGGACGCGCCGCGTACGAACGCGTACGTCCTGCCCGGCCAGGCCCGCGGCAGCAGCGCCACCAGCGGCTCGCGCAACAGGAGCCAGCACCCGGCGAGGACGGCCGTCAGGGCGGCGTCCACGGTGAGCACGCCCGGCAGCGAATGCGCGAACGTGCCGTAGCCCATGAGGCCTTCGACGACGGCGTCCGCGAAGAAGAAGGTGTCCGGCGCGAAGGACCCCAGCACCAGGGCGGAGGCCACGAGGGGCCCCCGGGCCCGGCCGGTCCGGCGGATGGCCGGGAGTACCGCGGCCGCATGGCTGAGAGTGAACGGCATGACGCGTCTCCTGGGTCCCGGTCGTCGGGACAGTATGCGTGACCTGCGCAGGGACGTGGGGATCCGGTGAATTTCCGGGCCGCATTGCGTGCCGTGTGCAGGGAGTTGACGTAGGGTCACGCGGACGTCTAGGGGAGGGGTCCCGCTCATGTCGGCACGAATAGTCGGACGCGGCCTGCGCAGAAGTGCGGCCGCCGCTCTGGTCTCGGCTCTGGTCGCCGCCGCGATGACGGCCTCGCAGGGCCCGGCCGCCGGGCTCGCGGACCGGCTGGCCGCGGCCGGGGAGACCGCCGGTTCGCAGTCCGCCGCGGTGGCGGGCGGCTCGGGCGCCGCCGGGGGCGACTCCTCCTACTTCACCGAACTCCCGCCGCTGCTCAGCCCGCAGCCCCCGGCCGTGCTGCTGCCGGAGGGCGAGCAGGCGGCCGCCCGGCCGACCCCCGGTCCGGCGCCCGACGCGGCGGCCGGTCCGGTGTCCCTGCAGACCGTGCTGCAGGTGGGGTCGCAGGGCGCGCAGGGGATCCCCGCGAGCGTGCTCGCCGCGTACCGGCGGGCCGAGCAGAAGGTGGGGGAGAGCGACCCCGGCTGCGGGCTGCGCTGGCAGCTGCTCGCGGCGATCGGCAAGGTCGAGTCGGGCCAGGCGCGCGGCGGGCAGGTCGACGCCGCCGGAACCACGCTGCGGCCCATCCTGGGGCCCGTGCTCGACGGCAACGGCTTCGCGAACATCTCCGACACGGACGGCGGGGCCTACGACGGCGACGCCCGGTACGACCGGGCCGTCGGGCCGATGCAGTTCATCCCGTCCACCTGGGCGGCCTGGGGGCAGGACGCGAACGGCGACGGACGGCGCGACCCGAACAACGTCCACGACGCGGCCCTCGCGGCCGGCCGCTACCTGTGCGCCGGCAACCGTGACCTGCGGACCGGGGCGGGCCTGGACCGGGCGGTGCTCTCCTACAACCAGTCCGGGGAGTACCTGAGGACGGTGCGGTCCTGGTACGCGTACTACCTCCAGGGCACGCACGAGGTCCCGGACGCGGGTGGTTCCGGCGGCGGTGGCGGTACGGGTGCCGGTGCCGGTGCCGGTGCCGGTGCCGGTGCCGGTGCCGGTACGGGTGCGGGTACGGGTACGGGTGCGGGGCAGCCGACGGGCCCGAAGCCCACCCCCACGCCGACGCCCACCCCGTCGCCGAAGCCGACGCCTGCGCCGACCCCGAGTCCCACCCCGACGCCGAGCCCGACCCCAACCCCGACTCCCACGCCGACGCCTAGCCCGACGCCGACCCCAACCCCGACTCCCACGCCTAGCCCGACCCCGACCCCGACCCCGACCCCGACCCCGACCCCGACCCCGAGCGCGACCCCGAGCGCGACGCCGACGCCGACCCCGACCTCGACCCCGACCCCCAAGCCCACCCCCTCCGCGTCGGCCTCCCCCTCGGCGACGCCCTCCGCCCCGGCCTCGCCCAAGGCGAGCCCCACCCCGGGCGCGCTCCCCCCACGAACCCCGTAGGGCCGGCTCCCGCCGCCCGCCGTGGGCCACAGGCCCGTCCCGCCCGCCGCCCGGGCGGGACGGGCCTTCTTCCGGTGCAGGTCCAGACGGGTTCTCATCTCGCCCCCGCGTTGCTACGGTACGCCTCCCTGACGCCCCATCAGATATCGGAGGCCCCGGCATGCGCGCACTCGTCGCCGCCGCCATCGGGCTGGCCGCCGCCCTGGCCCTCGTCCTCGCCGTCACGGCGTTCGGGGCGCCGGAGGGCAAGACCTCCCCCAAGCCCCTGCTCACCACCGCGCCCGCCGCGCCCGGAAAGTAGAGGAGGCCGGCCGTGCGACGCAGAGCGAGTCTCGTCCTGCTTGCCCTCGCCGTGTTCTGCGCAGCCCTCGCACCGCTGCTGCGCTGGTACGCGTACCCCAGGCTCGCCAAGATCCCGCCGGGCCAGTACCAGGAGATGGTCCTGGAGGCCAAGGACGCGACCCTCCTCGACTACGCGGGCGGCATGCAGCCCAAGAAGGTCGACAAGGTCACCATCGTCCAGACCCTCAAGGGCAACGTCGAGGCGTCCCGGGAGGTCGAGGCCGACGCGGGCAAGGACGTCGTCGTCTGGGACACCCTGACCTACATCATCGGGCCGGACGGCAAGATGGTCTCCAGGATCCCCGAGCGCTACCTCTTCGACGCCCACACCCAGGACCCGGTGCACGCCACCGGCGAGATGGTCGACGGGGACCCGGTCGCACGCGAGGGCATCGAGTTCAAGTGGCCGTTCTTCACCGAACCCCGCGACTACCTCTACTTCGACGCGCAGACCCGCACCTCCTCCCCGATCCACTACGTCGGACCGCGCACCTACCGGGGCATGGAGGTCTACTACTTCGAGCAGACCGTTCCCTGGACCAAGGTGCCCATGCCGAAGAAGATGCCCATCGAGGGCATCGACCCGGCGACGATCGAGCAGACCACCGGCACCACCCTCTGGTACACGGTCAAGGCCCGCTTCTGGGTCGACCCCGTCACCGGTGCCCCCGTCAACGCCGAGCAGGACATCCAGCAGGAGATGCGCGGCGGCATCGCGGCGAGCGCTCCCGAAGGCCGGCTCACCGCCTTCGCCGGGCACGTCACGATCCGGCCCGACTACGCGAAGTACACCTTCGACCTGGTCGCCTCGAACCGTACGAAGGTCCTCGCGCTCCACACGTACGCGCCGGCCGGCCTCGCCCCGGTCGGCCTGGCCCTGCTCGCCGCGGCCCTCTGGCTGGAGGCCCGCGGCCGCCGGCGGGAGGAGGACGGGGTCAGCGCCTGAGCCGGGCGTTGGTGTGCCGGGTCGGCTCCGCGGCCGCCGGGTCCTCGGGCCACGGGTGCCTGGGGTAGCGGCCGCGCAGCTCGGCGCGGACCGCCCGGTAGCCGCCCTGCCAGAAGGAGGCCAGGTCGGCCGTGACGGCGGCCGGCCGCCCGGCCGGCGACAGCAGGTGGACCAGGACCGGCACCCCGGCCACGCGCGGGGTCTCGGCCAGCCCGAACAGCTCCTGGAGCTTGACCGCGAGGACGGGCTGCTCGGCCCCGTAGTCCACACGGATCCGGGAACCGCTGGGCACCTCGATCCGCTCCGGGGCCAGCTCGTCGAGCCGGACGGCCTCGCCGGTGGCCCACGGCAGCAGCCGGTTCAGGGCCTGGCCCGCGTCGATCCGGGCCAGGTCGGCGCGGCGGCGGGCCCGCGAAAGCTCCGGCTCCAGCCAGTCGTCGGCACGCTCCAGCAGCGCCGCGTCCTCGGCCACGTCGGGCCAGGCGCCGCCCAGCGTGCGGTGCAGGAACCCGAGGCGGGCCCGCAGCGCCGACGCGTCCGCGGACCAGCGCAGCAGGCCCAGGCCCTCCGCGTGCAGCCCGTCGAGCAGGGCGGCCCGGACCGCCGCCGGGTCGGGTTCGCGCAGCGGGCGTGAGGCCAGCTCGATCGCACCGAGCCGGGTGACGCGGCGGGCCACGAGGTCCCCGTCCTCCCAGTGCACCTCCTCGCCCCCGGTCCGCAGGTGGGCGGCTGCGGCCAGGGCGGTGTCCTCGTCGATGACGGCGGCGAGGCGGACGCGGGCGGAAGCGGAGTGCGCGGCCCGGTCGGCGACGGCGACGGCCAGCCAGGGCGCGCTGCGCAGCCCCGACCCCTCGCCGGTCTCGGCCCCGGTCCCGGAGGCCATGAGGAACCCCCCGCCCCCCTTGGCCCGCGCCACCCGCTCGGGGAACGCCAGCGCGGCGACGAGCCCGGCGGCGGCGTCCGTCCCGGCCTCGCCGGCGGCGGGGGCGCGGAGGTCCGGGGCCGCAGACCCCGAAGGGGTCCGGGGCCGCGTCCCGGCTTCGGCAAGGGGCGGGGCGGGGGAGACACCGCGCGCGGCGGCTTCCGGGACGCCCGGCCCGGCCGCGCCCGCCGGGGCGGAGGTCCCGCGGCCCGCCGGGGACACCGCACGCTCCAGCCGGCGGACCTCCGCCCGCCAGCGCCCCGCGTAGGCGTCGCCGCCGCGCCGGGCCGACCGCCAGGCGGCGGCCAGGTCGTCCCCGTACTCCCGCGGCGGCTCCTCGCTCAGCAGCGCCACCAGCTCCGCGGCCCGCCGCGCGCCCAGTGCCTCCGTACCGTCCAGCAGCGCCCGCGCCAGCCGAGGATGCAGCCCCAGCCGGGCCATCCGCAACCCGCGCGGGGCCGGCCGGCCCGCGGGGTCGACCGCGCCGACGACCGACAGGACCTCCCGCGCGGCGGCCATCGCCCCGGCCGGCGGCGGGTCCAGCAGGGCCAGACCGGAGGCGTCCGGATCGCCCCAGCAGGCGGCCTGGAGCGCGAACGCCGCCAGGTCCGCGGTGCGGATCTCGGGGGAGGGGAAGGAGGGCAGCCGCGCGTCCTCCGCCTGTGCCCAGCAGCGGTAGACCGTTCCCGGCGCCTCGCGCCCGGCCCGCCCGGCCCGCTGCCGGCCCGCGGCACGGGACGCCCGTACGGTGGCCAGCGCGCCCAGGCCCCGCGCGTGGTCCACGCGGGGTTCGCGGGCGAGCCCGGAGTCCACGACCACCCGTACGCCGGGCACGGTCAGGCTCGACTCCGCGACGGCGGTCGCCAGGATCACCCGGCGGTGCGCCGACGGCGTCAGCACCGCGTCCTGGACGGCGGCGGCCGCCCGGCCGTGCACCTGGAGCACCTCCGCCCCCACCGCGCCCAGCTGCCCGGCGACCCGGCCCAGCTCGCCCACGCCGGGCAGGAAGCACAGCACGTCGCCGGAACGTTCCGCCAGGGCCCGCCGGACCACCGACGCCACGTGCGTCAGCTGCGCCGGGTCCACGCGCATCCCGTGCGGGGGCCGCACCGGCCGGGCCGGCGGCGCCCACACGGTCTCCACCGGGTACGAGACGCCCGCGGCCTCGACCACCGGCGCCGGGTCCCCGCCCGCGCCGCCGAGCAGCCGGGCCCAGCCCGCCGCGTCGGTGGTCGCGGAGGCCGCCACCAGCCGCAGCTCCGGGCGCAGGGCCTCGCGCACGTCGAGGAGGAAGGCGGCCGCGGTGTCGGCGTCCAGGTGCCGCTCGTGGCACTCGTCCAGCACCACCACGTCCACCCCGGCCAGCTCCTGGTCCCGCTGGAGCCGCTGGAGCAGGACACCGGTGGTGACCACCTCCACGCGGGTCGAGGGCCCCACGACCCGCTCCCCGCGCACGGTGAAGCCCACCGAGGCACCCGGCTGCTCGCCCAGCAGCCACGCCATCCGCCGCGCGGCGGCCCGGGCGGCGATCCGCCGTGGCTCGGCCACCAGCACCCGGCGCTGCGGGCCGCCCCCCACCAGCCCCGCGAGCACCAGGGGCACCAGCGTGGTCTTTCCGGTGCCGGGCGGGGCGCACAGCACCGCCGCGCCCCGGTCCTCCAGGGCGGAGGCGAGCGCGGGCAGGGCCTCCCGTACGGGCAGGGCGTCGAGGGCGGCGCTGCGGATCATGTCAGTCGCGCTCGCAGACGAAGATCGCGGTTCCCGGGATCAGGTTGCCGCGCAGCGGGGACCAGCCGCCCCACTCCTGGGTGTTCCACTCGGGCCACTCCGGCTCCACCAGGTCCAGCAGGCGGAACCCGCCCCCGACCACGTCCCGGACCCGGTCGCCGAGGGTGCGGTGGTGCTCGACGTAGACGGCGCGCCCCTGCTCGTCCTGCTCGACGTACGGGGTCCGGTCGAAGTAGGAGGCGGCGACGGAGAGGCCCTCCGGGCCGGGCTCGTCGGGGAACGCCCAGCGCAGCGGGTGGGTGACGGAGAAGACCCAGCGGCCGCCGGGGCGCAGTACCCGGTGGACCTCGCGCATCACGTTCACCGGGTCGGCGACGAAGGGGACGGCCCCGTAGGCCGAGCAGGCCAGGTCGAAGGACCCGTCGCGGAAGGGGAGCCGGCCGGCGTCGGCCTCGACGAGCGGGACGTCGCCGCCGATGCGCAGGGCGTGCTGGAGCTGGCGGTGCGAAAGGTCCAGGGCCACGGGCCGGGCGCCGCGGGCGGCGAGCCAGCGCGAGCACTGGGCGGCCCCGGCGCCGATCTCCAGGACGTCCTTGTCCTTGAGGGAGGCGGCGGGCCCCAGCAGGGCGGCCTGCTCCTCGTCGAGGCCCTCCGGACCCCAGACGAAGCGGTCGTCGCCCAGGAAGGCGCCGTGTTCGCTCTGGTAGTCGTCGGCGTTGCGGTCCCACCAGCCGCGGCTCGCCCGGCTGCTCTCCGCTTCCCCGGCGTCACGCCGGGTGGCCTCGGCGTCGTCCCCGTCGGCGCCTTCGGCGTCGTACGCGTCTTCGGGGGCGTAGTCCTCTTGGTTCATGGGGCCCGTCGTCGTAGTCTGCGGATGGGTTCTGGATTGCTCATCGGGGCGTCCCCGCCCACGAATTGTGCCGGTTGTGCGGCGATCTGCCCGCAGTGTGCGCCTTCGCGCATTGACCCTGTCCGGCTGCCCCCGTATGCTACAAGTTGCGCTGCGAGCCTGTGCTCCTCAGACCTAGCAGGCTGCGCTTGCTTCTGTTGATGTCCCCTCGGTTTTCGAGGCCCTGCCGCTTTGGCGGAACTGGGGCTTCCTTGGCTGTCCGGCTTCGGCAGTTGCCGATAAGGGCTCCCGGCGTAGCAGTACCTACGACTTTCTGTCCGTAACCGGAGCCCTTTCCCACATGACGAGCAGCACCGAGACCACCGCCACCACCCCTCCGCAGGTAGCGGTCAACGACATCGGCGACGCGGACGCGTTCCTCGCGGCCATCGACGAGACGATCAAGTACTTCAACGACGGCGACATCGTCGACGGCGTCATCGTCAAGGTGGACCGGGACGAGGTTCTCCTCGACATCGGTTACAAGACGGAGGGCGTGATCCCGAGCCGCGAGCTCTCGATCAAGCACGACGTCGACCCGAACGAGGTCGTCAAGGTCGGCGACGAGATCGAGGCCCTGGTTCTCCAGAAGGAGGACAAGGAAGGCCGTCTGATCCTGTCCAAGAAGCGCGCTCAGTACGAGCGTGCCTGGGGCACGATCGAGAAGATCAAGGAAGAAGACGGCATCGTCACCGGTACCGTCATCGAGGTCGTCAAGGGTGGTCTCATCCTCGACATCGGCCTCCGTGGCTTCCTGCCGGCCTCTCTCGTCGAGATGCGTCGCGTCCGCGACCTCCAGCCCTACGTGGGCAAGGAGCTCGAGGCGAAGATCATCGAGCTGGACAAGAACCGCAACAACGTGGTCCTGTCCCGCCGTGCCTGGCTCGAGCAGACCCAGTCCGAGGTTCGCCAGACGTTCCTCACCACCCTGCAGAAGGGTCAGGTCCGCTCCGGCGTCGTTTCCTCGATCGTCAACTTCGGTGCCTTCGTGGACCTGGGCGGCGTCGACGGTCTCGTGCACGTCTCCGAGCTGTCCTGGAAGCACATCGACCACCCGTCCGAGGTTGTCGAGGTCGGCCAGGAAGTCACCGTCGAGGTCCTCGACGTCGACATGGACCGCGAGCGCGTCTCCCTGTCGCTGAAGGCGACGCAGGAAGACCCGTGGCAGCAGTTCGCCCGGACCCACCAGATCGGTCAGGTCGTCCCGGGTAAGGTCACCAAGCTGGTTCCGTTCGGTGCGTTCGTCCGCGTGGACGAGGGCATCGAGGGTCTGGTCCACATCTCCGAGCTGGCCGAGCGCCACGTGGAGATCCCGGAGCAGGTCGTCCAGGTCAACGACGAGATCTTCGTCAAGGTCATCGACATCGACCTTGAGCGTCGCCGGATCTCGCTGTCGCTGAAGCAGGCCAACGAGTCCTTCGGTGCCGACCCGGCGTCGGTCGAGTTCGACCCGACCCTGTACGGCATGGCCGCGTCCTACGACGACCAGGGCAACTACATCTACCCCGAGGGCTTCGACCCCGAGACCAACGACTGGCTCGAGGGCTTCGACACCCAGCGCGAGACCTGGGAGCGTCAGTACGCCGAGGCGCAGGTCCGCTTCGAGCAGCACCAGGCGCAGGTCATCAAGAGCCGCGAGGCCGACGAGGCCGCTGCTGCCGAGGGCGCTGCCGCCCCGGCCGCCGGTGGCAACGCCGGTGGCGGCGCCAGCATCTCCGGTGGTTCGTACTCCTCCGAGGGTGCGGACGAGACCTCCGGCGCCCTGGCGTCCGACGAGGCCCTGGCCGCGCTCCGCGAGAAGCTGGCCGGCGGCCAGAGCTGATCGCAGCGCAGCACAGGCGTCGCGCCACGGCGTGAGCTGAGCTGAACGACGAGGCCCGTCCCCTCCGGGGGGCGGGCCTTGTCGCGTCGTTCTTCCTGTGAAAGCCGCCAACTGGGGAATGGCCGGGCCTCCTTGGACGTTGGCACCGGAGAACACGGCGCGAGGGAGGAGTGGTGAGGGTGCTTGATCCACAGGGTCTGTACGAATGGGACGCCAAGGGCCTGGCGGTGGCCGACCTGGCGCTCGCCCAGGACTCGGCCGGGCTGGTCATGCTCTACCACTTCGAGGGGTACATCGACGCGGGCGAGGCCGGCGAGCAGATCGTCGAGCGGCTCCTGGAGACCCTGCCGCACCAGGTGGTGGCCCGCTTCGACGCGGACCGCCTGGTGGACTACCGGGCCCGGCGCCCGCTGCTGACCTTCAAGCGCGACCACTGGACCGATTTCGAGGAACCCCGGCTGGAAGTCCGCCTCGTCCAGGACGCCACCGGCGCGCCCTTCCTGCTGCTCTCCGGCCCCGAGCCGGACGTGGAGTGGGAGCGCTTCGCCGTCGCCGTCCGCCAGATCGTCGAGCGGCTCGGAGTCCGGCTCTCGGTCAACTTCCACGGCATCCCCATGGGCGTCCCGCACACCCGTCCCGTCGGCATCACCCCGCACGGCAACCGCACCGACCTGATGCCCGGCCACCGCAGCCCCTTCGACGAGGCGCAGGTACCCGGCAGCGCCGAGTCGCTGGTGGAGTACCGCCTCGGCCAGTCCGGGCACGACGTGCTGGGCGTCGCCGCCCACGTACCGCACTACGTCGCCCGCTCCGCGTACCCGGACGCCGCGCTCACCGCGCTGGAGGCGATCACCGCCGCGACCGGGCTGGTCCTGCCGGCCGTCGCGCACGCCCTGCGCACCGAGGCGCACCGCACGCAGACCGAGATCGACCGGCAGATCCGCGAGGGCGACGAGGAGCTCGTCAGCCTGGTCCAGGGTCTGGAGCACCAGTACGACGCCGCGGCCGGGGCCGAAACCCGGGGGAACATGATCGCCGAGCCCGCCGAGATCCCGTCGGCGGACGAGATCGGCCGCGAGTTCGAGCGCTTCCTCGCCGAGCGCGAGGGCGAGGCGTAGGCAGCCGGGTACGGCGTGGGCGGGGCGGGTGGCCCTGGGGGGCCTGGTCTTCGCGGGCCGGCGGGGCCTAGGGTGCGGAGCATGCTGAAAGTGGGCCTGACAGGCGGAATCGGTGCCGGCAAGAGCGAGGTCTCGCGGCTGCTGGCGGGGTACGGGGCGGTCGTCGTGGACGCCGACCGGATCGCACGGGAGGTCGTGGAGCCCGGCACCCCCGGGCTCGCGGCCGTGGTGCGGGCCTTCGGGGACGGCGTGCTGACCGCCGACGGGGCCCTCGACCGGCCGAGACTGGGAGCCGTCGTCTTCGCGGACCAGGAGCGGCTGCGGACCCTGAACGCGATCGTCCACCCGCTGGTCGGGGCCCGGTCCGCCGAGCTGGAACGGGCCGCGGGCCCCGACGCGATCGTGGTGCACGACGTACCGCTGCTCGCGGAGAACGGCCTCGCGCCCCTGTACGACCTCGTCGTGGTCGTGGACGCCGCCCCCGGGACCCAGCTGGCGCGGCTCACCGCGCTGCGCGGCATGACCGAGGAGGAGGCGCGGGCCAGGATGGCGGCGCAGGCCACGCGGGAACAGCGGCTGGCGGTGGCCACGCTGGTCATCGACAACGACGGGCCGCTGGAGGCGCTGGAACCGCAGGTGCGCGCAGTGTGGAAGGAACTCGTGGCGCGGGCGGCGGAGCCCGCGGCTCCGGAGGTCCCGGCCGGCGACTGAGCCCGCGCGGTCGGCCGGCGGTGTGGAACAGGCGCGGCGACGGGGGGCGTTGAACGCGCCCCCGGAGGGAAGGAAAGACATCGTGTCCGATACCCCGCCCCCGCCGCCCCAGCAGCCGCCCGCCCCGGGCGCGGGCTCGGGCCCGCAGGAGACCAGCCCCGAGACCCACGTCATCGACTACCGGGCCGCCGAGCGGCTGCTCGCCGCCCGCGACCCGCGCGGCGCGCTCCGGCTCCTCGACTCCGTGATAGCCGCCCACCCCGAGAACACCGCGGCCCGGCTGCTGCGCGCCCGGGCCTTCTTCGCGTCGGCGCAGCTGCGGTCGGCGGAGCGGGAGTTCGCGCTGGTGCTGGAGCGCGAGCCGGACAACGCCTTCGCCCACTTCGCGCTCGCCCGGACCCACGAGCGGTCCGGGCGGCACGAGCAGGCGCGGCGCCACTTCCGGCTCGCCGCCGCCCTCGACCCGCAGCCCGAGTACCTGGCCGCGGCCCGTTTCGAGAAGTGACTCAGGGGCGGCGGCGGGGAGGCTCGTACGGGGGCACGTCCGGGCCCGGCTGGTAGTGCGGCCCCTGGTGGATGTGCCGCACGACGACGGCCATGTCCACCGCCGCGACCAGCACGAGGACCGCGCACGCCGCCGCCCACCCGGGCAGGCCGGCCATCGAGAACACCGCCGTCCCGGCGGCTCCCCACAGCAGCCCCCACAGACTCAGCCAGAGCCGCAGGCGCAGCGGGCTGCGGGCGGTCACCGGCTCGTTTCCGGTACGCATGGACATCGCCTCATGTCCATGGTCCCACCGGCCTTCCCCCTACGGGTCTCGGCGGCCGAGCCCGCGGTTTCGAGGGTGGAGGCCGCCGCCACCGGATGTGACTGCGAGTGGTGCTTCGACCTGCGCTGGAGCGGCCCCGGCGGATCCCCGGGCATCCTGCGGCCGGACGACTCCGGCCTGCCCTGGCGGACCAGCGCCCCGGCGGGGCGGCCCGTGTACGGGTTCGCGTGCGAGCGGGGCCGCCGGACCCGCCGACCGGTCGCGGGCCGGCCCCGTCCGCCCCGGCTGCTCGATTCGCCCCACCCGGCCGCCCGCGCCCGGCCGCCCGCCCCCACCCGGCCGCTCCGGCCGCCGTCACCGGGGGTGTCCGCGCAGGTCAGCGGCGGTTGTCAGAGGGTCCGCCTAGACTCGGCGGCAGTGGATCCGCCATGACCGGGCGGGGCCGGAGACCGGGGAGGGGGCGCCGTGAGCACACCGCAGACCATGCCGCAGCAGTACCGGCAGGGGCCGCCGCCCGTGCCCCCGTCGCCCCTGCTCCGCCGCGCCGCCGTGTTCCTTCCCGCCGCCGTCCCCCGTGAGGGCCGGATGGCCTTCTGGTGCCCCGAAGGGGATCCGCTGCCCGAGACCGGTACCCCCGGCCCGCTCCAGGTGGTCCGGCCGCACGGCGCTGGGGTGCGTACCCGTACCGTGCCCGCCGTGACCCTGTCCGTGGCCGAGGCCCTGCCCGTGCTCGTCGGGGCGCCCCACAGCCCCACCGCGCATCCCGCCACCCGTGCCTGGGGCACCGCCGCCCGGCTCGCGCTGTCCCTCACCGCGCGAGGCCGCCTGCTGCCGGGGCTCACCCCCGACGGGATCGACGCCTGGCGGGCCGGGCCCCTCGACGCCGAGGACGTCGCGTACCTGCGCGCCCTCGCGGCCGCCCTCCCCCACGAGGCGTACGCCACCCCGCTCGCCGGCCGCCGCCCGCTGACGCTGCCCGAACCGCAGGCCCTGGTCCGGGCGTTCCTCGACGCCGTGGCCGACACCCTGCCCCGTACCCCGGCCGCGCCGTTCGCCGCCGGGCGGCCGTTCGCCGCGCGGGAGCCGCAGCGGGTGCCGGGGATACGGGAGTGGGCCACGCAGGTCGCGGCCGGCGCCGATGCGGGGGTGGGCATCTCGCTGCGGCTCGACCTGTCCTCCTTCCGCCTGTTCGACGAGGCCGAGCCGGAGGACGTGCGCCGTGCCGGAGCCGCCGTCGTCCAGGTCCACAGCCTCGCCGACCCGACCCTGGTGACCGATGCCGGGCTGCTGTGGGCCGGGGCGGCCGCCGCCGGATTCGGCCCCCGCGCCCGGATCGACGCCGTGCTGGCGCTGCGCCGGGCCGCCCGGGTCTGGCCGCCGCTGCTGCGCCTGCTCGACCAGCCCGTGCCCGACGCCCTGGCCCTGTCCGACCCGGAGCTCGAAGACCTGCTGGGCGCCGCCGCGCCCCGCCTCGCGGCGGCCGGAGTCACGGTCCACTGGCCGCGCGAGCTGGCCCGTACGCTCTCGGCGACCGCCGTCGTACGGTCCACCGCGCCCGGTTCCGCCACCGACGGCACCGCGTTCTTCGACGCGGCGGGGCTGTTCGCCTTCTCCTGGGAGCTGGCCCTGGGCGGGGACCGGCTCACCCCGGGTGAGATGGACGCCCTCGCGCAGGCGCACCGGCCCGTGATCCGGCTGCGCGACCGGTGGGTGCGCGTCGATCCGGAGCTGGTGCGCAAGGCGCGCAAGCGGGAGCTGGGGCTGCTGGACCCGGTGGACGCGCTGGCCGTCGTGCTGAGCGGGTCCGCCGAGGTCGACGGGGAGAGCGTGCCGGCCGTCCCGGTCGGGGCGCTCGCCGCGCTGCGCGAGCGGCTGACGGGGGAGTTGGCGCCGGTCGCGGCGCC
Organism: Streptomyces sp. NPDC031479; assembly: GCF_055581065.1. Lineage (NCBI taxonomy): Bacteria > Bacillati > Actinomycetota > Actinomycetes > Kitasatosporales > Streptomycetaceae > Streptomyces > Streptomyces sp. NPDC031479. The sequence goes on from NZ_JBVIKC010000016.1 coordinate 50,966, forward strand.
CGCGGGGCTGAGGGCGACGTTGCGGGACTACCAGCTGCGGGGTCTGGCCTGGCTGGACCTGATGACCTCGCTCGGGCTGGGCGGCTGCCTCGCCGATGACATGGGTCTGGGCAAGACGGTCACGCTGATCGCCCTGCACCTGCACCGCGCCCGGCCCGAGCCGACCCTGGTGGTCTGCCCGGCGTCCCTGCTGGGCAACTGGCAGAGGGAGATCGAGAAGTTCGCGCCGGGGACGCCGGTGCGCCGCTTCCACGGCACGGGCCGCAGCCTGGACGGGCCGGGCGGCGGCTTCGTGCTCACCACCTACGGCACCATGCGCGCCGCGGCCGCCCAGCTGGCCCGGCAGAGCTGGGGCATGGTCGTCGCCGACGAGGCCCAGCACGTCAAGAACCCGCACTCGGCGACCGCGAAGGCGCTGCGGACCATCCCCGCCCCGGCCCGCGTGGCCCTGACGGGCACCCCCGTCGAGAACAACCTCTCGGAGCTGTGGGCCCTGCTCGACTGGACCACCCCGGGCCTGCTGGGCCCGCTGACCGCCTTCCGGGCCCGCCACGCCCGCCCGGTGGAGCACCAGCAGGAGGAGGACGGGGGCAACGAGGCGGCGGTCGCCCGGCTGGCGGCGCTGGTGCGGCCGTTCCTGCTGCGCCGCAAGAAGTCCGATCCGGGGATCGCCCCCGAACTGCCGCCCAAGACCGAGACGGACCACCCGGTGTCCCTGACCCGGGAGCAGGCCTCGCTCTACCAGGCGGCGGTGGAGGAGGCGATGGCGGTGATCGAGTCGAGCGAGGGCATGGAACGCCGCGGCATGATCATGAAGCTGCTGGCCTCGCTCAAGCAGATCTGCAACCACCCCGCCCAGTACCTGAAGGAGGATCCGGCCCGGATCCCGCACCGCTCGGGGAAGCTCGCCCTGCTCGACGAGCTCCTCGACACGATCCTGGCCGAGGACGGCTCGGTCCTGGTCTTCACCCAGTACGTGACGATGGCCCGGATCCTGGAGAAGCACCTCACCGACCGCGGCATCCCCTGCCGGCTCCTGCACGGCGGCACCCCCGTCGCCCGCCGCGAGGAACTGGTCGACCTCTTCCAGTCCGGCGAGGTCCCCGTCTTCCTGCTCTCCCTGAAGGCCGCGGGCACCGGCCTGAACCTCACCCGCGCCGGACACGTCGTCCACTACGACCGCTGGTGGAACCCCGCCGTGGAGGAACAGGCCACCGACCGCGCCTACCGCATCGGCCAGACCCAGCCCGTCCAGGTCCACCGGATCATCGCCGAGGGCACCGTCGAGGACCGCATCGCCGAGATGCTGGAGGCCAAGCGCGCCCTGGCCGACGCCGTGCTGGGCTCCGGCGAGTCGGCGCTGACCGAGCTGACCGACCGGGAGCTGGCCGATCTCGTCTCCCTGCGGAGGCCGGCGTGATCACCGCGCGCGACGACCGCCGCCGCACCTTCGAGACGGTGCCCGCGGGCGTGGAGGCGCTCACCTGGTGGGGCCGTGCCTGGGTGGCCGCCCTGGAGGAGCGCGCGCACGACGCCGCCCGGCTCGCGCGGGGCCGTGCGTACGCCGCCGAGGGTCATGTCGACGCCGTCACGGTCACCCCGGGCCGGATCGTGGCGTACGTGCGGGGCAGCCGGGCCCGCCCGTACCGGACCGAGCTGTCGATGGGCGCCTTCACCGACACCGAGTGGGCCGAGGTCCTGGAGGCGGTGGCGGCGGACCCGACAGCCCTGGGAGCCCTGCTGGAGCGCGAGGTCCCGCAGTCCCTCGCGGGGACGGTCCTGCCCGGCGCGGGCGAGCTCGTCGTGCGCTGCTCCTGCCCGGACGTGGGGCGGCCGCCCTGCAAGCACGCCGCGGCCCTCTGCTACCGGGCGGCCCGGCTGCTGGACGCGGACCCCTTCGTCCTGCTGCTCCTGCGCGGCCGCGGGGAGCGCGAGCTCCTGGAGGAGCTGGCCCGGCGCAACGCGGCCCACGCCGCCCGCGAACAGCCCGACGCCGCACCGGACTTCCCCGGCGTCCCCGCCCGCGCGGCGGTGGTCCGTACGGTCCTGCCCCCGCTGCCCGCCCCGCTCGCCGCGCCCGCCGCCGTCGGCCTGCCGCCCGCCTACCCGGCGGATCCGGCCGCCCCGGACCCGCTGGCCCTGGACCAGCTCGCCACCGACGCCGCCGCCCGCGCCCTCGTCCTGCTCGGCACCGGAGCCGACCCGACCGGCGGGCTCACGCCGTGGCAGGACGCCGTCCGGCTGGCCTCCGCGCATCCCACGGCCGGCCTCACCGGCGCCGCCCGCACCCTGTACCGGGACCTGGCCCGGGCCACCGGCCGCACCAGCACCGACCTGGCCCGCGCCGCCGCGGCCTGGCGCCAGGGCGGCCTGTCCGCGCTGACCGTCCTCGACGAGCCCTGGGATCCGCCGGCCGGCCCCTTCGACCGGGCCCGGCCCGCCCTCCTCGCCGCCGGGCAGGGCTCCTTCCGCCCCGACCGCAACCGGCTCACCTCGGGCACCCGCCAGCTCCGCCTGAGCCGCGAGGGCCTCTGGTACGGCTACGAATCCCGTCCCGGCAGCGACGACTGGTGGCCCACCCCCGCCCCCGCCTCCACGGACCCCCTCACGGCCCTGCCCCGGTGACGGCGGCGGCCCACGTCGACAGGGCCGTGAAGTCGCGGTCGCGGAGGCCGTGGCGGGGGTGGACGCGCAGCAGCAGGGCCGGGGACGGATGGTGGGCGGCCACCCAGGCCCGGTCCTCCGCGGTGATCATGTCGTCGACCCAGGCGAAGGGGCGGCCGGCCGCCCAGTCCAGGAGGGGCCGGGTCTTCCAGAAGAGCCCGTCGGGGTCGCGGGCGAAGAGTTCCGGCCACTCGATGACCGGAAGATCGTCGGGAAGGCCTATGCGGGGGGCGATCAGGGTGTTGGCCTGGTGCGTCCAGGCCGTGGCCCAGGCGAGGTCGAAGGGCAGGGCCAGCAGCCGGGCCCCGTGGGTGGGGTGCAGCCGGACCCGCAGGCCGCGCCGGGCGCGGCGGGACTCCGGGTCGCGGTAGGAGAGCCAGACGTCGGGGCGCATGCGGTGGCTCGCGTACCCGCGCAGGGCGGCGAAGGGGTCGCGGAAGGGGTTGAGGGGGCCGTCCACGTCCAGGAGCAGCAGCGGTCGTTCCGTCATGAAATAGGCACTACCCAGTACACGATGGAGTGAAATGCCTACCGGCTCTATAACCCGAATGGGTTCACGGCGTTGTTTCCGGTGTGGGCGAGATGCCCCGAACCCCTTCGGAAAGCAGGAAATCTGATGCGTCACAGTCGTCGGAATGGCTTGATCGCGGCGATGGTCGCGGGCGGTGGACTGGCGGTCGCGGGGGTGGGCGCCCTCGCCCACGCCGACGCGGACGCGGGCGGGCGCGCCGAACGCTCGCCGGGCCTCCTCTCGGGGAACCTGGTGCAGTTGCCCGTGCACGTCCCCGTGAACGTGTGCGGGAACACGGTGAGCGTCGTCGGGGTGCTCAATTCCGCGAGCGGCAACCGCTGTGCCAACGGGTCCGCGGGCGAGGCGAATCCGCGGCCGCGGCCCGCCGGTCCGGCCTCGTCCGCGCAGGGGGCGGCATCCGCGTCCGGCAACGCGGGAGGAGCGGTCGCCGACGGACGCGGAAAGGATTCCCCGGGGCTGCTCTCCGGCAACGGCCTCCAGCTCCCCGTCGACCTGCCGCTCAACATCAGCGGCAACTCGGTGAGCGTGGTCGGGGTCGGCAACGCCTCCCAGGGGAACACCTCCGTCAACGGGCAGCAGCCCCCGACCGTCGGCAAGCCGGCCCAGCCGCCCGTCGCCGTGCGCCCCGTCACCCCGTCGGCGCCGCCGTCCGCGCCCGCCCCGGCCGTACCCCCGCTCCACACCTCGGCCCTGGCCCACACGGGCTCCGAGGGCCTCGGCTACCTGCTGCCCGGCAGTGGCGTGCTGCTGCTCGGCGGGGTCGTGCTCTACCGCCGGTTCCGCATGAACTAGGCCCTGCCGGCCGGTCCCGTCGACCCCGACGGGGGTCAGGCGTCCACGGGCTGCCAGGCCGGGCCGTCCCCGTCCTGGCGGACACGTCCGAACACCACGTCGGCGAAGTGGACGCCGAAGCCGATCGTGTCGGGCCGCGCCAGCTCGGCGACGAGACGCCGGCGGTGACCGGCGGTCAGGGCGGGGTCGTGGTCGAAGGCCGAGGACCACTCCGGGTGGTCGATCTGGATCGGGGAGTGCACCGCGTCGCCGAAGGCGATCAGGCGACGCCCGCCCCCGGTGATGACGTACTCGGCGTGCCCGACGGTGTGGCCGGGGGTGATCCGGACGTGGACGCCGGGGAAGATCTCCTGCCCGTCCGTGATCGTACGGACCTGCGGCGCCATGGCCGCGACCTGCTCGCCCGTGCCCTGGGCCTCCAGCAGGTCGCGCCTCTCCCACTCCGGCCCGGAGACCAGGAGGTCGGCGTGGGCGAACAGGAGCCCGTCGTCGCCGGGGGCGGGAAGGGACGCCCAGCCGAGGTGGTCGACGTGCAGGTGGGTGAAGGCGACCGCTTCGACGTCCTGCGGGCGGCGGCCGAGTTCGGCCAGGTGCTGCGGGAGGGCGCCCCCGTGGACCGTGGCGAGGGGGCCGTCCGGGGCCTCGTACCTCCGCGGGCCGAAGCCCGCGTCGATCAGGAGCGCGCGGTCGCCGTGCTCCACGAGCAGGCTGCCGATGCTCCCCACGAGGTGGCCGTCGGCGTCCAGGTACTCCGGGTGCGCGGCCCACACCTCGTCGGTGGTGTCCTGGAGCAGCGGCAGCGGCCGGAGCCGTACATCGCCGTCCGGAACGTACGTCACCTTCGTGTCGCCGAGCTGGATCGAGCGGATTCCCGCAGGCCGGCTCCGTCGTCCGTCCCGGGCGTCCCGAGTCACCTGAGCCGCCTGGGTCACTTGAGCCACCGTCACATCGGCCACGGGCCATCTCCTTTGATCTCGCGTCAGCCCGCCGCAGGTCCGTCCCGCGGCGACGGCGCCCACCATAAGCATCAAGCTCGAATGATTCAAGCTGTAAATATTCAGGCTTGATGGGTTTGATAGGGTGGCGGCATGACGACGTCACCCGATCCACAGCCCATCGCCGAGCGACAGCTGTGCGGTCTGGTGAACGGACTGGCCCAGCGGATCACCGAACACGTACGGGTGCGCGCCGCCACCCTGGGCCTCACCGCGGCCCAGGCGACCGCGCTGCGCGAGATGACCGGGCCGATGACCATGCGGGAGCTCGCCGAACGCATGACCTGCGAGCCCTCCAACACCACCTTCGTCGTCGACAAGCTGGAGAAGCAGGGCCTGGTCGAGCGCCATCCGCACCCCACCGACCGGCGCGCCAAGCACCTCGTCCTCACGGCCGAGGGCGCCGCGCTGCGGACGCGCCTGCTCGAACTCCTCGTCGTGGACTCCCCGCTGTCCGGGCTCACCGAGCAGGAGAAGCGGGTCCTGCACCAACTGCTGGAGCAGGCCGTCACCTCGCCGTGAACCGGCGTCAGGCGGCCGTGCGCCAGCCGTCCAGCACCGCGTCGATCAGGGGCGCCAGACGGGCGCGGGCGGCGAACCGGGGGACACCCGACATCAGCAACGCGTCGTACTCGGTGTCGGCGTGCCGCACGGCGGCCCGTACCGCCACCGACACCGCCTGCTCGTCCAGGGCCCGGCCCGCGGCGGTGCGGCCGACCCGGCCGCTGCCGCGCACCGAGGCGTGGGCGGCGATCGCCTCCGCGCGCTCGGGAGGGCATCCGGGGAACAGCCGCGTGATCTCGGCGGCGAACGCCGCCGTGAACCGGACGTCCTCGGCCGCGCGGCGCGCCCGGTCGCGCTCCCGGCGGCGAGCCCGGGCCTCGGCGTCCGCGAGGCAGGCGCGTTCGGCGCGGGCCAGGGCCGCGTCCTCGACCAGCAGGCCCTGGCGTTCGTAACGGCGCCGCCGCCGGTGCCGGCGCACGACGACGGCGGAGAGCGAACTGGCCTCCCGGGCGCGGCGGGTGAGCGCGGCGTCGCCCCGCGGCAGGTACACCAGGTGCCCCAGATCTGCACAGTCCAGGCAACGGGGCACACCGGCCTCGCGCACCAGACGGCGCAGCGGGCCCCGTCGGCACTCGGCACAGTGGATCTGCTTCAGCGACTCGAAAACGACGAGACTCATGCCGTTGTGATACCGCCGTGCGGTGCGCATATCACCTTGTCCGGAAAGGCAATCGGCCCTCCGTGACATCGGCCCGGACCTCGTGAGGTGCCCCCGGCGCGCACGCCCGCGGGGCCGTGCCGTGGTGACCCCCGTCCGCCACGGCACGGCCCCGCGGGCGCGCCCCCGCCGTGGTCCTCAGACCAGGCGGCGTATCTCGCCGCGCACCCGGTAGAAGCCCCCGGACGCCGGGTGCAGTCCGTCCACCACGTACCGGGCTCCGGCCTCCCGGATCCCGCGCGGGAACTGGACGTTCCAGGAGGGCTCGAAGCCCTCGGACACCACCTGCACGCGCATCCGGCCGCCCTGCTGCACGCACTCGACGACCACCGTGCCCGTCGGGACCGCGGCCACCGAGACCGTGGCCACCGCCGCGGCCGAAACCGCCGGGGTGAACACCGGCAGGGCCGCGGCCGACTTGACGTCCACCGGCGCCGGGACGGAACCCTGCTGGGCCGCCGCGATCGCCGCCTCGCTCGCGTCCACGCACACCAGGGACCCGTCCGTGGTGACCAGGTAGAGCCGCCCGTCCAGGTACTGCATGGACAGGGCCGAACCGCTGCCCGTGCCCAGCTTCCAGAGCCTGTTCCCCTCGGCGTCGAAGCAGTACACCGACGAGGCGAGGTCACCGGCGAACACGTGCCGCCCGTCCGGGGAGGTCGCGCAGGAGTACACGGCCGCGTCGCACCGGTACGAGGCCTCGACCGCGCCCGTCGCCTTCGACAGCCGCTGCACGCTGTTGCGGCCCGTCCCCGCGTACACCGCGTCCCGCTCCTGCCAGCCGAACAGCACCGAGCCGCTGGTGTTCGTGTGCCACAGCTGCCCGCCGCCGTCCGGGGCGTAGGCCGTCACCCCCAGGCTGTGCCCGTGGTAGACGGCCCGGTCGTCGGCCCGGACCATCCAGGCGTTGGACCCCGAGGACCTGCGCGACCACTGGAACTCGTCCTCGTGGTCGATGACCGTCAGACCGCCGTTGCGGTCCGCGACGTTCAGCACGCCCTCACGGATGTCGAGCCAGAAGATGTCCACGTCCGCCGCGATGTCGTACGCCCCGAACGGCACCTTGGAGGACAGGTCGTACACCGTGCCGTCGTCGCAGCCCGCGTATATCCAGAACTCGTCCGCGACCAGGCACTTCACCCCGTCCGGCAGCGAGTAGCGGGCCAGCACCTCACCGCCGTGGCTCACCGTGTAGACGTCGCCCGCCTGGTTGCCGACCCAGCAGCGGTCCTCGTCCACGTGGATGCCGAAGGCCGCGGAACCGGTGCGGAAGCGCCACAGCACCGGCGCCACGGCGCGCGCCGTCGACGGCGCCGAGGTCACCTGCCGGCGCGTCACCGCCCGCGCCGCCCGGGCCCCCCGCACCGCCGGCGCGTACCCCTTGCGGACCTTCTCGCCGATCTTCTTGGCGGCCGCGGCGCGGGCCTTGTCCGGCGTCGGGAACGAGGAGCCCTGCAACTGGCCGGTCGCGCCGATGCGCCCGTAACGCACCGAGACCTCGGTGCCGTCGACGGTCACCTCGTAGAACTTGTGCGCCGCGCCGTCCTCCTGGGACAGCTCCAGGTACGTCGTCTCCCGAGCCATGACAGACCCCTCCCCACGAGCCGGGCCAACGGCTCCTTCTCACCGGTGATCCCTCGTGAAAAAAGCTAAGGCCCACCACTGACAATGGGTCCGTGAAGCTCGAAGCGATCACCTGGCAGCGGATGGCGGAGCGGCTCGCCGGCCACCTCGACGACGTCCGCGCGGCCTCCCCCGACGGCGCCGGGACGGGGGTGTGGCAGCGCGTCGGCGTCGACGGCGCGCCCGCCGCCGACACCGGGCTGCTCGCGGGCCGGCTCGCCGACGCGCTGCGGCTGCGCGGCCGTTCGGTGCTCGTGGTCGCGGCCGGGGGGTTCCTGCGGCCGGCCTCGCTCCGCTTCGAGTTCGGGCGGGAGGACGTGGACGCGTACCTCGGCGGCTGGTACGACACCGGCGCGCTGTGGCGCGAGGTCTTCGGCCCGACCGACCCCGGCGGCAGCGGGCGGGTGCTGCCGGACCTCTGGGACCCGGTGACCGACCGTGCCACCCGCAGCCCCTACGTCGAACTGCCCGCCGGCGGCGTCCTGATCGTGCACGGGCCCCTCCTGCTGGGCCACTGGTTCCCCTTCGACCTCAGCGTGCACATCAGCCTCTCGCCGGGGGCGCTGGCCCGCCGTACGGAGGAGGGCGCGCGCTGGACCCTGCCCGCCTTCGCCCGCTACGCCCGCGAGACGGAGCCGGCCTCGGCCGCCGACGTGCTGGTACGGGCGGACGACGCACGGCACCCGGCGTGGACCGGGTGCCCCGGCCGGGCGGACACCGGGTGACCGGTGCTCCGGCGGGCCTTGCGGGCCTTGCGGGCCTTGCGGGCCTTGCGGGGCCTTGCGGGGCCTTGCGGGGCGGGCGGGCGGGGTCGGTGCCGGGGCGGGGTGCCGTCCGTCCGTGACCGCAGCTGCCGTCCTGTCCGGTCCCGGTGCCGGCCGGGGTCAGGGGCGGCCGCCGATGCGGGTGACCGCCTCGGCCGCCGCGCGGCAGCCCGCCCGCGCCGCTTCCGCCGGGTCGGAGCCCGCGAGCCGGGCCGCGAGGAAGCCGCCGGTGAAGGCGTCGCCGGCACCGGTGGTGTCCACCGCCTCGGCGGGCTCCGCCGCGACCTCCGCGGTGATCCGGCCCGCCTCGGCGACGAGCGCCCCGCCCGTGCCCCGGGTCACCACCACGAGCGGCACCCGCCGGCTCAGCTCCTCCGCCGCCCGAGCCACCCCGGCCGGCTCCGGCAGCCCCGCCAGCAGCCGGGCCTCGTCCTCGTTCGGCAGGAGAGCGCCGACCCCCGCCACGGCGGCCATGAACCGCTCGGGACCGAGCGCGGCCAGGAACCCCGCCGAAGCGGGGTCCACGCTGACCGGCACCCCCCGCGTACGGGCCGCCCGCAGCGCGACCAGGGCCAGTTCCCGGCTGCTGTCCGCGAAGAAGAGGTAGCCCGACAGGTGCAGGTGCGCGGCGCCGTCCAGCAGCGCGGGCGCCCAGTCGGCGGGGCACAGCCGCAGCGAGGCCCCGCTGTCGGTCAGGAAGGTCCGCTCCGCGTCCTTGCCGACCAGGGCCACCACCGTGCCGGTCGGTTCCGCCGGGTCCACCACCAGCCGCGGCCGCACCCCCGCGTCGACCAGGGCCCGCTCGTGCCAGCGCGCCGATTCGGCGCCCACCCGCGCGAGGAGGCGTACCTCGGCCGTCCCCGTGCGGGCCGCCCAGCAGGCCGCGTTGGCGCCCGCGCCGCCCGGCAGGGTGCGGATCCTGGCGGCGGTGTCAGTGGCCGGAGCCAGAGGCTCCGGATGTATCGCCACCACGTCCGTGACCACGTCGCCGACGACCACCAGCGCCCCCGGTGCCGCCGTCATGCGCGGGCCGCCCAGGCCCCGGCGATCCTCGCCCCTAGCCGCACGTTGCCCCGTACCGCGGCCAGGTTGGCCTCCAGCGAGGCCCCGCCGGTCGCCCGTACCAGGAAGTCCAGCAGGAACGGGGTCACCGCCTGCCCCGCGATGCCGCGCTCGCGGCACTCGGCGAGCGCCTCCGCCAGGACCCGGTCGTGCAGCCGCGGATCCAACTGCTCGGCCTCCGCCACCGGATTGGCCACCAGCAGCGCCGACTCCGTTCCGCCGAGGGCGTCCTGGGCGGCCATCACCGCCGCCACCTCCTCGGGCCGCTCCACCGTCCAGTCGACCGGCTCGCCGGAGTCGGCCAGGTAGAACCCGGGGAAGCGGCGCGTCCGGTAGCCGAGGATCCCCACGCCCAGGGTCTCCAGCCGCTGGAGGGTGGCCGGCACGTCCAGGATCGACTTCACCCCCGCGCACACCACCGTGATCCGGGTCCGCGCGAGGAGCGCGAGATCGGCCGACTCGTCCTGGGAGCGCGTCCACTCGCGGTGTACGCCGCCCAGCCCGCCGGTGGCGAACACCCGCAGCCCCGCCCGCGCGGCCAGCAGGGCCGTCGCGGACACGGTCGTCGCACCGGTCGCCCCCGTCGCGAGGGCCGGGGCCAGATCCCGGTGGCCGAGCTTGCGTACGCCCTCACCCGCGGCGATCCGCTCCAGACGGGCCTTGTCCAGGCCCGCGTGGGCCACCCCGTCCAGGACCGCGACCGTCGCCGGAACCGCGCCCTCCGCCCGGACCAGGGCCTCCAGTTCCAGGCCCACCTCCAGATTGCGCGGGCGCGGCAGCCCGTGCGCGATGATCGTCGATTCCAGGGCGACGACGGGCCGGCGCGCGGCGAGCGCCTCGCGCACCTCTTCCGACAGGACCGGGACCTCGGATGCTCTGTGCAGTGGCATGTCCCCATCCATGGCACGGGATTCGCGCCCCCAAACGCGCCGTCCGAGCTCCGGCGCGAACCCGTCCCGCGGAGCGGCCCCGCGGGCGGCGGCGCGGTCGCCGCCCCGCAGTGTCCCCGCGGATCCGCCCGGCCGCGGGAGCGCCCGTACCGCTCTGGCCGAAAAGGGGCGGGTGCCGCTTGCGCTCGACGGAGTGACGCGTCCGCCGCGTGCACGCTGGACGCTCTGGCCACCCCCCGGCCCGGGAGAGCCGGATTAGGCTGGCGCGCCATGAGCACCAGTGATCACACCGCCCCCGCCCCCGCCTCCTTCGCCGTGTCCGTCGCGGACGTCCCCGACTCCGAACTGGAGGTCGAGGACCTCGACCCGGCACAGGTCGTCTCCGGCACCCCCGTGGTGACGGGCAAGGTCCTGTGGGAGGCCGAGGACGGCTCGCAGATCCGGGGGATCTGGCAGATCACCCCGGGCGTGGTCACCGACACGGAGGCCAACGAACTGTTCGTCGTGGTCGGCGGACGGGCCACGATCGAGGTGGAGGGCGGAGCGACCCTGGAGGTCGGACCGGGCTCCGCGTGCGTGCTCCGGGAGGGCGACAGGACCACCTGGACCGTGCACGAGACGCTCCGCAAGGCCTACCACATCAGCTACTGACGCCCTTCGCGGGCGCCGGACGCACGGGGTGGCGCCGGGCGGTGAACAGGGCGAGCGCCGCCATCGGCAGCAGCAGCGCGGCGCCGATCGCGTTGAGCCAGCCGTAGCCCGCCTGGGACATGACCAGCCCGGCCGCCGCTCCGCCGATCCCGGCGGAGGCGTTCATGGTCAGGTCGCTCAGTCCCTGTACGGCGGCCCGCGCGGGCTGCGGCACGGAGTCGGTCAGCAGCGCCGATCCGGAGACCATCCCGGCGGACCACCCGAGGCCGAGCAGGAAGAGGCCGGCCGCGCTCTGGGCGTGGTTGCCCCCGGCGGTGCCGGCGAGCAGCGCGGCGAGCGAGAGCAGTCCGGCGGCCAGTCCGATCACGGAGAGCCGGCCGAGCCGGTCGGCGAGCCACCCCATGACGGGCGAGAAGGCGAACATGCCGGCGATGTGCCCGCTGATGACCAGGCCGACCAGCTTGAGGCCGGCGCCGTGGTGACCGAGGTCGACGGGGGTCATCACCATGATCGAGACCATCGTGGTGTGGGACACGGCGACGGTGAGCAGCGCGAGGCGGGCGCGTGGGGAGGCGCGGACGGCGCTGAACCCGGCGCGCAGCGAGCGGCTCTGACGGGACTGCTCATCGGGGCCGGCCAGTGCCCGTGCCGTCAGCAGCGGGTCCGGCCGCAGGAACACGGCGATCAGCGTGCCGGTGAGGACGAAGACGGCGCCGGCCCAGACGAAGGGGCCCGCCGTCTGGGGTATGGAGGTCCCGGCGAAGCTGTCGCTGGCGGGGGCGGAGAGGTTGGGGCCGAGCACCGCGCCGACGGTGGAGGCCCAGACGACCACGGAGATGGCGCGGGCCCGCCGGTCGGGCGGTGCGAGGTCGGCGGCGGCGAAGCGCGCCTGGAGGTTGGCGGAGGACGCGGCGCCGAAGGCGGCCATGCCGAGCATGAGCAGCGGGAAGCTCTTGACGGAGGCGGCCAGGACGACGAGGGCCGCCCCGAGGGTGCCGATCGCGTAGGCGACCACCAGCCCGGGGCGGCGTCCGCGCGCGGTCATCAGGGCGGCGAGCGGGAGCGAGACCAGGGCGGTGCCGATCACCGCGGCCGTGGAGGCGAAGCCGGACATGGCCTCGGTGCCGCTGATCTCGGTGGCCAGCACGGGGGCCAGGGCGATGCTGATGGGCACGCCCAGGCCACCCAGCATCTGGGCGGCGATCAGCACCCCGGAGATCCGGCGCTGCAGCCGGGGCAGGTCGGCGGCGTCGACCGGCCCGCCGTGCCCGGCCCCGGCGGCACGGGACGCGGGGGAGGCGCCGGGGGTCGCGGGAGAGGTGTCCGGCGCTCCGCGCCCGGGGGGCGTCCCGGGGGAGGAGGTCACGCCCGACACCCCCGTCGCGGGTACGCGGTGGGCGGCACCGGGGCGGGCACGTACGCGGAGGGGCCGGTTGCGGCGGCAGGAGGGGTCACCGCCGCAGTGTCCCACCCGCCACCGCCCGGGGGAACCGGGTATGCGGGCGCGGGGACCGGCGGAACGCGCAGGTCAGGACGTTGGCGGAAGGGGAGGTCGGGAGGGGGCGGAAGAGGGGGCCGGGAGGGGGGCCGGGAAGGGGCTGCACAGCGGCCGGTCGGGCCCCCGGGAGGCGGGTCAGAACAGGGGCTGGGGGAGGAACCCCTCCAGGGCGAGCAGGATCCGCTTGGTCTCCACGCCGCCGCCGAAGCCCCCGATGCCCCCGTCGTTCTCCACGACCCGGTGGCAGGGCACGACCACGGGCAGCGGGTTCGACCCCATGGCGTTGCCCACGGCCTGGGCCGCCCCCGGCTGCCCGACCCGGGCGGCCAGCTCCCCGTACCCGACCACCGATCCGTAGGGCACGGAGCGGTCGAGCTCCCGCAGCACCTGGCGGTTGAAGCCGGAGCTGAGCCGCCAGTCCAGCGGCAGCTCGAAACGCCGCAGGGTGCCGGCGAAGTACGCGGCGAGCTGGCGCACCGGCTCGGCCAGCAGCTCCTCCTCGCCCGGAGCCGGCCGCCGGGCGTCGGCGCCGAGCCGCGAGACGAGCGGGCCGATCATCCGGTCGACCCGCTCCGGCGCGGCGTGGAACTCGACCCGGACCAGACCCTCGGGGGTCGCGGCCAGGAGGAGGGGGCCGATGTCGCTGGGGACGACGGTCCATTCGAGGTGCGGCCCGCGGGGCCGCTCGCTGGTGTCCACGCCCCCACGGTACGGCGCCCCGCCGACAGTCCCGCCGCTGCCGGTCAGAATCCGCCGACCGCCTCCCGTACGACGTCGGGCGCGTTCGTGATGACCCCGTCCACCCCCATCTCCCGCACCTTGCGGGCCGTGGCCGCGTCGTTGACGATCCAGGTGTCCACCTCCATGGCCTTGCCGTGGGCGCCCCGCAGCCCGTGCACGGCCTTCACCCAGTCCGCCGAGATCGTGGTGTACGACGGGTTGATCCGGTCGGTGAACTCGGCGTACTCCGGCAGGTCGGCCACGCTCGGAGTGCCCAGGAGGGCCGTGACCAGGTCGGGCCGCAGCCGGTGCACGGTGCGTACGGAGTCGGCGCTGAAGCTCTGCACCACCAGGCGCTCGGCCACGTGCCGCTCGTCGAGCCAGCCCAGCTCGTCGAGCAGTTCCAGCGTCTGCTCCTCGATCCCCGGGTACAGCTCCGGCTTCTTGATCTCCAGGAGCAGCCGCTGCTGGTTGTCCTGGACCCGGTCCATGTACTCCCGCAGGGTCGGCACCCGGGCGCCCGCGAACTGCGGGCCGAACCAGCTGCCCGCGTCCAGCCGGGCGATCTCCGCCGCCGTGAAGTCCTTGACCGCCCACGGCTCGCGGCCCGGGAACACCTGCTCGACATCGGTCGTACGGGCCAGCGTGTCGTCGTGGATCACCACGAGCTCGCCGTCCCGGGTCCGCTGGACGTCGTTCTCGACCCAGGCGAAGCCCATCCACATGGCCCGGTCGATCGCGGCGACGGTGTTCTCCGGGGCGTACGCCGAAGCCCCCCGGTGGGCGTACACGACGGGGCCCAGGAACCGCTTCTGCGCGGTGGAGGGGGCGACGGGCGTGCCGGGGGCGCCGGAGGCGGCGGACGACGCCGTCCCGCCCAGCAGGCCGAGGGCGAGGCCCAGGAAGGCGGCGGCCGCGGCGGCGGCGGGTCGGACGACGTGCATGTGCGATCTCCTCGGGTCGTGAGGCCTGCTCTCGCCTCAAACGGGCGCGGCGCCCCGGACGTTGCGGGGGCGGCGCCCGCCGTGCACTGACGGAGGGGTTCCACGGCGATCATGGGGTTGACGATCACGGCCCCGCCACCGAACTACGACAAACGGACCAGACCGCGCTGACTGTCGGTGGGGGGCCGTACGGTTGACCCATGCGGCCCGTATCGAAGATCGAACGCACGGTGGCGCCTTTCGAGGTCGTCAGCCCCTACCAGCCCAGCGGCGACCAGCCGACGGCCATCGCCGAGCTGGAGAAGCGCATCCGTGCAGGTGAGAAGGATGTCGTCCTGCTGGGTGCGACCGGCACGGGCAAGTCGGCCACCACGGCCTGGATGATCGAGAAGCTCCAGCGCCCCACCCTGGTGATGGCCCCGAACAAGACCCTGGCCGCCCAGCTGGCGAACGAGTTCCGCGAGCTCCTGCCGAACAACGCCGTCGAGTACTTCGTCTCGTACTACGACTACTACCAGCCCGAGGCGTACGTACCGCAGTCGGACACCTACATCGAGAAGGACTCCTCGATCAACGAGGAGGTGGAGCGGCTGCGCCACTCCGCGACCAACTCGCTGCTGACCCGGCGCGACGTGATCGTCGTCGCCTCCGTGTCCTGCATCTACGGCCTCGGCACCCCGCAGGAGTACGTCGACCGGATGGTCCCGCTCAAGGTCGGCGAGGAGATGGACCGCGACCAGCTGCTGCGCCGCTTCGTCGACATCCAGTACACGCGCAACGACGTGGCCTTCACCCGCGGCACCTTCCGGGTGCGCGGCGACACCATCGAGATCTTCCCGGTCTACGAGGAACTCGCCGTCCGCATCGAGATGTTCGGCGACGAGATCGAGGCC
This sequence comes from Streptomyces sp. NPDC031479, assembly GCF_055581065.1. Lineage (NCBI taxonomy): Bacteria > Bacillati > Actinomycetota > Actinomycetes > Kitasatosporales > Streptomycetaceae > Streptomyces > Streptomyces sp. NPDC031479. The sequence goes on from NZ_JBVIKC010000016.1 coordinate 66,216, forward strand.
CTGTCCACCCTGCACCCGCTGACCGGTGAGGTCATCAGCGAGGACCGCGAGCTCTACGTCTTCCCCGCCAGCCACTACGTCGCCGGCCCCGAGCGCATGGAGAAGGCGATCACCGGCATCGAGGCGGAGCTCGCCGAGCGCCTCGCGGAGCTGGAGAAGCAGGGCAAGATGCTGGAGGCCCAGCGGCTTCGCATGCGCACCACCTACGACCTGGAGATGATGCGCCAGATCGGGTCCTGCTCCGGCATCGAGAACTACTCGCTGCACATGGACGACCGCGAGCGCGGCTCCGCGCCGAACACCCTCATCGACTACTTCCCCGAGGACTTCCTCCTCGTCATCGACGAGTCGCACGTCACCGTGCCCCAGATCGGCGCCATGTACGAGGGCGACGCCTCGCGCAAGCGGACCCTGGTCGACCACGGCTTCCGGCTGCCGTCCGCGCTCGACAACCGGCCGCTGAAGTGGGAGGAGTTCCAGGAGCGGATCGGCCAGACGGTCTACCTGTCCGCCACCCCGGGCAAGTACGAGCTCTCCCGCGGCGACGGGTTCGTCGAGCAGATCATCCGCCCCACCGGTCTGGTCGACCCCGAGGTCGTGGTCAAGCCCACCGACGGGCAGATCGACGACCTGGTCCACGAGATCCGGCAGCGGGTCGAGAAGGACGAACGCGTCCTGGTCACCACCCTCACCAAGAAGATGGCCGAGGACCTCACCGACTACTTCCTGGAGCTCGGCATCCAGGTCCGCTACCTGCACAGCGACGTCGACACCCTGCGCCGCATCGAGCTGCTGCGCGAGCTGCGGGCCGGCGAGTACGACGTCCTGGTCGGCATCAACCTGCTGCGCGAGGGCCTCGACCTGCCCGAGGTGTCGCTGGTGGCGATCCTCGACGCCGACAAGGAGGGGTTCCTGCGCTCGGGGACCTCCCTCATCCAGACCATCGGCCGCGCCGCGCGCAACGTCTCGGGCCAGGTCCACATGTACGCGGACAAGATGACCCCGGCGATGGAGAAGGCCATCGACGAGACGAACCGGCGCCGCGAGAAGCAGATCGCCTACAACACGGCGAACGGCATCGACCCGCAGCCGCTGCGCAAGAAGATCAACGACATCGTCGCCACCATCGCCCGCGAGGAACTGGACACCGAGGAACTGCTCGGCACCGGCTACCGGCAGGCCAAGGACGGCAAGGGCGCCAAGGCGCCGGTGCCGGCGCTCGGCGGCAGGGCGGCCGCGGCCGTCGCCGGGGGCAGGGCGGGCAAGGGCGCCAAGGGGGCGAAGGGCGCGCAGGCGGCCGAGGTGCTCACGGACCGGCCCGCCGCCGAACTGGCCGCGCTGATCGAGCAGATGACCGAGCGGATGCGCGGCGCCGCGGCCGAGCTCCAGTTCGAGGTCGCGGCCCGGATCCGGGACGAGGTGGGCGAGCTCAAGAAGGAGCTCCGGCAGATGAAGGAAGCGGGTCTCGCCTGACCCCGGGGCGGTCAGTAGGGTTGGGACACAGCCGCAGTTACACGCTGCGCGCCCGTCGGTCGGGCGGGCTACGGAGAGGGGACAGCGCGTGACGGTCAACATGACCAAGGGTCAGGCCATCAGTCTGCAGAAGTCGGACGGCGGCACGCTGACCGCGGTCCGGATGGGCCTCGGCTGGCAGGCGGCCAAGCGTCGGGGCCTGTTCGGCTCGCGGACCCGGGAGATCGACCTCGACGCCTCGGCGGTGCTCTTCGCCGACAAGCAGCCCGTGGACGTGGTGTTCTTCCGGCACCTGCAGAGCGACGACGGCTCGGTGCGCCACACCGGAGACAACCTCGTCGGCGGCGCGGGCCAGGGCGGGGACGACGAGGCCATCCTCGTCGACCTCCAGCGCGTGCCCGTGCACATCGACCAGATCGTCTTCACGGTGAACTCCTTCACCGGCCAGACCTTCCAGGAAGTGCAGAACGCCTTCTGCCGCATCGTCGACGAGACCAACGGCCAGGAGCTGGCCCGCTACACCCTCGACGGCGGCGGCCAGTACACGGCGCAGATCATGGCGAAGGTGTCCCGCGAGGGCTCCGGCTGGAAGATGACGGCCCTCGGCAACCCGGCCAACGGCCGGACCTTCCAGGACCTGATGCCGGCGATCCTGCCGCACCTGTAGCGGTACCGGGCAAGAGCGCCACGGAACAAGAGAAGAAGGCACGGGGGAGGGCTGCACGATGACGGCCGAACTGGTCCGGGGGCAGAACCACCCCCTGTCCCGCAATCGGGTGGAGATCCGGGTCTCGGCCGGCACGGCCGTGCTGGCCCTGGCCGTCACCGGCGACGAGGCGGGCCGGCCGGCCGGTCCCGGGGCCCTGGCGCATCCCGGGGCCCGGGCCCTGCCGGGCCTGGAGGTCCCGGACCGGGTCGGCGACCGCCACCGGTTCACCGTCGACCTCGACGCGGTCGGGGCGGCCGTCCACCGGGTCCGGGTGCTGCTGGTGCTGCCGCCCGGCGGGCCCGCGCGCTTCGGCGCGGTCGCCGCCCCGCACGCGGCCGTGGCCGAGCCGGAGGGCGCCGAGCTCGCGGCGTACACCATCACCGGCCTCGGCTCCGAGAGCGCCGTCGTGGCCCTGGAGCTGTACCGGCGCCAGGGCGCCTGGAAGGTCCGGGCCGTGGGCCAGGGCTACGCCGGCGGCCTCGGCGCGCTCCTGGCCGACTCCGGCCTGACCGGCCCGGCCGCCGACGAGCTGACGGCCGCCGCCCTGGGCCTGACGGCCTCCGGGGACATCACCCTGGCCACCCTGCCGACCGGGGCCGCGCCGACCGTCCCGCACGGGCTGCGGACCCCGCAGGACGCGGCGCCGGGCGCCCCCGGGGGGCCCGCCGCGCCGGCCCCGGAGCCGCCGGACCCGCTCCCGGTCTCCGGCACCCCCTACGCGGGCACGCCCGGTCCGGTCCCGCCCGGCCCCGTCCCGTCCTCCGGGCCGTCCGGCGCGGACACCGTCGGCGGCCCCACCGGGGCGAGCGCCGGGGCGGCGGCCGCCGCCGGGGGCCCGCCGACCATCGACTACGCCCACCCGCGCCGTCGCCGCACCAGCGCCGAAGCCCCCGAGCCGGCCCCCCGCCCCGAACCCGCCGACCCGGGGCAGCCGCCGCGTCCCGTCGCCGGGGACGCCAGTGGCTGGTCCATGGACGAGCGCCTCTACAACCAGGTCTGGGGCATGTTCGAGGACCTGGCCCGCACCGTGGCCGCCTACCGCGGCGCCGTCGACTTCGCCGACTCCCGCCTCGACCGGGAGCTCGACGAGGCACTGTCCGACCCCCGGGGCCGGATCGACGGCTCCGCGAACGCCGCCCGCGACACCGCCCGGGCCCGCCGCGACGACCTCGTGGCCCAGGCCCGCGCCGTCCTCGACCGCGACCTGGCCCAGCTCACCGCCGAGGCCGAGGTGGTGGAGCCCGCGCTGCCGCCCGCCTACGCCCGCTGGGCCGCTCCCGTCTGGCACGGCCGGAGCACACCCGCCGAGGCCCCGCTGGCGCTGCGCCTGGGCGATCTGAGCCTGCCCGAGCGGCCGGAGCTGCGGATCCCCATGCTGATGCGGGTCCCGCTGGAACGCGGCCTGTGGATCGACAACGGCCGCACCGGCTCCGAGGCGGCCATGACCATGGACACCGACCGGCTGCGCCGCGCCGCCATGGACATGGCCGTCGCGCACGCCGTGCGGCTGCTCGCGGTCCACCCCGCCGACGCCCTCTCCGTCCATGTCGTCGACGCGGCCGGGGCGGGCGCCGCCTCTCTGGCGCCGCTGGTGCGCGCCGGGGTGCTGGCCGCGCCGCCGGCGGCGGGGGCCGAGGGGGTCACCCGGACCCTGGAGCGGCTGACCCGGCGGGTGGACCTCGTACAGATGGCGCTGCGCGCGGGGGCTCCGGAGGACCTGCCGCCGGACGTGGACCGGGCCGAGCAGCTGCTGATCGTGCACGACTTCCCGCACGGCTTCGACGACCGCGCCGTCACCCGGCTGCGCTACCTGGCCGACGAGGGCCCGGCGGTCGGCGTGCACCTGCTGATGGTCGCGGACCGTGACGAGGCCTCCGCCTACGGGCCGCTGCTGGATCCGCTGTGGCGCTCGCTGATGCGGCTCTCGCCGGTGCCGGACCACCACCTCGCCGACCCCTGGGTGCAGCACGCCTGGACCTTCGAGCCGGACCTGCCGCCGCGGGGCAGCCGGGTCCTGGAGCAGACGCTGGAGCGGATCGCGCAGGACCGGAGGTCCGCCCGGCGGTGAGCGGCCATGACCGGCGGCTGACCACTCCTTGGTTTTCTCTTTACCTTTGACCCCCTCCGCGGGTACCCTGGCATCTGCGGAGGGGAGTATTCCTGCTATTTCCTGCGCGGCGTACCCGTCAATACGGACCACTGCGGTCGTGTGAACGCAGTCGGTCCCGGGGCGCCGGCCCCGCGGCCGCCGGGCCGCCCGGGTGGAAGAGACCTCCGGCAGCGATGACGCTGACCCAGTTCTGAGCCATCCGCCGGAGGCGTGAATACCGTGGACGTTTCGTTGACCCTATGGGTGCTGACCATCGTCGGTCTGGGCATCCTGATCGGCGCCGATTTCTTCATCGGCCGCAAACCGCACGACGTTTCCGTCAAGGAGGCGGGCATCTGGACGGTCGTCTGGATCGTCCTGGCCGCCCTCTTCGGCCTGGGGCTGTTCCTCTTCGGCAACGGCCAGGCCTCCCAGGAGTTCTTCGCCGGCTTCATCACCGAGAAGTCCCTGAGCGTGGACAACCTCTTCGTCTTCGTCCTGATCATGGCGAAGTTCTCGGTGCCCTCCCACCTCCAGCAGCGCGTCCTGCTCGTCGGCGTACTGATCGCCCTGGTCCTGCGCGCGGTGTTCATCGCCGCCGGCGCCGCGATCATCACCAGCTTCGCCTGGGTCTTCTACATCTTCGGCGCCTTCCTCATCTACACCGCCTGGAAGCTGATCCAGGAGGCCCGCAAGGACGAGGAGGAAGAGGAGTTCGAGGAGAACCGCCTCCTCAAGTCGATCGAGGCCAGGTTCGGCGTCGCCGACCGCTATCACGGCACCAAGCTCTTCATCCGTGAGAACGGCAAGCGGATCCTGACCCCGCTGATGGTCGTCATGCTCGCCATCGGCACCACCGACGTCCTCTTCGCCCTGGACTCGATCCCCGCGATCTTCGGCCTCACCCAGGACCCGTACATCGTCTTCACCGCCAACGCCTTCGCCCTGATGGGCCTGCGCCAGCTGTACTTCCTGATCGGCGGCCTGCTCAAGAAGCTGGTCCACCTCAGCTACGGCCTGTCCGTCATCCTCGGCTTCATCGGCGTCAAGCTGGTGCTGCACGCCCTGCACGAGTCCGGGGTGCACGTCCCGCAGATCTCCATCCCGGTCTCCCTCGGCGTCATCTGCGGTGTCCTGGTGATCACCACCATCACCAGCCTGGTGGCCTCGAAGAAGCAGGCGGCGGCCGAAGCCGCCGCCGACCCGCGGACCCGGAGCGTCGACGCCTAGCCCAGGCGCTCCGACGGGGCCTGGACGGGGGCGGCCGCTTCGGCCGCCCCCGTTCCCGTGTCCGCGCCCAGGCCCGGACCCGCGCCCGTGCGGAGCACCGCGGGGTTCGTCTCCGGGAGCAGCGCGAAGCAGGCCAGGCTCGCCAGGCAGACCAGCGTCAGGTACACCGCGACGCCCCAGGGCGGCCCGGAGCCCTGCGCCAGGGCCGTCGCCACGACGGGCGTCAGCGCGCCGCCCAGCACCCCGCCCAGGTTGTAGCCGACGGCCGCGCCGGTGCAGCGGATCCGCGGGGCGTACAGCTCGGGCAGGTACGCGCCCACCACCGAGAAGGCCATGATCATCCCGAACAGCGCCACCACGCAGCCCAGCGTGATCAGCAGCGGCTCCCCGGTGCGCAGCAGGGCCGTGAACGGGAACATCCACACCGCGCAGACCGCGCTGCCGGCCAGGCACAGCGGACGCCGCCCCCAGCGGTCGCCGAGCACCGCGAGCAGCGGGGTGGCCAGGCCCTGGACCAGGACGGCGGCCATCACGCAGGCCAGCATCACGGTGCGGTCCACGCGCAGGTGCCCGGTCGCGTACGAGAGGGACCAGGTGGTGACCGCGTAGAAGACGGCGTACCCGAACGCCATCGCCCCGCCGGTCAGCAGCAGCAGCCGCCAGTGGCCGCGCACGACCTCGGTCAGCGGGGCCTCGGCCCGCCGGCCCGTCTCGGTGAGCGCGCGGAACTCCGGGGTCTCCTCGACGGACCGCCGCAGCCACAGCCCCGCCAGTGCCAGCAGCCCCGCGCCCCAGAACGGCACCCGCCAGCCCCAGGCGCTGAACTGCGCGTCGGTCAGGGCCGCCGAGAGCGCCAGCACCAGGCCGTTGGCCAGCAGGAAGCCGACCGGCGGGCCCATCTGGGGGAAGCTCGACCACAACCCGCGCCGCCGCTCCGGGGCGTGTTCGGCGGTGAGCAGCACCGCCCCGCCCCACTCGCCGCCGAGTCCGAGCCCCTGCAGGAAGCGCAGCAGGAGCAGCAGCGCGGGCGCGGCGATGCCGATGGAGGCGTACGGGGGCACGCAGCCGACGGCCACCGTGGCGACGCCGGTGAGCAGCAGCGAGCCGAGGAGCACCGGCCGGCGGCCGTAGCGGTCGCCGACGTGGCCGAAGACGACGGAGCCGAGGGGGCGGGCGAGGAAGCCGATGCCGAAGGTGCCGAAGGCCGCGAGGGTGGCGGCCAGCGGGGAGAAGGCGGGGAAGAACAGCGGGCCGAGGACCAGGGCGGCGGCCGTGCCGTAGGCGAAGAAGTCGTAGAACTCGATGGCGGTGCCGGCGAGCGAGGCCGAGGCGATCCGCGCCATCGAGGGGGAGGAGCCGGGGGAGGGGACGGGGTGTTGTTGCATGGTGCAGCAACTACCCCGCCCCGCCCCTCGGGACGGGCGTTCGGTGATCATCGACCGGAAGGAGTGCACGTCCGGCCGGTGTTGACCCGGGCGCCGAGCCCGGCGCCGAGCCCGGCGCCGACCCGGATCACCAGCCGCGTTCGCGCCACTCGGCCAGGTGCGGGCGCTCGGTGCCGAGCATGGTGTCGTTGCCGTGCCCCGGGTAGACCCAGGTCTCGTCCGGCAGCTGCTCGAAGAGCTTGTGCTGGACGTCGTCGATGAGGCTGGCGAAGGCCTTCGGGTCGTCGTGGGTGTTGCCGACGCCGCCCGGGAAGAGGCAGTCGCCGGTGAACACGTGCGGGTGACCGTGCGGGTCGTCGTAGATCAGCGCGATCGAGCCGGGGGTGTGGCCGACCAGGTGGCGCGCGGTCAGCTCGACCCGGCCGACCGTGATCTTGTCCCCGTCCCCGACCGGCACGTCCGTGGCGACGGGGATGCCCTCCGCGTCGAGGGCGCCCGCGTACGTCCGGGCGCCGGTGGCCTCCACGACGTCCGCGAGGGCGCCCCAGTGGTCGCCGTGCCGGTGGGTGGTGACGACGGACGCGATGCCGTCGTCGCCGATCAGGTTGATCAGCGTGTCCGCCTCGGCGGCCGCGTCGATCAGCAGCTGCTCGCCGGTGGCCCGGCAGCGCAGCAGGTACGCGTTGTTGTTCATGGGGCCCACGGCGACCTTGGAGATCATCAGGTCCGCGAGTTCGTGCACGTCGGCAGGGCCGCCGACCTTCACCGCTCCGCTGTACGTCATGTCGTTGATCCTAAGGGTGTGCGGTCCTAGAGCGGGGGGAGCTCGGGCAGGCCGTCGCCGGCCTCGACGGCGAGATGGGCGCCGCGCAGACCGCGCCCGGCGAGCCAGCCGAGCAGCTCGGCCGTGGGGCCGGAGAGGGTCACCGGGGTGCCCTCCGTGCCGCCGGTGTGCCAGACCAGGCCGGGCGCGGCCTCCAGGGTCACCGGCGGGACCTCCGGGCGGCCGGACCAGCGGTCCGCGAGGAAGGCGATCTCCCGTTCGGTGAACTCGCCGGAGAGGTCGGTGAGCTCGTAGCCGATGTTCAGGTCGACGTGGTGCAGCTCGACCTCGACCAGGCGCCGGAACGGCACGTTGGAGGCGAGGTCGGTGACGCCGTTGCGCAGCTCGACCGTGCGCGACCAGTCCTGGGCGGGCTCGGTCGTGGCCAGGAAGCGGGCGCCGGAATCACGGAGGTCCGTGAGGTGTTCTTCCAGGGGCCTGCCGGCGTCGCGCTCGATGTCCGCGTCGCGGGCGGTGCCGCTCTCGTACATGGGGCGGCCCTCGAAGACGTTCACGAGGGCGTCCGCGTTGCGTGCGAGGTGGGCCAGGACGTGGCCACGCGTCCAGCCGGGGAGGTGTGACTCCTCGGCGAGGGCGGCGTTGTCCAGTTTCGCGACCGCGTTCAGCAGCCGGTCCGTGGCTTCACGTACAGATCGCAGGTCGTGCACATGATCAGTCATGGAACCGAGCCTAGTGGCCCGGGGGCCCGCGCCACACGATCGGGTGAAGCGGTACCGGGAGTGCCGTAAATCGAATGTGCGTGCTATACGCTCGGAAGTCCAGACCCACTCCGTCGCAGAGGCGCCCCCCATACCCTGGATAGCCGGGGCCCGTGCCCCCGCTTCTCTCAAGAAAGGTGCGGACCGGCGTGACCGACCGTCTCATCGTTCGTGGCGCTCGCGAGCACAACCTGAAGAACGTCTCGCTCGACCTGCCCCGCGATTCACTCATCGTCTTCACCGGACTCTCCGGCTCGGGCAAGTCCTCCCTGGCCTTCGACACGATCTTCGCCGAGGGCCAGCGCCGCTACGTCGAGTCGCTCTCCTCCTACGCCCGCCAGTTCCTGGGGCAGATGGACAAGCCCGACGTCGACTTCATCGAGGGCCTCTCCCCGGCCGTCTCGATCGACCAGAAGTCGACCTCGCGCAACCCCCGCTCCACCGTCGGCACCATCACCGAGGTCTACGACTACCTCCGCCTGCTCTTCGCCCGCATCGGCAAGCCCCACTGCCCCGAGTGCCGCCGCCCGATCTCCCGGCAGTCGCCGCAGGCGATCGTCGACAAGGTCCTCGCCCTGCCCGAGGGCAGCCGGTTCCAGGTGCTGTCGCCGCTGGTGCGCGAGCGCAAGGGCGAGTTCGTCGACCTCTTCGCGGACCTCCAGACCAAGGGCTACAGCCGGGCCCGGGTGGACGGCCAGACCATCCAGCTCTCCGAGCCCCCCACGCTGAAGAAGCAGGAGAAGCACACCATCGAGGTGGTCATCGACCGCCTCACCGTCAAGGACAGCGCCAAGCGCCGGCTCACCGACTCCGTCGAGACCGCGCTGGGCCTCTCCGGCGGCATGGTCATCCTGGACTTCGTCGACCTCGCCGAGGACGACCCCGAGCGTGAGCGGATGTACTCCGAGCACCTCTACTGCCCCTACGACGACCTCTCCTTCGAGGAGCTGGAGCCCCGCTCCTTCTCCTTCAACTCCCCCTTCGGCGCCTGCCCCGAGTGCACCGGCATCGGCACGCGCATGGAGGTGGACCCGGAGCTGATCGTCCCGGACGAGGACAAGTCCCTGGACGAGGGCGCCGTCTCGCCGTGGTCGCTCGGGCACACCAGGGACTACTTCCAGCGGCTCGTCGGCGCCCTCGCGCAGGAGCTGGGCTTCCGTACGGACATCGCGTGGGCCGGGCTGCCGCTGCGCGCCAGGAAGGCCCTGCTGTACGGGCACAAGACGCAGATCGAGGTCCGCTACCGCAACCGCTACGGGCGCGAGCGCGCGTACACCACCGCCTTCGAGGGGGCCGTTCCCTTCGTCAAGCGCCGGCACGCGGAGTCCGAGAGCGACGCCAGCCGGGAGCGCTTCGAGGGCTACATGCGCGAGGTGCCCTGCCCGACCTGCGAGGGGACCAGGCTCAAGCCGATCGTCCTCGCGGTGACGGTGATGGAGCGGTCCATCGCCGAGGTCGCCGCCATGTCGATCAGCGAATGCGCGGACTTCCTGGGGCGGCTGACCCTCGACGCCCGCGACCGGAAGATCGCCGAGCGGGTCCTCAAGGAGGTCAACGAGCGGCTCCGCTTCCTCGTCGACGTCGGCCTGGACTACCTGTCGCTGAACCGCGCCGCCGGCACCCTCTCGGGTGGTGAGGCCCAGCGCATCCGCCTCGCGACGCAGATCGGATCCGGCCTCGTCGGCGTGCTCTACGTACTCGACGAGCCGTCCATCGGCCTGCACCAGCGGGACAACCACCGGCTGATCGAGACGCTGGTGAGGCTGCGGGACATGGGCAACACCCTGATCGTCGTCGAGCACGACGAGGACACCATCAAGGTGGCCGACTGGGTCGTCGACATCGGCCCCGGCGCCGGCGAGCACGGCGGCAAGGTGGTCCACAGCGGTTCGCTCAAGGAGCTGCTGAAGAACTCCGAGTCGATGACCGGGCAGTACCTGTCGGGCAAGCGGTCCATCCCGGTGCCGGACGTCCGCCGTCCCGTGAACGGGGAGCGCAGGCTCACCGTGCACGGCGCCAAGGAGAACAACCTGCGGGACATCGACGTGTCCTTCCCGCTGGGCGTGCTCACCGCGGTGACGGGCGTATCGGGCTCCGGCAAGTCGACGCTGGTCAACGACATCCTGTACACGCACCTGGCCCGCGAGCTCAACGGCGCCCGGTCGGTCCCCGGCCGGCACACGCGGGTGGACGGCGACGACCTCGTCGACAAGGTCGTGCACGTGGACCAGTCGCCGATCGGCCGCACCCCGCGGTCCAACCCGGCGACGTACACGGGCGTCTTCGACCACGTGCGCAAGCTCTTCGCTGAGACGATGGAGGCGAAGGTGCGCGGCTACCTGCCGGGCCGCTTCTCCTTCAACGTCAAGGGCGGCCGGTGCGAGAACTGCTCCGGCGACGGCACGATCAAGATCGAGATGAACTTCCTGCCGGACGTCTACGTCCCCTGCGAGGTCTGCCACGGCGACCGCTACAACCGGGAGACGCTGGAGGTCCACTACAAGGGCAAGTCCATCGCGGAAGTCCTGAACATGCCGATCGAGGAGGCGCTGGACTTCTTCGAGGCCGTGCCGACGATCGCGCGGCACCTGCGCACGCTGAACGAGGTGGGTCTGGGCTACGTCCGGCTCGGACAGTCCGCGCCGACCCTGTCCGGCGGCGAGGCGCAGCGCGTGAAGCTGGCGTCGGAGCTGCAGAAGCGGTCGACGGGCCGGACGGTGTACGTCCTGGACGAGCCGACGACCGGTCTGCACTTCGAGGACATCAGCAAGCTCATCAAGGTGCTGTCGGGCCTGGTGGACAAGGGCAACTCGGTGATCGTCATCGAGCACAACCTGGACGTCATCAAGACCGCGGACTGGGTCGTCGACATGGGCCCGGAGGGTGGCTACGGCGGCGGGCTCGTCGTCGCCGAGGGCACCCCCGAGCAGGTGGCGTCCGTGGGCGCGAGCCATACGGGCAAGTTCCTGCGGGACATCCTCGGAGCGGACCGGGTCTCGGACGCGGCGGAGCCGCCGGCGCGGACGGCGAAGAAGGCGGCGCCCGCGAAGAAGGCCGTCGCGGCGAAGAAGACGGCCGCCGCGGGGACGAAGACGGCCGCCGCCAAGAAGGCGGCCCCGGCGAAGAAGGCGACGCGCGCCCGCAAGGCGTAGCAGCCGTAGCGGGCAACGGCGGAAGCCCGCCGTGCGGGGGCGAGCCCCCCGCACGGCGGCCGGGGCCGACCCCTCCCCCGAGCGGGTCGGCCCCGGTGGCGCTGCCGGCGTACGGCCGCCCACCGGGGGATGCCGGGACGGACGGCCCGCCGGGTCAGGCGGCGACGCCCACGGCGTGGCACTCCGTCGACGGGTCGGTCAGGGTGCTCAGCAGGGCGTCCGCCACGTCCGCGCGGGCGATGACCTTGCCGCCGGGCACATTGGCGTCGAGGGCGCGGCGGTAGCGGCCCGTGTGCGGCCGGTCCAGCAGGCGCGGCGGCCGGACCACGGTCCACCGGAGCCCGCTCGCGCGCAGGGTGTCCTCCATGACCGCGAGGTCCGCGTACAGGTCGCGCAGGGCCCGGCGCAGCGCCGGGTAGAGCACCGCGCGCAGGAACAGGCCGTCCCCCGGGGAGTCGGGCCCGAGCGGGGCGGCGCTGACCGCCGACAGCCGGGTCACGCCCGCCCGGTCCATCGCGGAGACGACCGCCCGCAGGGCCGGCCCGGTGACCGGGCGGAGCCGTGCCTGCTTGTTGCCCGCGGCGCCCAGCGCGGAGACCACCGCGTCCCGCCCGGCCAGGACCGGGACCAGCGCGTCCTCGTCCGTCAGGTCGGCCACCACCGCCACCCGGAGCCGGTCGTGCGGCGGGACGTCCAGCCGGGCCGGGTCGCGGACGACCGCCGTCACCCCGTGGCCCGCCGCCAGGCCCTGACGGACGACCTCGCGGCCGACGCCGCCGGTGGCTCCGAACACCGTGAGTTCCATCGTGACCCCCTGGCCGAACCATGGTGGGTGAGTATTTACTCACCCCTGTCTCCATTAGAGTGAGTGAATGCTCACCCCGAAGTCAAGCCGGCCCACCCCCGAGCGTCTCCTGGACGCGGGTGAAACCCTCATGCGCACCATCGGCCTCGCCAACACCACCACCAAGGCGATCGCCCGCGAGGCGGGCTGCTCGGAGGCCGCGCTCTACAAGCACTACGCCAACAAGGAAGAGCTGTTCGTCCGCGTCCTGATGGAGCGCACCCCCAACGCCGGTCCGCTCATGACCGCGCTCACCGCAGGGCCGGGCGAGGGGACCGTGGAGGAGGCGCTCACCGACATCGCCCGGCACGCCGCGCTCTTCTACGCCGACGCCATGCCCCTGGCGGCCTCGCTCTTCGCCGAACCCGTCCTGCTCAGCCGCCACCGCGAGGGCGTCCGGGAGATCGGCGCGGGCCCCCACGTGGTGCTGGAAGCCCTGGAGGGGCGGCTGGTCCGGGAACGGGACGCGGGCCGGCTCCGGGACGGCGCGGACCCGCGCGCCGCCGCGGCCCTGCTGCTCGGCGCCTGCTTCCAGCGGGCCTTCTTCCTGCACTTCTCCGGGGTCGAAGCGGTCCAGCCGGTCGAGGAGTTCGCCCCCGCGATCGCCCGCACCCTGTGGGCCGCTATCGGCTGAGCCCCAGCTCCGCCGCGTACGGGGGCTCGGCGCCCGCCCGCGTGCAGGTCAGCGCGGCGGCCCGCGCCGCGAAGTCCAGGACGGCCGGCCAGTCCACCGGGCCGGCGGCGCCCGCGAGCCGGTGCAGCAGGGCCGCGTTGACCGTGTCCCCGGCTCCGATGGTGTCGGCGACGGTGACGGGGCGGGCCGCGGCGCCGTACTCCTCGCCCTCCGCCGTCCACACCGTCAGCCCCGCCGCGCCCCGGGTCAGCACCACCGCCGAGGGCCCGGCCGCCAGCCAGTCGCCGATCCGGCCGCCCAGCCAGGCGGCGTCCTCCTCCGACAGCTTCAGCACCGACACGTACGGCAGCCAGCCCAGGAACCGCTCCCGGTAGGCCGCCGGGTCGGCGATCAGCGCCGGGCGGATGTTGGGGTCGAGCAGGGTCAGCAGCCCGCGCCGCGACTCCCGCCGCAGCAGGGCCTCGTAGGCGCTCGCACCGGGCTCCAGCACCATCGAGCACGTCCCCAGCGCGAGGGCCCGTACGCCCGGCGGCAGCGAGGGCGGCAGGGCGAAGAGCCGGTCGGCGGTCCCCTCGGTGTAGAAGCGGTACGCGGCCGAGCCGTCCGGGCCCAGCGAGGGCACGGCCAGCGTGGTCGGCTCGGGGCCGCGCTGCACGAGCGAGAGGTCCACCCCGGCGGCCCGCAGTCCGGCGAGGAGGCCCTCGCCGAAGCCGTCCGACGACACCCGGGAGCAGAAGGCCACCCCGGCGCCGAGCCGGCCCAGGGCCAGCGCCGTGTTGTACGGCCCGCCACCGGGCCGGGGCAGCAGCGCCCCCGGCGGCTGCGCGACGGGCACCAGGTCGATCAGGGCTTCTCCACCGACGACGATCACGCGGGGGAAAGTACCCCATCGGGCGCCGGTATCGTCGGGTGGGCCCGGCCCCGGGCACCGCACCCTCGCGCCAGGAGAACCGCATGTCCGCGTCGCAGCCCGCCGCCCGCCGTACCGTCCTCAAGGGCGCCGCAGCACTCGCCGGGGCCGTGGGCGCAGGGGCGACGCTCTCCGCCTGCTCCACCGCGACCGACAGCGGCGCGGGCAGCCCGGCCCTGCCCAAGGAGCCGGTCGAGCTGGGCCCCGTGGCCGACGTCCCCGTGGGCGGCTCGAAGCTGTTCCGGGAGCGCAAGGTGGTCGTCAGCTGCCCGGCGGAGGGCCAGTACAAGGCCTTCAGCGCCCAGTGCACGCACGCCGGCTGCGTCCTGGACAAGATCGTCGAGGGCGAGGGCAACTGCCCCTGCCACGGCAGCCGTTTCGACGTGACCACCGGCAAGGTGCTGCGCGGCCCGGCGAACGACCCGCTCCCGGCCGTCCCGGTCAAGGCGGAGAACGGCAAGCTCATCGCCGGCTGAACCGGCCGCGCCCCTGGGACCGCGCCGAGTCCGGGAGGGGCCGGGCGAAGGGGTCGGCCAGGGTGCGGGCGAGGAAACGGGCGTCCAGCGGGGCCAGTACGGTGCGCAGCTCGCGGGCGGCGCGGGGCGGGAGTGCCCGGCACGCGGCCTCCAGCACGGCCCGTACCCCCGCTCCCGCGAAGGGATCGCAGCACGGACAGACCCCATCCACGGCGTACATGGCCCACGGCCCGGGTGCGCGGGCGAGGGCGTGCCAACGGCGCCAGGCCTCGAAGACGGGCCCGGGCCAGGAGGGCCGGCGTTCGATCCGGGCGATCTCGGCGAGGGTCGGCCGGACAGGCCGGGGACCGCCCGCCGCCCGTGCGCCGGGCGGCCGTGTGGGGGCGCGTTCCCGCGGACCCGCGCCGGCTTCCTACGCGGCATGTGCCTTTCGGGTGTCGTTCATGGCGACATGGTGCCCCGGAACCGGCCGCGGGGCCTCCCGTTTCCGGGGTCGGCGCTAGGGGGTGTCTGACGGATCTCCGCGGCGTCGCGACGCCCGGCACGCACTCTCGCCGCACCGACCGAAAGCCCAAGTACGTCCGGTACGCGGGCTTCCGGTCGGCACGCCGAGAGCACGCACCGGACGCCGCTCCTTCCCCACGGACATCCGTCAGACACCCCCTAATCCCAGTCCCAGGTGATGCCCAGGATCCCGCGCCGGACGGTCTGTTCCACCAGGTGTACGGCCCGGTGCCGCCCGCTCGGGGTGAGGTCCGCCAGACCCGTGCGCGGCGCCTGCGGGCCGGTGCGGGCGAAGCGGCGGCAGCGCACCGGCAGGGCCGCCTCGTCGAAGCGGACCTGGAGCATGTACTGGCCGCCCGCGTAGCTGAAGCCCCGCACGTACTCGGTGCTGCGCGCCCCCGTGCCGTCCTCGATCCCGTAGCCGAAGACGTACGTGTCCCCGCACCGCAGCCGGGTGTCGAAGAGCAGCTCGGCGACCACCACCCCGGCCTCCGGGTGGTGGCGCACCCGGCCCGTGCGGCAGTTCTCGTACGCCGTCACCCCCATCCGGGACGAGTCGCAGCCGGGGTCGCCGTGGTGGACGGCCAGGTAGCGGTCGACGCCGTCGCGGTGGGCCCGGACGATCTGCTGCGACTCCCGGCCGCACAGCTCGCCGGCCGGGCCGATGCGGACCCGCTCGTGGTGGCCGACCGAGTGCAGCCCGCCGTCCGCCGGGAGCTCCATCGAGTCCAGCAGCTGCTCCACCGCCGCGCCGACGCTCACCAGGGCCCGGTACGAACGGGCCGCCGGGCGGCCGCCGGGCCCGCCGGCGCGGCCGGTGCCGGTGAGCAGGCGCAGGAGGGCGCCGTCGGGCAGTTCCAGGATCTGCTCCAGGGCGGCGACGGCCCGCAGCGACTCGGGGTGGCGCGGGCGGCGGGCGCCCTGCTGCCAGTAACTGAGGCTGGTGACGCCGACCTTGATGCCGCGCGACGCGAGCCGGTGCTGCACCCGGTGCAGGGGCAGGCCGCGGACGGCGAGGGCGGCGCGCAGGGCGAGGTGGAAGGGTCCCTCGCGCAGCAGGCGGCGGAGTTCGGCCGTGACGGCCGAGTCCGTCGCGCATCCCTGCGTGCCGCCCGCCGCCCGTGTCCGGTCGCCGGTCGGTCGCATGGCGACTCCTTCGTGAACGTTCACACGCGCCGGCGTGGGGACCGGGCGGGGCCGGGCCGGTGGTTCCGGGGGAGCTGGTGGAACGACAGCAACCGTTCACACCACAGCCCCACCGTTCACACTGCGATGTCACCGCGTATTGAAGCGTGTTGACCTGGTCGCGACAACTCCCCGATGCTCCTCCACAGCGTCCGGACGCGCTCCTCCATCCCCCCCCCCACTTCCCACCTCGGGTCCCCACCTCGGGAGGAACGCGATGCGCACCGACAGAACCAGGCGGCTGTCCCCGGCCGCCCTGCTCGCCGCCCTGCTCCTCGTCCTGTTACCCCTCGGCGCCGGTACCGCCACCGCCGCCACGGGAACGGGCACCGCAGCCGCAGCCGCAGCCACCGCCACCACTGCCCCGGACACCCCCGGCGCGGCCCTCGCGTACAAGCGCCTGAACATCACCATGCAGGCCCAGCAGAAGAGCAACTGGTGCTGGGCGGCGAGCGGGAACACCGTGGCCACCTGGTTCGGCCGCACCTACAGCCAGAACCAGTTCTGCAACGCCGCCTTCAACCGTCAGCAGAACACCGAGTGCCCCGACAACCAGGCCACCCTCGGCAACGTCCAGACCGCCCTGCGCTGGGCCGGGATCAACTCCGGCAGCTACGTGACCGGCTGGCTCCAGTACTCCACCGTCCAGACCGAGATCAACAACGACCGGCCGGTCGAGACCCGCATCCAGTGGTCGAACGGCGGCGGCCACATGCACGTCCTCTACGGCTACGACACCGCCGGCAGCTGGGTCTACTGGGGCGACCCCTGGCCCTCCAGCGACCGCTACAACTGGGCCTCGCACGCCTGGTACGTGGACAACAGCACCTTCTCCTGGACCCACTCCCTCTACCGGATCGGGGCGTGACCGCCATGACCGTGCGCTCCGCCGCCGCGGCCGCCCTCGCCGTCGTCGCCCTGGCTGCCACCGCCGGACCGGCCGCCGCGGCCCCCGTACCCCAGCCGCAGTCGGCCACCACCGAGAACCGGGCGGCCGCCCACGAGGCCGCCGCCGCCCCCGGCACCCTGGCCACCCTCTCCCGGTTCTTCGCCCGCGAGGGCAAGGTGTCGCTCACCGCCGCGCAGCCCCGGATCGAGGGCGGGGCGATCCCCGTCAGCTACCTCTCCCCGGACTTCGTCGCGGGCAAGGCCGGTGCCCCGGTCGCCCGGCTGGAGTTCCTCGCCAGCCAGGCGGTCTCCTCGGACGGCCAGAGGGCCGCGCTGTGGACGGCGAGGACCGGGGACGGCTGGCAGGTGGTGAACATCGCCACCGGCGACGACGAATTCCGCTACGCGCGGCTCGGCGCCGCGAAACTCCCCGGCGGCACCGTCTTCCGCGAACCGCAGATCGACGCCTGGTACGTGGCCGGCGGCGAGCGGGTGCTCCCGCTGGACGAGGACGCCGTACGGGCCGTGGGCGACCGGGGCACGACGCTCGCCGCCTACCGGGCCCGGGTGATCAAGGCCTACGGGGACCAGCTCCCCGGCTCGGCCTACGCGAAGGCCGGCGGGGCGGGCGGCTTCGCGGAGCCCGCACCGGACCCGGCCGGGCCGCCGCCGGCGGCGGTGCTGGCGGGCGGCGCCGGGGTACTCGCGCTGGGCGCGGCGGGCTCGCTCCCGCTGCTGCGCCGCCGTCGCACCACCCGGGCCTGACCCCCCGCCCCGCGGGTCCCGGTCGCCGCCAGGGGGCGGGACCCGCGGGGCGCGCCCCGCCCCCTCCCCGGGGCGGGGCGGCAGGGCCGGCGTACGGCCCGTTGTCGGCCCGCGCCAGTAGGGTGGGCGGCATGGCCGACCCTTCCAGCTACCGTCCCGAGCCCGGGCAGGTCCCCGACTCCCCGGGGGTCTACAAGTTCCGCGACGAGCACCGCCGGGTGATCTACGTCGGGAAGGCCAAGAGCCTGCGCCAGCGCCTGGCCAGCTACTTCCAGGACATCGCGGGCCTGCACCCCCGTACCGCCACCATGGTCACCACGGCCGCCTCCGTCGAGTGGACGGTGGTCTCCACCGAGGTCGAGGCGCTCCAGCTCGAATACTCCTGGATCAAGGAGTTCGACCCCCGGTTCAACGTCAAGTACCGGGACGACAAGAGCTACCCCTCCCTCGCCGTCACCATGAACGAGCAGTACCCCCGCGTGCAGGTCATGCGCGGCCCCAAGAAGAAGGGCGTGCGCTACTTCGGCCCGTACGGGCACGCCTGGGCGATCCGCGAGACCGTCGACCTGATGCTCCGCGTCTTCCCGGTCCGCACCTGCTCCGCCGGGGTGTTCAAGCGCTCCGCCCAGATCGGCCGGCCCTGCCTGCTCGGCTACATCGGCAAGTGCTCCGCGCCCTGCGTCGGCCGGGTCACGCCCGAGGAGCACCGGGAACTGGCCGAGGACTTCTGCGACTTCATGGCGGGCCGCACCGGCACCTACCTCAGCCGCCTCGAACAGCGGATGCACGAGGCCGCCGAGGAGATGGAGTACGAGAAGGCCGCCCGACTGCGCGACGACATAGGGGCCCTGCGCCGGGCCATGGAGAAGAACGCCGTCGTCCTCGCCGACGCCACCGACGCCGACCTGATCGCGGTCGCCGAGGACGAGCTCGAAGCCGCCGTGCAGATCTTCCACGTCCGCGGCGGCCGGGTCCGCGGCCAGCGCGGCTGGGTCACCGACAAGGTCGAGGCCGTGGACACCGCCGGGCTCGTCGAGCACGCCCTGCAGCAGCTGTACGGGGAGGAGAGGGGCGAGGCCGTCCCCAAGGAGGTGCTGGTCCCGGTGCTCCCGGAGGACACCGAGGCCCTGGGCCAGTGGCTGGCCGGGCGGCGCGGCTCGAACGTCAGCCTGCGCGTCCCGCAGCGCGGGGACAAGAAGGCCCTCATGGAGACCGTCCACCGCAACGCGCAGCAGTCCCTCGCCCTGCACAAGACCAAGCGCGCCAGCGACCTCACCACCCGCTCCCGCGCCCTGGAGGAGATCGCCGAGGCCCTGGAGCTGGACGGCGCCCCGCTGCGCATCGAGTGCTTCGACATCTCCCACCTCCAGGGCGACGACGTGGTGGCCTCGATGGTCGTCTTCGAGGACGGCCTCGCCCGCAAGAGCGAGTACCGGCGCTTCCAGATCAAGTCCTTCGAGGGACAGGACGACGTCCGCTCCATGCACGAGGTGGTCTCCCGGCGCTTCCGCCGCTACCTCCAGGAGAAGCTGAAGACGGGGGAGTGGTCCCCCGAGGACGCGCAGGACGCGCAGGACGCGCAGGATGCCGCCGACAACGGGAGCGCGGTGGGCGTGCCGGACGACGACGGGCGGCCCAAGCGCTTCGCGTACCCGCCCCAGCTGGTCGTCGTCGACGGCGGGCAGCCCCAGGTGGCGGCCGCGAAGCGGGCCCTGGAGGAGCTCGGGATCGACGACGTGGCGGTGTGCGGCCTGGCCAAGCGGCTGGAGGAGGTCTGGCTGCCCGGCGAGGACGACCCCGTCGTGCTGCCCCGCACCAGCGAAGGCCTCTACCTGCTCCAGCGGGTCCGTGACGAAGCCCACCGCTTCGCCATCCAGTACCAGCGCAACAAGCGCGGCAAGCGCCTGAAATCGGGGCCCCTGGACGAGGTGCCGGGCCTCGGCGAGAGCCGCAAGCAGGCCCTGGTCAAGCACTTCGGTTCGGTGAAGAAGCTGAGACAGGCGACAATCGACCAGATCTGCGAGGTCCCGGGCATAGGACGCAAGACGGCCGAGACCGTGGCCGCGGCCCTCGCCCAGGCTCCCCCGGCCGGTCCTGCCGTGAACACGGCGACAGGAGAGATCATGGAGGACGAGGCACCCGCGCCGGCGGGAGCAGCGTCCGAACGGGGGACCGAGCAATGACCGAGCACGAGACCGCGCACGACCGAGACGGAGCACAGGTGAGTACGGGCACGACAGTGGAGCCCGGCGACAACGCCGAGGCGGCCATCCCCGAACTGGTGATCATCTCCGGGATGTCCGGGGCCGGCCGCAGCACCGCGGCCAAGTGTCTGGAGGACCTCGGCTGGTTCGTCGTCGACAACCTTCCGCCCGCGCTGATCCCCACCATGGTGGAGCTCGGCGCCCGCTCCCAGGGCAACGTGGCGCGGATCGCCGTCGTCGTCGACGTCCGCGGCCGCCAGTTCTTCGACGCCCTGCGCGAGTCCCTCTCCGACCTGGAGGCCCGCGGGGTCACCCGGCGCATCGTCTTCCTGGAGTCCTCCGACGACGCGCTGGTGCGCCGCTTCGAGTCGGTCCGCCGGCCGCACCCCCTCCAGGGCGACGGCCGCATCGTCGACGGGATCGCCGCCGAGCGTGACCTGCTGCGCGAGCTGCGCGGGGACGCGGACCTGGTGATCGACACCTCCAGCCTGAACGTGCACGAGCTGCGCGCGAAGATGGACGCCCAGTTCGCGGGCGACGAGGAGCCCGAGCTGCGGGCCACCGTCATGTCCTTCGGCTACAAGTACGGCCTCCCCGTCGACGCCGACCTCGTCGTCGACTGCCGCTTCATCCCCAACCCGCACTGGGTGCCGGAGCTGCGCCCCTTCACCGGGCTCAACGAGGAGGTCTCGGGCTACGTCTTCAGCCAGCCCGGCGCCAAGGAGTTCCTCGACCGCTACACCGAGCTGCTCCAGCTCATCGCCACCGGCTACCGCCGCGAGGGCAAGCGGTACGTGACCATCGCGGTCGGCTGCACCGGCGGCAAGCACCGCAGCGTCGCCATGTCCGAGAAGCTCGCCGCCCGCCTCGCCTCCGAGGGAGTCGAGACCGTCGTCGTCCACAGGGACATGGGGCGCGAGTGACCGGACGGACCCTGCGCCTGCGCCGCCTGCGCCGCCTCGCCCCCGGCCGGGGCGAGGACGGCGCGGCGGCGCGCCCCGGCCGCCGCGGCGCGGCCGCGGCCCATGCCGCGCCCAAGGTCGTCGCCCTCGGCGGCGGCATGGGCCTGTCGGCCTCCCTCGCGGCCCTGCGCCGGATCACCGGTGATGGCGAGCTCACGGCCGTGGTCACCGTCGCCGACGACGGCGGCTCCAGCGGCCGGCTCCGGGAGGAGCTGGGCGTGCTGCCCCCCGGCGACCTGCGCAAGGCGCTGGCCGCGCTGTGCGGGGACGACGACTGGGGCCAGACCTGGGCGCGCGTGATCCAGCACCGGTTCCAGTCGGCCGGCGATCTCCACGAGCACGCGGTCGGCAACCTGCTGATCGTCGCCCTGTGGGAGCAGCTCGGCGACCCCGTCCAGGCCCTCGACCTGGTCGGGAGGCTGCTGGGCGCGCAGGGCCGGGTGCTGCCGATGTCGGCGGTGCCGCTGGAACTCCAGGCGCTGGTCAAGGGCCACGACCCGGCGCGCCCGGAGGACGTGGACACCGTACGGGGACAGGCCACGGTGGCGCTGACGCCGGGTGAGGTGCTCTCCGTCCAGGTCGTTCCCGCCGGACCGCCGGCCGTGCCGGAGGCGGTCGCCGCCGTGCTGGACGCGGACTGGGTGGTGCTCGGCCCGGGGTCCTGGTTCTCCTCGGTCATTCCGCACCTGCTGGTGCCGGAACTGCTCGACGCGCTGATGGAGACGAAGGCCCGGCGGGTCCTCTCGTTGAACCTCGCACCGCAGCCCGGTGAAACAGAGGGCTTCTCTCCGCAGCGTCATTTGGAGGTTTTGGCCCGACACGCCCCTAAACTCGCCCTGGACGTGGTGCTGGCCGACGAGGCCGCCGTGCCCGACCGCGAGTCCCTCGCCGATGCCGCGAAACGGTTCGGTGCCGCGGTCGAGCTGGCCCCCGTGGCCAGGCAGGACGGTTCTCCGAAGCACGACCCGGAGCTGCTGGCCGCCGCGTACGACCGTATTTTTCGGATGCATGGAAGGATCGGCCCATGGCGATGACGCCCGCGGTGAAGGATGAGATCTCCCGCCTCCCCGTCACCCGGACCTGCTGCAGGAAGGCGGAGGTCTCGGCGATCCTTCGGTTCGCGGGCGGGCTGCACCTGGTGAGCGGCCGCATCGTCATCGAGGCCGAACTGGATACGGGCATCGCCGCCCGCAGGCTCCGCAAGGACATCCTGGAGATCTTCGGCCACTCCTCCGACCTGGTGGTGATGGCCCCGGGCGGACTGCGCCGGGGCAGCCGCTTCGTCGTCCGGGTCGTCGCGGGCGGGGACCAGCTGGCACGCCAGACGGGCCTCGTGGACGGCCGCGGCCGCCCGATCCGGGGCCTTCCCCCGCAGGTGGTCTCCGGGGCCACCTGTGACGCGGAGGCGGCCTGGCGCGGTGCCTTCCTGGCCCACGGCTCCCTCACCGAGCCGGGCCGGTCCTCCTCCCTGGAGGTCACCTGCCCCGGCCCCGAGGCCGCCCTGGCCCTGGTGGGCGCCGCCCGCCGGCTCTCCATCGCCGCCAAGGCGCGCGAGGTGCGCGGGGTGGACCGCGTCGTCGTCCGGGACGGCGACGCGATCGGCGCCCTGCTGACCCGGCTCGGCGCCCACGAGTCGGTGCTCGCCTGGGAGGAGCGGCGGATGCGGCGCGAGGTGCGTGCCACCGCCAACCGCCTCGCCAACTTCGACGACGCCAACCTGCGCCGCTCGGCGCGTGCCGCGGTGGCCGCCGGAGCCCGGGTGCAGCGCGCGCTGGAGATCCTCGGCGAGGAGGTTCCCGAGCACCTCGCCGCGGCCGGCCGGCTGCGCATGGAGCACAAGCAGGCCTCCCTGGAGGAGCTGGGCGCGCTCGCCGACCCGCCGCTGACCAAGGACGCCGTCGCCGGCCGGATCCGCCGCCTGCTCGCCATGGCCGACAAGCGGGCGCAGGACCTGGGCATCCCGGGCACCGAGTCCAACCTGGACCTCAGCGAGGAGCTGGCCGACAACATGGCCGGCTGACCCGGATACGTCCGCACGTGGTCCGCAGGGGCCCGCACGCTCACCCGTGCGGGCCCCTTCTCGGTACGCCCCATTGACATGAGCACGGGCCGGTCGTGAGCCTGGCGTCCGCACGCTTTCGTGGCAGACGACGCCCAGGGGGGCACATGAGGCAACGCGCGAGATCGATCCTCGCCGCAAGCGCACTCGTCTTCGGAACCACACTCGCCGCACTACCCGTGACGGCCCACGCCCAGCCCGCGTCCGGCACCGCATCCGGCGCCGACGAGGTGCGGGTCTACGACGCCGACATCACCAAGGAACAGGTCCCGCTCGTCCTGGCCGCCGGCCAGGACGCCCACGAGCTCGCCGAACGCGCCCCGCAGACCGGGACCGCGAAGGTCGAGCTCTTCCTCACGGGGGACCAGGCCGCGGGACTCGCCGCCCAGGGCGTCAAACTCGCCGAGCGCAAGGTCTCCGCCCAGGGGCTGGCCCGTGCCAAGGCCGCCGGGGACGGGGTCTTCCGCCCGTACAGCGGCAAGGGCGGCCTCCAGGAGGAGATCCTGCGGACCGCGCAGCAGAACCCCGGGCTCACCAAGGTCGTCTCCATCGGCAAGACCGTCCAGGGCAAGGACATCCTCGCCCTCAAGGTCAGCAAGGACGCGAAGAAGGGCAGGGACGGCGACAAGCCGTCCGTCCTCTACATGTCCAACCAGCACGCCCGTGAGTGGATCACCCCCGAGATGACCCGGCGGCTGATGCACCAGACGCTGGACGAGTACGGCAAGGACCCGCGGATCACCAGGCTCGTGGACTCCACCGAGCTGTGGTTCCTGCTCTCCGCCAACCCCGACGGCTACGACTACACGTTCACCGCCGACAGCGCCCGGCTGTGGCGCAAGAACCTCCACGACAACAACGGCGACGGCAAGATCACGGCCGTGGACGGCGTGGACCTCAACCGCAACTTCGCCTACAAGTGGGGCTACGACAACGAGGGTTCCTCCCCGAGCCTCTCCAGCGAGACCTACCGCGGCCCGAGCGCCTCCTCCGAGCCCGAGACCAGGGCCCTGGACGCCTTCGAGAAGCGCATCGGCTTCCGGTACGCCATCAACTACCACTCGGCCTCCGAGCTGCTGCTCTACGGAGTGGGCTGGCAGGTGGCCACCCCGACCCCCGACGACGTCGCCTACAAGGCGCTCGCCGGCACCCCCGAGAAGTCCGCCGTCCCCGGCTACTACCCGCAGCTCTCCTCCGAGCTGTACACGACCAACGGCGAGGCGGACGGCCACGCGGCCAACGTGAACGGCGTCATGATGTTCACGCCGGAGATGACCACCTGCCAGACGGCCTCGGCGATCGACCCGAACGACCGGTGGAAGCCCGAGGACTGCGCCTCCGGATTCAACTTCCCGGACGACGAGAAGCTGATCCAGCAGGAGTTCGCCAAGAACGTCTCCTTCGCGCTGTCCGTCGGTGAGAGCGCCGCGCACCCGGACCAGCCCTCCTCCTCCGTGGGCCTGAGCGCAGCCGACTTCACCCCGGACACCTTCACCACCTCCTACGTGGAGCGCGGCGAGGACCAGACGGTCGCGGTCACCGCCCGCAAGGCCCTGAAGGACAAGCGGCTCACCTTCCGGATCAACGGCGGTCGCACGCACGACGACGCGCTCAAGGCCTGGAAGGGCGGTGACGTCTACGGCGGCGAGGACAACAACTGGTTCGACGAGTACCGGGCCAAGGTGGACGGGGCCAGGCCCGGCGACAAGGTCGAGGTGTGGTTCACCGGCCGCGACCGCTCCGACAAGCAGGTCTCCAGCGAGCACTTCACGTACACCGTGGCGCAGCGCCCCCGCGCGGACGTCCTGGTGATCGCGGAGGAGGGCGCGAAGGCCCAGCAGGCCCAGACCTACGTGGACGCGCTGCGCGCCAACGGGAAGTCGGCCGCCGTCTGGGACGTGGCCACCCAGGGGGTCCCCCACCACCTCGGGGTGCTCTCGCACTTCTCCACCACCGTCCACTACACCGGGGCCAAGGCGCCCGGCGGCGAGACGCAGCTGGCCGTGCGCGACTTCCTCAACGAGGGCGGCAAGCTGATCGAGGCCGGTGAACTGGCGGGCGGCCGGGCCCAGGTCGGCCGCGCCCTGACGGACGACTTCAGCCAGTACTACCTCGGCGCCTACGGGCGGGCGAGCGTCTCCGGCCCCACCGGCTTCACCGGCGCCGGCTCCCTCGCGGGCGTCAAGGGCGGCCTGGCCGGCGCGCCGGGCAACCCGCTCGACGCCCCCGGGGCCTACACCGTCACCTCCGACAGCCTGCCGGCGGCGCAGTTCCCGCAGTTCAAGAGCGCGCAGGCGGGCCAGTACGCCGGGGTCGTGAACCCGTACGCCCCGTACGCGGGCAGCGGGATGGCCGCGGCCACCCACGAGGACGACGACTGGAAGCGCCTCACGCGGACCGTCGACCTCACCAAGGTCACCGCCGCGGAGCAGCCGCAGCTGAAGATGGCCCTCAACTGGAACACCGAGGAGGGCTACGACCACGCCGTCCTGGAGGCCCGTACCGCCGGGGGCGAGGACTGGACCACACTCCCGGACTCGGGAGGGCTGAGCTCCACCACAGTCCCGGCGGAGTGCGAGGCCGGATTCTTCGTCAACGACCACCCCTTCCTGCGGCACTACCTCACCCTGGACGGCGGCGGCTGCTCACCGAGCGGTACCAGCGGGGCGTGGAACAGCTTCACCGGATCCTCGGGCGGCTGGAAGCAGGTCTCCTTCGACCTGAGCGCCTACGCGGGCAAGACCGTCGAGGTCTCGCTCTCCTACGTCACCGACCCGGGTTCGGGCGGCCGCGGTGTCTTCGCGGACGAGGCCCGGGTCTCCCTGGGCGGTACCGACCAGGCCGTCGAGGGCTTCGAGAGCTCGCTCGGCGCGTGGACGGCCCAGGGCGCACCTGCCGGAAGTCCCGATGTTCCGGGCGATTGGTCCAGGTCGGGCGAACTGTTCAAGTCCTATGCCGCGGTCACTACGCGTGACACCGTGCTCCTCGGCTTCGGCCTGGAGCACGTACCGGCCGCGGCGGACCGCGCCGTACTCCTGGGCAAGGCGCTCCGCTCGCTGAACCACTGACCTGCGGCCCCACCCCCGATCACACTGCGTGAGGGGGCCGAAAGTCCCCGAGGTCCCGTGCCAGGGCGTCTGGTACAGGGCCTCGCGGGGGTCCCCCCACGGAGTGGGGGAGTGTCCGGCTCCCGTCGATGTCACTCCCAAGCTCACGGAGAGGTAGGGTCGTAAGCGGTCGGGGACATCCCATACAGCTCGCCGGCGGACAGGCCGGCGTACCAACGAGGAGATCGGTTCGTGACGATCCGCGTAGGCATCAATGGTTTTGGCCGAATTGGCCGCAACTACTTCCGGGCGCTCCTGGAGCAGGGAGCGGACATCGAGATCGTCGGTGTCAACGACCTGACTGACAACGCCACCCTGGTGCATCTGCTCAAGTACGACACCATCCTGGGCCGCCTCAAGGCCGAGGTCTCCCACACCGCCGACACCATCACGGTGGGCGGCAACACCTTCAAGACCTTCGCCGAGCGCGACCCCGCGAACCTGCCCTGGGGCGAGCTGGGTGCCGACATCGTCATCGAGTCGACCGGCATCTTCACGAAGAAGGCCGACGCCTCCAAGCACCTTGCCGCCGGCGCGAAGAAGGTCCTCATCTCGGCTCCGGCCAAGGACGAGGACATCACGATCGTGATGGGTGTCAACCAGGACAAGTACGACGCGGCCAACCACCACGTCATCTCCAACGCCTCCTGCACCACCAACTGCGTGGCGCCGATGGCCAAGGTCCTCCTGGAGAACTTCGGCATCGTCAAGGGCATGATGACCACGGTCCACGCCTACACGAACGACCAGCGCATCCTGGACTTCCCGCACTCGGACCTGCGCCGCGCCCGTGCCGCCGCCGAGAACATCATCCCGACCACCACCGGTGCCGCCAAGGCCACCGCCCTGGTCATTCCGGAGCTCGCGGGCAAGCTCGACGGCATCGCGATGCGCGTCCCGGTCCCCACCGGTTCCGTGACCGACCTGGTCATCGAGCTGGAGCGCGAGGTGACCAAGGACGAGGTCAACACCGCCTTCCAGAAGGCCGCCGAGGGCCAGCTGAAGGGCATCCTCGACTACACCGAGGACGCGATCGTCTCCTCCGACATCGTGAACTGGCCGGCCTCCTGCACCTTCGACTCCTCCCTGACCATGGTCCAGGGCAAGAGCGTCAAGGTCATCGGCTGGTACGACAACGAGTGGGGCTACTCCAACCGCCTCGTCGACCTCACCGTCTTCGTCGGCGGTCAGCTCTAAAACGTAGGGCAAGGCACCACCATGTGAGCACAGGGTCCGCTCGGCGCGATGAAGCGCCGTTCGGGCCCTGTGGCTTGCCTGGCCCTCCCGTCCTCGCCCTCCGGGTGAAGGTCTCCTAAGGAGTAGGAAACACATGAAGACGATCGACGAACTGCTCGCCGAGGGCGTCACCGGCAAGCGGGTCTTCGTCCGCGCCGACCTCAACGTGCCGCTCGCGAACGGTGAGATCACCGACGACGGCCGCATCCGCGCCGTCCAGCCGACGATCGCGAAGCTCGCCGAGGCCGGTGCCCGCGTGATCGTGGCCTCGCACCTGGGCCGCCCCAAGGGCGCCCCGGACCCGGCCTTCTCGCTGGCCCCGGCCGCCAAGCGGCTCGGCGAACTGCTCGGCGCGGACGTCGCGTTCGCCACCGACACGGTCGGCTCCTCCGCCAAGGAGACCGTCGCCGCCCTCGCCGACGGCCGGGTCGCCGTCATCGAGAACCTGCGCTTCAACGCCGGTGAGACCGCGAAGGACGACGCCGAGCGCGGCGCCTTCGCGGACCAGCTCGCCGAGCTGGCCGACGTCTACGTCGGCGACGGCTTCGGCGCCGTCCACCGCAAGCACGCCTCGGTCTTCGACCTGCCCGCGCGCCTCCCGCACGCCGCCGGTTACCTGATCGCCACCGAGGTCGGCGT
Organism: Streptomyces sp. NPDC031479; assembly: GCF_055581065.1. Lineage (NCBI taxonomy): Bacteria > Bacillati > Actinomycetota > Actinomycetes > Kitasatosporales > Streptomycetaceae > Streptomyces > Streptomyces sp. NPDC031479. The sequence continues at coordinate 94,209 of NZ_JBVIKC010000016.1, forward strand.
CCTGAAGAAGCTCACCGCCGAGGTCAAGCGCCCGTACGTGGTCGTCCTGGGCGGCGCCAAGGTCTCCGACAAGCTCGCCGTCATCGACGAGCTCCTCGGCAAGGCCGACCGCCTCCTCATCGGCGGCGGCATGGCGTACACCTTCCTCAAGGCCAAGGGCTACGAGGTCGGCATCTCCCTGCTCCAGGAAGACCAGCTGGGCAAGGTCACGGAGTACATGGAGCGCGCCGAGAAGAACGGCGTCGAGCTGGTCCTGCCGGTCGACGTCCTGGTCTCCGGGGACTTCCCCGACCTGAAGACCAAGGCCCCGGCCGACTTCGAGACCGTCGACGCGGACAAGATCCCCGCCGACAAGGAGGGCCTCGACATCGGCCCCAAGACGCGTGAGCTCTACGCGTCGAAGATCGCCGACGCCGAGACCGTGTTCTGGAACGGCCCGGTCGGCGTCTTCGAGCACCCCGACTACGCGAACGGCACCAAGGCCGTCGCGCAGGCCCTCGTCGACAGCAACGCCTTCACCGTCGTCGGTGGCGGCGACAGCGCTGCCGCGGTCCGCATCCTGGGCTTCGACGAGAACGCCTTCGGTCACATTTCCACCGGTGGTGGCGCCAGCCTCGAATACCTCGAGGGCAAGACGCTCCCCGGCCTCGCCGCCCTGGAGGGCTGAACCCCTATGACTGCTGCTGCCAACGGCCGTACCCCGCTGATGGCGGGCAACTGGAAGATGAACCTCAACCACCTTGAGGCCATCGCCCACACCCAGAAGATCGCCTTCTCCCTCGCCGACAAGGACTACGACGCCGTCGACGTGGCGGTGCTCCCGCCCTTCGTCGACCTGCGCTCGGTCCAGACCCTGGTCGACGCCGACAAGCTGAAGATCAAGTACGGCGCCCAGGACATCTCGGCGCACGACTCCGGCGCCTACACCGGCGAGATCTCCGGCCCGATGCTCGCCAAGCTCGGCTGCACCTTCGTGGCCGTCGGCCACAGCGAGCGCCGCCAGTACCACGGCGAGGGCGACGAGGTCTGCAACGCCAAGGTCAAGGCCGCCTACAAGCACGGGCTCACCCCGATCCTGTGCGTCGGCGAGGGCCTGGACGTCCGCAAGGCCGGCGGCCAGGTCGCGCACACGCTGGCCCAGGTCGACGGCGGTCTCAAGGACGTCCCGGCCGAGCAGGCCGAGTCCATCGTGATCGCGTACGAGCCCGTCTGGGCCATCGGGACCGGCGAGGTCGCCACCCCCGAGGACGCCCAGGAGGTCTGCGGAGCGATCCGCGGCCGCCTCGCGGAGCTGTACTCCCAGGAGCTGGCCGACAAGGTCCGCATCCAGTACGGCGGCTCCGTGAAGTCCGGCAACATCGCCGCGATCATGGCGCAGCCCGACGTCGACGGCGCCCTGATCGGCGGCGCGGCGCTGGACGTGGACGAGTTCGTCAAGATCGTCCGCTTCCGCGACCAGTGAAGCGACCGGTGAGTATGCGGTAGGGCGGATCCGTCGTACCCTTGCGGGGGCCAGGGGGCTGCGATCGGCAGCCGCTGGCCCCCGCGGGCGTCGCAGGCCCGGTAAAACCTGAAAGCCCAGAATGCCCAGAAAGTAGGAATCAGCCGTGATTATGGGGTTCTCGATCGCCCTGGTCGTCTTCAGCGCCCTGCTGATGCTGCTCGTGCTGATGCACAAGGGCAAGGGCGGCGGTCTGTCCGACATGTTCGGCGGCGGCATGCAGTCCTCGGTCGGCGGTTCCTCCGTGGCAGAGCGCAACCTCGACCGCATCACCGTCGTGATCGGGCTCCTGTGGTTCGCCTGCATCGTGGCGCTCGGCCTGCTCACGAAGTCGGGCAGCTGACCGTTCTGGCCATTGTGCCGGTCCCGTCGGCTCCGCCCCGCCTATCATGAGGTCCTGCGTCCACGGCTGGAGCGAGTAACTCCGGTTAGTGGACGCGCGTTGGGCCTTCCGTAGACTGGGGCGCCCGCAGCGGACATCCCCTCTCGCTCCGCGGCACCATCACGCAGGGAGTTACGACCGTGGCAAGTGGCAACGCGATTCGTGGAAGTCGGGTCGGAGCCGGGCCGATGGGCGAGGCCGAGCGCGGTGAATCCGCGCCCCGCCTGCGCATCTCCTTCTGGTGCTCGAACGGGCACGAGACGCAGCCGAGCTTCGCCAGCGACGCACAGGTGCCGGACACCTGGGACTGCCCGCGCTGCGGGTTCCCGGCCGGCCAGGACCGGGACAACCCGCCCGCGCCGCCGCGCACCGAGCCGTACAAGACGCACCTCGCGTACGTACGGGAACGCCGCACCGACGCCGACGGCGAGGCCATCCTCGCCGAGGCCCTCGCCAAGCTCCGCGGCGAGATCTGAGGACCGGCGACAACCGGCACCACCCTTGAGAGTGACTCGGGGCCCGGCCCGTGGGAGAGCGAATCCCGCGGGCCGGGCCCCTTTTTGTCCGTTGTCCCCCCTCGGATCCCTTAGGTTTGGAGGCGGCGGGGCACAACAGGACGGAAGAAGTGGGTTGATGTCCGAGATGAACGCAAACCAGGCCGCCGCGCGAAGCGCGTCGAGCGAGGGTGGTGGCGGGCGACGGGCGGGACGTACGAGGCTTGACCGGACGCCGCAGTGGAACGCGCTCGGCAAGCACCGCGAAGAGCTGGGGCAGACGCATCTGCGGGAGCTGTTCGAGGCGGACCCGGAGCGTGGCACCAAGTACACCCTCGGGGCCGGGGACCTGCACATCGACTACGCGAAGCACCTCGTCACCGACGAGACCCTCGCGCTGCTGCGCGAACTGGCCGCGGCCACCGGCGTCGCCGAACTGCGCGACGCCATGTTCCGCGGCGAGAAGATCAACATCACCGAGGACCGGGCGGTCCTGCACACCGCGCTGCGCGCCCCTGAGAGTGCCGTCGTGAAGGTCGACGGCGAGGACGTCGTCCCGGAGGTGCACGCGGTCCTGCGCAAGATGGCGGCCTTCTCCGACCGGGTCCGGTCGGGGGAGTGGACGGGCCACACCGGCAAGCGCATCAAGAACGTCGTCAACATCGGCATCGGCGGCTCCGACCTCGGCCCGGCGATGGCGTACGAGGCCCTGCGGGCCTTCAGCGACCGCGACCTGACGGTGCGTTTCGTCTCCAACGTCGACGGCGCGGACCTGCACGAGGCCGTGCGCGACCTGGACCCGGCCGAGACGCTCTTCATCATCGCCTCGAAGACCTTCACCACCATCGAGACCATCACCAACGCCACCTCGGCGCGGAACTGGCTGCTCACGGAGCTGCGGGCCGGTGAAGAGGCCGTCGCCCGGCACTTCGTGGCGCTGTCGACCAACGAGGAGAAGGTCGGCGAGTTCGGCATCGACACGGCCAACATGTTCGGTTTCTGGGACTGGGTCGGCGGCCGCTACTCCTTCGACTCGGCCATCGGGCTCTCCCTGATGATCGCCATCGGCCCGGACCACTTCCGGCAGCTGCTGGACGGCTTCCACCTGATGGACGAGCACTTCCGCACGGCGCCGCCGGAGGAGAACGCGCCGCTGCTGATGGGGCTGTTGGGGATCTGGTACGGCAACTTCCACGACGCGCAGTCCCACGCGGTCCTGCCGTACAGCCACTACCTGTCGCGGTTCACGGCCTACCTCCAGCAGCTCGACATGGAGTCCAACGGCAAGTCGGTCGACCGCAACGGCGACCCCGTCGACTGGCAGACCGGCCCGGTCGTGTGGGGCACCCCCGGCACCAACGGGCAGCACGCGTACTACCAGTTGATCCACCAGGGCACGAAGCTGATCCCGGCGGACTTCATCGGCTTCGCCCGGCCGGTGGAGGACCTCCTCCCCGGCCTGGTGGCCCAGCACGACCTGCTGATGGCCAACTTCTTCGCCCAGACGCAGGCCCTGGCCTTCGGAAAGACGCCGGAGGAGGTGCGCGCGGAGGGCGTCGCCGAGGAGCTCGTCCCGCACAAGACCTTCCGGGGCAACCACCCGACGACGACGATCCTCGCCCGCGAGCTGACCCCGTCGGTACTGGGACAGCTCATCGCCCTCTACGAGCACAAGGTGTTCGTCCAGGGCGCCGTGTGGAACATCGACTCCTTCGACCAGTGGGGCGTCGAGCTCGGCAAGGTCCTCGCCAAGCGGCTGGAGCCCGCACTGGTGGAGGGGGCCGACGTGGCGGGCCTGGACCCCTCGACGCGGGCGCTCGTGGCCCGGTACCGGGAACTGCGCGGCCGCTGAGCCCTCCGGCGTGAACGCGGAAGCGCCCCGCACCGACCGGTGCGGGGCGCTTCCGCCCGTTCAGGACGCCGGGGAGTACAGCCCGGCCGGCAGCTTGGCCGCCGCCGCCCGGTCCAGCAGCCACAGCGTGCGGCTGCGGCCGTAGGCCTGCGCGGCGGGGGCCTGGACCCCGCCCGCGCCGCCGAGCGCGACGGCCACCGCCGCGGCCTTGTCCTCGCCGGCCGCCAGCAGCCACACCTCGCGGGCCGCGCGGATCGCCGGGAGGGTCAGGGAGACCCGGGTGGGCGGGGGCTTCGGGGCGCCGTGCACGCCCACGACGGTGCGCTCGGTCTCCCGGGTCGCCGGGTGCTCCGGGAACAGCGAGGCCACGTGCGTGTCCGGGCCGACGCCCAGCATCAGCACGTCGAAGGTGGGGACCGGACCGTGGTCCTCCGGCCCGGAGGCCCGCTTCAGCTCCGCCGCGTAGGCGGCCGCGGCGGCGTCCACGTCCACCCCGTACGGGCCGTCGGAGGCGGGCATGACGTGCACCCGCGCGGGATCCACCGGGACGGAGTCCAGGAGGGCCTCACGGGCCTGTACGTGGTTGCGTTCGGGGTCGTCGGCGGGGACGTAGCGCTCGTCGCCCCACCAGAGGTCGATGCGGGACCAGTCGACCGCGTCCCGGGCGGGGGCGACGGAGAGGGCCGCGAGCAGGCCGTTGCCGTTGCGGCCGCCGGTCAGGACCACGGAGGCGCTGCCACGGGCGGCCTGCGCGTCCACGATCTTCGTGATGAGCCGGGCGGCCGTGGCCTGCGCCATCAGCTCCTTGTCCCGGTGGACGACGACCTGGGGAGTCGTCATACCCATGTGCTGCCGCCTTCTTGGTAGTTCGGGTCGTGCGGTGGTTCCGGTCCGGGGCGGAGCACCGGGGAACGGGTGAAGGGCGGGGCGGGGAGCCGCTCCGCCCTTCACCGGTACCGCTACTTGGCCGGGGCCTTCTTCGCCGCCGGCTTGGCGGCGGGCTTGGCCGGGGCCGGGGCCTCGGCCGGAGCCTCGGGCTCCGCCTCGGCCGGAGCCGCGGCGGAGGCCGGGGCGGACGCCTCCAGACGGGCCACGCCGAACTTCAGCGAGGCCTCGTAGGTGTTGTCCGGGTCCAGCCGGCGCAGTTCCTCCGCCAGCAGCTCGGCCGTGTCCCGGCGCTTGAGCGCCACCGCACGGTCGGGCTGCCCCGGCATGCACAGCGTCGCCAGCGCGCCGTCCGCCCGGTCCAGGACGATCGAGCCGTCCTTGGTCTCCAGCCGTACGGCGGTCAGCCCCGGCCCGCCGGAGCGGGCGCGGTGGACCGGCACCCCGAGACGGTCCGCCAGCCACATGGCCAGCAGCTCGCAGCTCGGGTTCTCGTCCTCGCCCTCGACGGTCGCCGAGGCGACCGACAGGCTCTGCTGGTCCAGCGCGGCGGCCAGCATCGAACGCCACGGGGTGATCCGGGTCCAGGACAGGTCGGTGTCACCCGGCGCGTACGCCGCCGCCCGCTCGCCGAGCGCGGCGACGGGCTTCTCCGAGGAGTAGGTGTCGGTGATCCGGCGCTGTCCCAGCGCGCCCAGCGGGTCGCCCGCCAGGTCCGCGGGAGCACCCTCCGGCCACCAGACGACCACGGGGGCGTCGGGCAGCAGGAGCGGGAGCACCACGGACTGGGCGTGGTCGACCAGTTCGCCGTGCAGGCGGAGCACGACCGTCTCCCCGCTGCCCGCGTCCGCCCCGACGCGGAGCTCCGCGTCGAGGCGGGCGTCACGGCGGCTGCGCGGGGAACGGCTGACCCGCTTGACCACGACGACGATCCGCGAGGGGTGTTCGTGGGACGCGTCGTTCGCCGACTTGAGCGCGTCGTACGCGTTCTCCTCGTCGGTCACGATCACCAGCGTGAGGACCATGCCGATGGCCGGCGTGCCGATGTCCCGGCGCGCCTGCACCAACGCGGCGTTGATCTTGCTGGAGGTGGTCTCCGTGAGGTCGATCTTCATGGCCGGCGCCAGCTCCGTCCGTCTCGTGCGAGCATCTCGTCCGCCTCGACCGGCCCCCAGGTGCCCGCCGGGTACTGCGCGGGCTTGCCGTGCTTGTCCCAGTACTCCTCGATCGGGTCGAGGATGTTCCAGGACAGCTCGACTTCCTGGTGACGCGGGAAGAGGTTCGCGTCGCCGAGGAGGACATCGAGGATGAGCCGCTCGTACGCCTCGGGGCTGGACTCGGTGAAGGACTCGCCGTAGGCGAAGTCCATCGTGACGTCCCGGACCTCCATGGAGGTGCCCGGCACCTTGGAGCCGAAGCGGACGGTCACGCCCTCGTCCGGCTGGACCCGGATGACCAGGGCGTTCTGCCCCAGCTCCTCGGTCGCGCCCGACTCGAACGGCAGGTACGGCGCCCGCTTGAAGACCACGGCGATCTCGGTCACCCGGCGGCCCAGGCGCTTGCCCGTCCGCAGGTAGAAGGGGACGCCCGCCCAGCGGCGGTTGTTGATCTCCAGGCGGATGGCCGCGTAGGTGTCGGTCTTCGACTTGGGGTCGATGCCGTCCTCTTCGAGGTACCCGACGACCTTCTCGCCACCCTGCCAGGCCGCCGAGTACTGGCCGCGCACGGTGTGCTTGCCCAGGTCCTCGGGCAGCTCCACGGCGGTCAGCACCTTGAGCTTCTCGGCCACCAGCGCCTTGGGGTGGAAGGAGCCCGGCTCCTCCATCGCGGTCAGCGCCAGCAGCTGGAGCAGGTGGTTCTGGATGACGTCGCGCGCGGCGCCGATGCCGTCGTAGTAGCCGGCCCGGCCGCCGATGCCGATGTCCTCCGCCATGGTGATCTGCACGTGGTCGACGTACGACCGGTTCCAGATCGGCTCGAACATGGTGTTGGCGAAGCGGAGCGCCAGGATGTTCTGGACGGTCTCCTTGCCGAGGTAGTGGTCGATCCGGAAGACCTCGTCACGGGGGAAGACCTCGTGGACGACCTTGTTGAGCTCTTCCGCGCTCTTGAGGTCGTGGCCGAAGGGCTTCTCGATGACGGCGCGCCGCCAGGAGCCTTCCTTCTGCGCCAGACCGTGGTCCTTGAGCTGCTGGACCACCTTGGGGAAGAACTTCGGGGGCACGGAGAGGTAGAAGGCGAAGTTGCCGCCCGTCCCCTGTGCCTTGTCGAGTTCCTCGATGGTGGCCTTGAGGGTCTCGAAGGCCGCGTCGTCGTCGAAATCGCCCTGGACGAACCGGCAGCCCTGTACCAGCTGCTGCCAGACCTCTTCGCGGAAGGGGGTGCGGGAGTGCTGCTTGACAGCGTCGTGCACCTCCTGCGCGAAGTCCTCGTCCTGCCACTCGCGGCGGGCGAAGCCGATCAGGGAGAAGCCCGGCGGCAGCAGGCCGCGGTTCGCCAGGTCGTAGACGGCGGGCATCAGCTTCTTGCGCGACAGGTCACCCGTAACGCCGAAAATGACCAGGCCGGACGGCCCCGCGATGCGCGGGAGCCGCCGGTCCTGTGCGTCACGAAGCGGGTTCGCTCCGTTCACCGACAAAATACTCAGTCCTCCGCGGGGGCGAGGCGCTTGAGCTCCGCCTCGGTCGACTTCAGCAGGTCGTTCCACGACGCCTCGAACTTCTCGACGCCTTCGTCTTCGAGCAGCTGCACCACATCGTCGTACGAGATGCCCAGCTTCGCGACCGCGTCGAGCTCGGCGCGAGCCTGCTCGTACGTGCCGCGGATGGTGTCGCCGGAGACCTCGCCGTGGTCGGCGGTGGCCTCCAGGGTGGCCTCGGGCATGGTGTTCACGGTGCCGGGGGCGACCAGGTCCACCACGTACAGGGTGTCCTTGTAGGCCGGGTCCTTGACGCCGGTCGAGGCCCACAGCGGGCGCTGCTTGTTGGCGTGCGCCCGGTCCAGGGCCGCCCAGCGCTCGGAGGAGAAGACCTCTTCGTAGGCCTCGTAGGCCAGACGGGCGTTGGCGAGGGCCGCCTTGCCCTTCAGGGCCTTCGCCTCGTCGGTCCCGATGCCGTCGAGGCGCTTGTCGATCTCGCTGTCCACGCGGGACACGAAGAAGGAGGCGACCGAGTGGATCTCGGAGAGGTCCAGGCCGGCGGCCTTCGCCTTCTCCAGGCCCGCCAGGTACGCGTCCATGACCGCGCGGTAGCGCTCCAGCGAGAAGATCAGCGTGACGTTGACGCTGATCCCCCGGCCGATGACCTCGGTGATCGCCGGCAGGCCGGCCTCGGTCGCCGGGATCTTGATCAGGGTGTTCGGGCGGTCCACCAGCCAGGCGAGCTGCTTGGCCTCGGCGACGGTCGCCGTGGTCTCGTGCGCCAGACGCGGGTCGACCTCGATCGACACGCGGCCGTCCTGGCCCTCGGTCGCGTCGAAGACCGGGCGCAGGATGTCGGCGGCGTCGCGGACGTCCGCCGTGGTGATCATCCGGATCGCCTCGTCGACGGTGACCTTGCGGGCGGCGAGGTCGGCGAGCTGCTGCTCGTAACCGTCACCGCTGCTGATCGCCTTCTGGAAGATCGACGGGTTGGTGGTCACACCGACCACGTGGCTCTGGTCGATGAGCTCGGCGAGGTTGCCGGACGTGATGCGCTTGCGGGACAGGTCGTCCAGCCAGATCGCCACGCCCTCGTCGGAGAGGCGCTTGAGTGCGTCTGTCATGGGAATTGCATCTCCTACTTGGTTCTGGTGCCGGACTCAGCGCGCGGCGGCGGTGATGGAGGCCTTGGCTGCTGCGGTCACGGCTTCGGCGGTGAGGCCGAACTCGCGGAACAGGACGGCGCCGTCGGCGGAGGCACCGAAGTGCTCCAGCGAGACGATCCGGCCCGCGTCACCGACGTAACGGTGCCAGGTCAGGCCGATGCCGGCCTCGACCGCGACTCGCGCCTTGACGGAGGGCGGCAGCACGCTGTCCTTGTACTCCTGGTCCTGCTCCTCGAACCACTCGACGCACGGCATCGAGACCACGCGCGCCGGAACGCCCTCGGCCTGCAGCGCCTCGCGCGCGGCGACGGCGAGCTGGACCTCGGAACCGGTGCCGATGAGCACGACCTGCGCGGGGCCGCCCTCGGCCTCGAACAGCACGTACCCGCCCTTGGCGGCGTCCTCGTTGCGCTCGTAGGTCGGCACGCCCTGGCGGGTCAGCGCCAGACCGTGCGGGGCACCCTTGCCGAACACCTTGGTGTGGCGGCGCAGGACCTCGCGCCAGGCGATGGCGGTCTCGTTCGCGTCGGCCGGACGGACGACGTTCAGACCCGGGATGGCGCGCAGCGCGGCGACGTGCTCGACCGGCTGGTGGGTCGGGCCGTCCTCGCCGAGGCCGATGGAGTCGTGCGTCCACACGTACGTCACCGGCAGGTGCATCAGCGCGGACAGCCGGACGGCGTTGCGCATGTAGTCGGAGAACACCAGGAAGGTGCCGCCGTAGATGCGGGTGTGGCCGTGCAGGGCGATGCCGTTCATGGCCGCGGCCATGGCGTGCTCGCGGATGCCGAAGTGGATGGTGCGGCCGTACGGGTCGGCCTCCGGCAGCGGGTTGCCCACCGGCAGGAACGAGGAGTTCTTGTCGATGGTGGTGTTGTTGGAGCCGGCCAGGTCGGCCGAGCCGCCCCACAGCTCCGGGATGATCGCGCCGAGCGCTTCGAGGACCTTGCCGGAGGCGGCGCGGGTGGCGACGCCCTTGCCGGTCTCGAAGACGGGGAGCTTGTCCTCCCAGCCGGCGGGCAGCTCGTTGGCGTTGACGCGGTCGAACTCGGTCGCGCGCTGCGGGTTGGCGGTGCGCCAGGCGGAGAACTCCTTCTCCCAGGCGGCGCGGGCGTCACGGCCGCGGTCCACGAGGCCGCGGGTGTGGCCGATGACCGCGTCGGAGACCTCGAAGGTCTGCTCCGGGTCGAAGCCGAGCACGCGCTTGGTCGCGGCGACCTCGTCGTTGCCGAGGGCCGAGCCGTGGGAGGCCTCGGTGCCCTGGGCGTGCGGGGCCGGCCAGGCGATGATCGAGCGGGCCGCGATGAAGGACGGGCGCTCCGTCTCGGCCTTGGCGGCCTGGAAGGCCTCGAACAGCGCCTTCGGGTCGAGGTCGCCGTTTGCCTGCGGGGCCACGCGCTGGACGTGCCAGCCGTACGCCTCGTAGCGCTTCAGGGTGTCCTCGGAGACGGCGGTCTCGGTGTCGCCCTCGATGGAGATGTGGTTGTCGTCCCACAGCAGCACGAGGTTGCCGAGCTTCTGGTGGCCCGCCAGCGCGGACGCCTCGTGGGAGATGCCCTCCTGGAGGCAGCCGTCGCCCGCGATCGCGTAGACCATGTGGTCGAACGGGGAGGTGCCGGCGGCCGCCTCCGGGTCGAACAGACCGCGCTCGTAGCGGGCGGCCATGGCCATGCCCACCGCGTTCGCGATGCCCTGGCCCAGCGGGCCGGTGGTGGTCTCGACGGCGGCCGTGTGGCCGTACTCCGGGTGCCCGGGGGTCTTGGAGCCCCAGGTGCGGAACGCCTTGAGGTCGTCCAGCTCCAGGCCGAAGCCACCCAGGTAGAGCTGGGTGTAGAGGGTCAGGGACGAGTGCCCCGCGGAGAGCACGAAACGGTCACGGCCGACCCACTCGGGGTCGGCCGGGTCGTGCCGCATGACCTTCTGGAAGAGGGTGTACGCGGCGGGGGCCAGGCTCATCGCCGTACCGGGGTGGCCGTTTCCGACCTTCTGGACCGCGTCCGCGGCCAGGATGCGGGCGGTGTCGACGGCCCGCTGGTCCAGTTCGGTCCATTCGAGCTCTGTGGTGGTCGGCTTGGTGCTCACCGTTGGTCAGGGCTCCTCTCCACATGTTGTATTCCCGGTGACGAACGACGCACCGGCGCGATTCCGAGCCTACCCCCGCGAGGGCGTGGGGCTATTCGAGTGCAGGCAGTGCGTCGCCAGGTCGGTGCCCCTTGTTCATCCGGCGTCCGCACGTGTGAACCGTCCGTCCGGTCCGATCGGCCCAACACGAGACGACCCCCGCGCGGGGCGACGCAAGTGCAACGTCTAGAGTGGCGTGGTACGCGCAAGCCTTTACCGGGCCTTCATGTCCTGAAGGGTCCGAGTCGGAGCTTGCTGGATTCTCTCTCAGGGGTGTGCGTGACGGCCGTCGAATCCCGTCCAGCGGGGGTGCTCGGGACGAGCCCCGGTCACCGGCCGTTCGGGGCCCGGGTCATGGCTTTCGTGGCATTGACCAAGCCGCGGATCATCGAACTTCTGCTGATCACCACAGTGCCGGTGATGTTCCTCGCGGAGCAGGGCGTGCCGCCGATGTGGCTGGTGCTCGCCACCTGCTTCGGCGGCTACCTCTCCGCGGGCGGCGCCAATGCGCTGAACATGTACATCGACCGCGACATCGACGCGCTGATGGACCGTACGGCGCAGCGTCCGCTGGTGACCGGCATGGTGAGCCCGCGCGAGTGCCTGGTCTTCGGCATCTCGCTCGGCGTGATCTCCACCCTGTTCTTCGGTCTGCTGATCAACTGGCTGTCGGCCGCGCTCTCGCTCGGCGCGCTCCTCTTCTACGTCGTGGTCTACACGATGCTGCTCAAGAGGCGTACGGCGCAGAACATCGTCTGGGGCGGGATCGCGGGCTGCCTGCCGGTCCTCATCGGCTGGTCGGCCGTCAAGAACGAGGTCTCCTGGGCCGCGGTCATCCTCTTCCTCGTCATCTTCTTCTGGACGCCGCCGCACTACTGGCCGCTGTCGATGAAGGTGAAGGACGACTACGCGCGCGTCGGCGTGCCGATGCTGCCGGTCGTGGCGGGCAACAAGGCCGTCGCCAAGCAGATCGTCCTCTACAGCTGGGTGATGGTGGCGGTATCGCTGCTGCTGACCCCGCTGGGGTACACCGGCTGGTTCTACACCTCGGTCGCGCTGCTGGCCGGCGGCTGGTGGCTGTGGGAGGCGCACGCGCTGAGCGCCCGCGCCAAGGCCGGGGTGACGGGTGCGAAGCTCAAGGAGATGCGGCTGTTCCACTGGTCCATCACCTATGTGTCGCTCCTCTTCGTCGCCGTGGCCGTGGATCCCTTCCTCCGTTGATTACTCGCCGGTAGCATGCCGTTCATGGCAGAGACCGCGGAGACCGCAGACACCGCAGCAGACAAGAAGCAGGCCCGCAGGGCGACGAAGCTGGCCCGGCAGATCGGCGCGTTCGCCAAGCAGCACGGCGGCGCCGAGGGCCACCTCGCCCACATCGGCCAGGCCGGCACCCGCATCGTGCTCGTCGGCACGGACGGCGGCTGGGGCGACCTGGTCGCCCGGACGCACACCGTGGCCCGGCTCGCCGCCGAGCAGGCCGGGCTGACCCTCCACGACGAGTTCGACGGAGAGTTCGCCGCCCGCGTCCGGACCGGCCCGTACGAGTGGACGCGCATGGCCGGCATCCAGCTCGGCGGCCCCTCTTCCTGAGGGCTCCTCCGCCTCCGGGGCGCCGGTGCCGGGCCCGCGGGTCCGGGCGCCCGGAGAGGACCCCCGTTCCGCGGGTCCTCTCCGGGCGCCCGGACCTGCCCCCGGCGCGCCCCTCCGGCCCGGGAGCCCCGTGCCGGATCGGGCCGGACCCGCTCGGTCAACAGCGCGAGCACAACCAACTGCCCCGCTCACCCGTTAGGACCGTGGAACCCGCTTCCTCACGTCCGCAACGGGATGCCCGGATGATCGAAACGCCGCCCCTGGTGGACCAGCACTGCCACGGAGTGCTCCGCACGGAGCTGGGACTCGCCACGTTCGAGGCCGAGCTGACCGGCGCGGCCGGCCCGCCCGCCGCCGGCACCACCTTCTTCGACACCCAGGCCGGCTTCGCCGTGCGCCGCTGGTGCCCGCCGCTGCTCGGGCTGGAGCCCCACTGCCCGCCCGCCCGCTACCTGGCCCGGCGGCGCGAACTCGGGCCCGCCGAGACCGCGCGGCGGCTGCTGCGCGGCTCCGGGGTGGGCGCCCACCTGGTCGACACGGGGGCGTCCGGGGACCTCACCGGGGCCAAGGAGCTGGCACTCGCCGGGGAGGCGGAGGCCTTCGAGGTGGTCCGGCTGGAATCACTCGCCGAGCAGGCCGCCGACACCTCCGGGACCGTCGCGGCGTTCCTGGCCAACCTGGGCGGCGCCGTCCACCACGCCGCGGCCTCGGCCGTCGCCTTCGGCTGCGGCGCCGCCACCGGATACGCCCGCGCGCTCGCGGACGACCCGAGCCCGCCGGGACCCGGCGAGGTGCGCGGGGCCGCCGGGCGGTGGCTGGCCGGACGGGCCGCGGGAGGGGCCGTACGGGACCCCGTACTCCTGCGGCACCTGCTGTGGAGCGCCGTGAGCTGTGGGCTGCCGGTCCAGCTGCACACCGGGGCGCGGGAGCCCGGGGCGCTGACCGGGTTCGTACGGGCCACCGAGGGCCTGGGGACGCAGCTGGTGCTGCTCGGCGGGTACCCGTACCACCGGCACACGGCCGGGCTGGCCGCCGCGCATCCGCACGTCCACGCCGATCTCGGACCCGCCCTCGCGGCGACGGGTGCCCGCGCCGCCGCCGTCCTGGCCGAGGTGCTGGAACTCGCGCCCTTCGGGAAGCTGCTGTTCTCCAGCGGTGGCCGGCGCCTGCCGGAGCTGCACGCGGTCGGCGCGCTGGTGTTCCGCGAGGCGCTGGGCCGGGTCCTGGGCGGCTGGGTCGCCGACGGGGCCTGGTCCTGGCGGGACGCGGACCGGGTGGCGGCGATGGTCGCGGCCGACAACGCCCGGCGCGTCTACCGGCTGGACGAGCGCGGCTGAGGACGGCCGCCGCCCCGGAAGCCGGGGCGGCCGGGACGGGTCAGACCGCGGAGAGCCGCGCGTCGTCCCGCGCCGGGACCTCCGCCCGGTCGGCGGAGCGCTCGCGCAGGCTCAGCACCACGCGGAGCACGGAGATCCAGACCAGGCAGGAACCCAGCATGTGCACGGCGACCAGCACCTCGGGCACGTCCGTGAAGAACTGGACGTAGCCGATGGCCCCCTGGGCGAGCAGGACGACCAGCAGGTCACGGGCGCGGGCCCGGGTGTCGTCGGGGGCGTCCACGACGCGCAGCACCAGCCACATCGCGACGGCGAGCGCGCAGACCAGCCAGGCGGCGATCGCGTGCACGTGCGCGGTGGTGGCCCAGTCGAACGGCATGCGCTTGATCTCGCTGCTGTCGCCGGCGTGCGGGCCGGAGCCCGTGACGACCGTACCGGCCGCGATCAGCACCAGGGTGGTCGCGACCAGGGCCCAGGAGAGCTTGCGCACCGGACCGGGCACGCGCGGGCGGGGGGCGCTGTCGCCCTCGCCGACGCGCTGCCAGGTGACGGTGGTGACGGTGATCAGGCTGGTGGCGAGGAGGAAGTGGCCGGCCACGCTGTAGGGGTTGAGCCCCGTCAGGACGGTGATGCCGCCGAGGACCGCGTTGCCCATCACGAGCGCGAACTGGAGCCAGCCGAGCCGCGTCAGCGAGTGCCGCCAGGGCGTGGCCGAGCGGGCCGCGAGGATGATCCCGCCGACGGCCGCGCAGAGCACGTAGGTCAGCATGCGGTTGCCGAACTCGATGGCCCCGTGGAAGCCCTGCGCCTGCGTCACGACCAGGCTGTCGTCGGTGCACTTGGGCCAGGTGTCGCAGCCGAGACCGGATCCGGTGAGCCGCACCGCGCCACCGGTGACGACGATGAGCACGCTCATGACGAGCGCGGCGAGCGCGGCGCGCCGGACGGTCCGGGGTGACGGGGTCCAGCGGCCGGCGAGATATGCGAAGGGGTTCAACACGGCCCCTATCGTAAAGGCCGCCTTGTGCAAACTTTCACGAGGGGGTGGCGGCTGGTGAGTCGGGCCCGATGACCAGGCGGAACCTGGCTCCGGCCGGGTCGCCCTCCGCGTGCCACCAGACGCGGACCCGCCACAGCGCGCCGTCGCCCGGGTAGGCCGCGGAGTCCATGAACCCCCGTACCAACCCGGCCGCCACGTCCTCCGCCGTCCGGTTCCTCACCTCCGCCGAGTCGCGCCACGGCGCGGGCTGCGCGGCCCACAGCCCGTCCGGCCCGCGCACCTCGATCCGCCACACCGCGAGCCAGGGCGTGACCTCCAGCATCGTCACCACCTGCTCGGCGTCCAGCCCCAGCCGGGCGGCGATCTCCGCCTCCGCCACGCCCTGGATCCGGGCCGCCACCACCGCCTGCGGGAGCAGGCGTTCCGGCAGCAGCCCCTCGGTCCGCAGGCCGGCCAGCGACTCGAAGGTCAGGAAGCGCAGCCGCAGTTCCAGCTGGCGGCCGATGTGGTCCAGGGCCTCCTCGGCCTCCTGCGCCTCCTCGGGCGCGGGGGCCGCGAGCAGCATCCGGCGGAAACCGGCCTCGGCGTCCACCGCCCAGGCGACGGCGTCGGAGGCGAAGCCCAGCTCGGCGAGGCGGTCCCCGAGGAAGACCTTGGCCTGCGCGAGCCCCCGCCGGTTGACGGGGTCGTGCTGGTCCAGGGAGGCCCACACCTCCACGGCCGTCCGGGTCAGATCGCGGGCGCGCTCCCCGGCCGCCCGTTCCATGGTGCTCGGGCCGCTCTCGCCGCCCGCGCCCAGCGGATACCGGGGCAGCCGGTCCGCGTCGCTCAGCGGCCAGGACAGCCAGACCCCCTGGTTGATCAGACCCCGGGCGTACCACCGGGCGTACTCCGGAGCGTGCCCGGCGGCCTGCCGCGCGTGCCGCAGCCCCTCCTCGATGGCGGCCAGCGCCCCGGCCCGGTCCCCGGCCGCGAACCGGCGGGCCGCGAGGTCCCCCAGGCGCAGCCCCAGCCGGGCCGCGCAGTCGGCATCGGTCCGGGCGGGCTCGCGCAGCGCCCCGATCAGCTCGGCCAGCAGCCGGTCGCTCTCCCCGGGATCCGCGTGCGCGGCCCCCGAGCGGATCCGCGCCCACTGTTCGTCCAGCCGCAGAACGGCCTCCCGCTGCGCCATGCCCGTCCCCCGGGGTCCCGATCGTCGTGCGTCATCGATGAGCGGAGGCGGTCAACCTCCTGCCTGCCCAACGCACGGCGGACGGGATTCACTCCCAGCGGAAGAACTTCGCGGCCGCTCCCAGTCCCAGCACGGCCCAGACGGCCAGGACCGCCGCGTCGCCCCAGGGCAGCGCGCTCCCGTGCCGGAGCACCTCGCGCAGGCCGTCGGAGAGCGCCGAGATCGGCAGCAGCCCCAGGGCGGACTGCACGGCGCCGGGGAACTTCTCCAGCGGCACGATCACCCCGCCGCCGACCAGCAGGAGCAGGAACACCAGGTTGGCGGCGGCCAGCGTGGCCTCGGCCCTGAGGGTGCCCGCCATCAGCAGCCCGAGCCCGGAGAACGCGGCCGTGCCGAGCAGCAGCAGGGCGGCGACCGACAGCGGGTTCCCCTGCGGGGACCAGCCGAGCGCGAGGGCGATCACCGTCAGCAGGGCGACCTGGAGGACCTCGGTGACCAGCACCGACAGGGTCTTGGAGGCCATCAGCGCCCAGCGCGGCAGCGGGGAGGCCCCGAGCCGCTTGAGCACTCCGTAGCGGCGGTCGAAGCCGGTGGCGATGGCCTGCCCGGTGAAGGCGGTGGACATCACGGCGAGCGCGAGGACGCCCGGCGCGAGGAAGTCGACGGACTTCCCGGCACCCGTGTCCACGATGTCCACGGCGGAGAACAGGGTCAGCAGCAGCGCCGGGATGATCACGGTGAGCAGCAGCTGCTCCCCGTTGCGCAGCAGCATCCGGGTCTCCAGTGCCGTCTGCGCGACGATCATGCGGGACACGGGCGCGGCCCCCGGACGGGGGGTGAACGTACCGGCGCTCATGAACGCAGCTCCTTGCCCGTGAGTTCGAGGAAGACGTCTTCGAGGGTGTGCCGCTCCACCGAGAGGCTGCTGGGCAGCACCCCGTGCTGGGCGCACCAGGAGGCGACGGTGGCCAGCAGCTGCGGGTCCACCTCGCCGGTGACCCGGTAGGAGCCCGGGGTGAGCTCGGCGGCCTGGGTGCCGTCGGGCAGGGCCTTGAGCAGGGAGGGGAGGTCGAGGGAGGGGCGGCCGGTGAAGCGCAGGGTGTTCTCGGCGCCGCCGCGGCACAGCTCCTCGGGGCTGCCGTGGGCGATGACCCGGCCGGCGTCCATGATGGCGACCTCGTCGCAGAGCTGCTCGGCCTCGTCCATGTGGTGGGTGGTGAGGACGACGGTGACCCCGTCGGAGCGCAGTTCCCGTACGAGGTCCCAGGTCGCGCGGCGGGCCTGCGGGTCGAGGCCGGCGGTGGGCTCGTCCAGGAAGACCAGCTCCGGGCGGCCGACGACGGCCAGGGCCAGGGCGAGCCGCTGCTGCTGGCCGCCGGACAGCCGGCGGTAGGGGGTGCGGCCGCAGCCGCCGAGGCCCAGGCGTTCCACGAGGGTGTCCACGTCCAGCGGGTGCGCGTGGAGACTGGCCACGTGGCGGAGCATCTCCACGGCGCGGGCGCCGGAGTAGACCCCGCCGGACTGGAGCATGACGCCGATCCGCGGGCGCAGGGCCTCGGCGCGGGCGACCGGGTCGAGGCCGAGGACGCGGACGGTGCCGGCGTCGGGGCGGACGTAGCCCTCGCAGGTCTCCACGGTGGTGGTCTTGCCCGCGCCGTTGGGGCCGAGGACCGCGGTGACGCGGGCGCGGGGGACGGTGAGGTCGAGGCCGTCCACGGCGGTTTTGGTGCCGTACCGCTTCACCAGTCCGCGGATCTCCACGGCGGGGTCGTTGCTCATGGGGGGTGAGTCTACGGAGGCCGCCGGGGGGTCCCCGGTCCTGGGGGTGGGGGGGGGCACGGCCCCGGCGGAGGTGACCCCCCACCGGCCCCGTGGGGCCGGTGGAGCCCCTGGGAACGCGGCGGAACGCGGCCGGGATTTCCGTCCTCCGGCCGCCCGGGGGCGGTTTTCGTGCCCTCCGGATGCGGACATCGCGTCGCGGACACGGCTCTTTTCGGTCCCGCGATCCCGGTCGGCCCAGTCGGTTTCCGTGATCTTTTCCGGAATCCCGTGTTCACCGCGTCCGGCCACAGTGTGGGTGGAGGCTTGCTGGTGGGAGCCCTTTGCCGGTGCACGGAGGGGCCCGGCGTGGATGCGGAGCAATCCCCTCCGGTTAACTCTCCGTCGACAAATTAGGTAACCCTTAGTGATGGATGCCACCAGGCGTGGCCTCCGTCACGGCTTGTCGGAGCTCGCTTAATTACGCAACAATGGCGTTGTGAAATACGGCGAACGGATGAGCGAGGCCCCCCAGGGGGAGCTCGCGACCGGGGAGCGGTCAACCCGCAACCGGGTCGCGCGGTCCATCCTGGACCACGGCCCCTCCACCGTCGCCGACCTCGCGCAGCGTCTCGGCCTCACCCAGGCCGCCGTCCGCCGCCACCTCGACACGCTCGTCGCCGACGACGTGGTCGCACCCCGTGAGCAGCGTGTGTACGGCGCACGCACCCGGGGCCGGCCCGCCAAGGTCTTCGCGCTCACCGACTGCGGCCGCGACGCCTTCGACCAGTCCTACGACACGCTCGCCGCGGACGCCCTGCGCTGGATCGCGCAGTCCGTCGGCGGGGGCGAGCAGGGGGAGGCGGCCGTCGCCGCCTTCGCCCGGGCGCGCATGGAGGCGCAGGCGCAGACCTACCGGGAGTCCGTCGACGCGGCCGCCCCCGCGGACCGCACCGAGGCCCTGGCCAAGGCGTTGACCGCGGACGGGTACGCTGCTACGGCGAAGAGCGCTCCCGGTCCGCACAGCGGTGAACAGCTCTGTCAGCACCACTGCCCGGTCGCACACGTCGCCGAGCAGTTCCCGCAGCTCTGCGAGGCGGAGACCGAGGTCTTCTCGCGGCTGCTCGGGACGCATGTGCAGCGCCTCGCCACGATCGCCCACGGCGACGGGGTGTGCACCACGTTCATTCCGCGAAGCGCCACACAGACCGACACATCAGTATCTGCAAGTACGGCCGGGAGGAACCCCGCATGACCACGGAGACTGCTCACCCTGAGCTCGATGGCCTGGGCACCTACGAATACGGCTGGGCCGACTCCGACGCGGCCGGTGCCGCTGCCAAGCGGGGTCTGTCCGAGGACGTCGTCCGCGACATCTCGGCGAAGAAGTCCGAGCCGGAGTGGATGCTGAAGCTCCGCCTCAAGGGCCTCAAGCTGTTCGACAAGAAGCCCATGCCGAACTGGGGCTCCGACCTCTCCGGCATCGACTTCGACAACATCAAGTACTTCGTGCGTTCCACCGAGAAGCAGGCCGCTTCCTGGGAGGACCTGCCCGAGGACATCAAGAACACGT
Source organism: Streptomyces sp. NPDC031479 (assembly GCF_055581065.1). Classification (NCBI taxonomy): domain Bacteria; kingdom Bacillati; phylum Actinomycetota; class Actinomycetes; order Kitasatosporales; family Streptomycetaceae; genus Streptomyces; species Streptomyces sp. NPDC031479. The sequence goes on from NZ_JBVIKC010000016.1 coordinate 113,677, forward strand.
ACGACAAGCTCGGCATCCCGGAGGCGGAGAAGCAGCGCCTCGTCGCCGGTGTCGCGGCCCAGTACGAGTCCGAGGTCGTCTACCACCAGATCCGTGAGGACCTGGAGGAGCAGGGCGTCATCTTCCTCGACACGGACACCGCGCTCAAGGAGCACCCGGAGCTCTTCCAGGAGTACTTCGGCACGGTCATCCCGGTCGGCGACAACAAGTTCGCGTCGCTGAACACCGCGGTGTGGTCCGGCGGCTCCTTCATCTACGTCCCCAAGGGCGTGAAGGTCGACATCCCGCTCCAGGCCTACTTCCGTATCAACACGGAGAACATGGGCCAGTTCGAGCGGACGCTGATCATCGTCGACGAGGACGCGTACGTCCACTACGTCGAGGGCTGCACCGCCCCGATCTACTCCTCGGACTCGCTGCACAGCGCCGTGGTCGAGATCATCGTGAAGAAGGGCGGCCGCTGCCGCTACACGACCATCCAGAACTGGTCGAACAACGTCTACAACCTGGTCACCAAGCGCGCCGTGGCGTACGAGGGCGCGACCATGGAGTGGATCGACGGCAACATCGGTTCCAAGGTCACCATGAAGTACCCGGCCGTCTACCTGATGGGCGAGCACGCCAAGGGCGAGACCCTCTCCATCGCCTTCGCGGGCGAGGGCCAGCACCAGGACGCCGGCTCCAAGATGGTCCACATGGCGCCGAACACCTCCTCCAACATCGTCTCCAAGTCGGTGGCGCGAGGTGGCGGCCGCACCTCGTACCGCGGCCTGGTCGAGATCGGCGAGGGCGCCCACGGCTCCAAGTCGAACGTGCTCTGCGACGCGCTCCTGGTCGACACGATCTCCCGCTCGGACACGTACCCGTACGTGGACGTCCGTGAGGACGACGTCTCCATGGGCCACGAGGCCACGGTCTCCAAGGTCTCCGACGACCAGCTCTTCTACCTGATGAGCCGCGGTCTGACGGAGTTCGAGGCCATGGCCATGATCGTGCGCGGCTTCGTCGAGCCCATCGCGCGCGAGCTGCCCATGGAGTACGCCCTGGAGCTCAACCGGCTGATCGAGCTGCAGATGGAGGGCTCGGTCGGCTAGTCCCGGCCGCCGCCCGGCATCCAGCACATTCTTTGACGTAGGCAGCGTTTTTTAAGAGAGCGAGCAACACGACAGCCATGGCTGAGGCTCAGAACATCCCGGCGGGCTCCACCACCGCCGGCGCGATCGCGGTGGCCGCCGAGTCCACCGTCGCCACCCGGATGAGCGCGCCGCCGTCCTTCGACGTGGCCGACTTCCCGGTTCCGCACGGCCGCGAGGAGGAGTGGCGGTTCACCCCGCTCGCCCGCCTCAAGGGCCTGCACGACGGCACCGCGGTCGCCGACGGCACCATGAAGGCCCAGATCGACGCGCCGGAGGGCGTGACGGTCGAGTCGGTCGAGCGCGGCGACGAGCGGATCGGCAAGGCCGGCATGCCCGTCGACCGCGTCTCCGCGCAGGCCTTCTCCTCGTTCGCCAAGGCCACGGTCGTCACCGTGCCCAAGGAGACCGTGCTCGCCGAGCCGATCAGGGTCGCCCTGCACGGCGAGGGCGGCACGACCTTCGGTCACACCGTCTTCGACATCAAGCCCTTCGCCGAGGCGATCATCGTGATCGACCACACCGGTGACGGCGTCCGCGCCGCCAACGTCGACATCCTCGTCGGCGACGGCGCCAAGGTGACCTTCGTGTCCGTGCAGGACTGGGACGACACCGCCGTCCACACCTCCCAGCACAACGCGCTGGTCGGCCGCGACGCGAGCTTCAAGTCCGTGGTCGTGACCTTCGGCGGCGACCTCGTCCGTCTGCACCCCCGGATCGCCTACGCGGGCCCCGGCGGCGAGGCCGAGATGCTCGGTCTGTACTTCACGGACGCCGGCCAGCACCAGGAGCACCGCCTCCTGGTCACGCACGACGCCCCGCACTGCAAGTCGAACGTGGTCTACAAGGGCGCGCTCCAGGGCCAGGACGCCCACGCCGTCTGGATCGGTGACGTGCTCATCGAGAAGAGCGCCGAGGGCACCGACACCTACGAGATGAACCGCAACCTCGTCCTGACGGACGGCGCGCGGGTCGACTCGGTGCCGAACCTGGAGATCGAGACCGGCGAGATCGTCGGCGCCGGCCACGCCTCCGCCACCGGCCGCTTCGACGACGAGCAGCTCTTCTACCTCCAGGCGCGCGGCATCCCGGCCGACGAGGCCCGCCGTCTGGTCGTGCGCGGCTTCTTCGCCGAGCTCGTCCAGCAGATCGGTGTCGACGACATCGAGGAGCGCCTGCTCGCCAGGATCGAGACCGAGCTGGCGGCGTCCGTCTGATGAGCTACCTCAAGGCCTGTGCGCTGAGCGAGCTGGAGGAGAACACCCCCAAGCGGGTGGAACTCGACGGCACGCCGGTGTCCATCGTCCGTGCCGAGGGCGAGGTGTTCGCGATCAACGACATCTGCTCGCACGCGAACGTCTCGCTCTCGGAGGGCGAGGTCGAGGACTGCATGATCGAGTGCTGGCTGCACGGGTCGGCCTTCGACCTGCGCACCGGGAAGCCTTCCGGTCTGCCCGCGACCCGCCCCGTACCCGTTTACCCCGTAAAGATCGAAGGGGACGACGTGCTCGTCTCCCTCACCCAGGAGTCCTGAGGTATCCATGGCAACGCTTGAAATCCACGACCTGCACGTCTCCGTCGAGGCCGAGAACGGCGCCCGCGAGATCCTCAAGGGCGTCGACCTCACCGTCAAGCAGGGTGAGACGCACGCCATCATGGGTCCGAACGGCTCCGGCAAGTCCACGCTGGCGTACTCGCTGGCCGGGCACCCGAAGTACACCATCACCGGTGGCACCGTGACCCTCGACGGCGAAGACGTCCTGGAGATGTCCGTCGACGAGCGCGCCCGCGCCGGCGTCTTCCTCGCCATGCAGTACCCGGTCGAGGTCCCCGGCGTCTCGGTCTCCAACTTCCTGCGGACCTCGGCCACGGCCATCCGCGGCGAGGCCCCCAAGCTGCGCACCTGGGTGAAGGAGGTCAAGTCCGCGATGGAGCAGCTCCAGATGGACCCGGCCTTCGCCGAGCGCAACGTGAACGAGGGCTTCTCCGGCGGTGAGAAGAAGCGCCACGAGATCCTCCAGCTGGAGCTCCTGAAGCCGAAGATCGCGATCCTCGACGAGACCGACTCCGGCCTGGACGTCGACGCGCTGCGCATCGTCTCCGAAGGCGTCAACCGCGTCCGCGAGACCGGTGAGGTCGGCACCCTGCTGATCACCCACTACACGCGCATCCTGCGCTACATCAAGCCCGACTTCGTGCACGTGTTCGCCAACGGCCGCATCGCCGAGTCCGGCGGCGCCGAGCTGGCCGACGTGCTGGAGGCCGAGGGCTACGACAAGTACGTGAAGGGTGGCGCGACCGCGTGACACAGCTGCCTGGCCTCCTCGACACCGAGGCGATCCGCAAGGACTTCCCCCTGCTGGATCGTGTGGTCCACGACGGGAAGAAGATCGTTTACCTGGACAACGCGGCGACCTCGCAGAAGCCGCGCCAGGTGCTCGACGCGCTGAACGAGTACTACGAGCGGCACAACGCCAACGTCCACCGCGGCGTGCACGTGCTCGCCGAGGAGGCCACGGCGCTGTACGAGGGTGCCCGCGACAAGGTCGCCGCCTTCATCAACGCACCGAGCCGCGACGAGGTGATCTTCACCAAGAACGCCTCCGAGTCGCTCAACCTGGTGGCGAACATGCTCGGCTGGGCGGAGGAGCCCTACCGGGTCGACCGCGAGACCGAGATCGCCATCACGGAGATGGAGCACCACTCCAACATCGTGCCGTGGCAGCTGCTCTCGCAGCGCACCGGCGCGAAGCTGAAGTGGTTCGGCCTCACCGACGACGGCCGGCTCGACCTGTCCAACATCGAAGAGGTCATCACGGAGAAGACGAAGATCGTCTCCTTCACGCTGGTCTCCAACATCATGGGCACGGTCAACCCGGTCGAGGCGATCGTCCGGCGCGCGCAGGAGGTCGGCGCGCTGGTGCTGATCGACGCCTCGCAGGCCGCTCCGCACATGCCGCTGGACGTCCAGGCCCTCGGCGCCGACTTCGTGGCCTTCACCGGCCACAAGATGTGCGGCCCGACCGGCATCGGCGTCCTGTGGGGCCGCCAGGAGCTGCTGGAGGACCTGCCTCCGTTCCTCGGCGGCGGCGAGATGATCGAAACCGTCTCGATGCACTCGTCGACGTACGCTCCCGCGCCCCACAAGTTCGAGGCCGGTACGCCCCCGATCGCCCAGGCCGTCGGCCTCGGCGCGGCCGTGGACTACCTGACCTCGATCGGCATGGAGAAGATCGCCGCCCACGAGCACGCGATCACCGAGTACGCGGTCAAGCGCCTCCTGGAGGTGCCCGACCTGCGGATCATCGGCCCGACCACGGCCGAGGACCGCGGCGCCGCGATCTCCTTCACGCTCGGGGACATCCACCCGCACGACGTCGGCCAGGTGCTCGACGAACAGGGCATCGCGGTCCGCGTGGGACACCACTGCGCGCGCCCCGTCTGCCTGCGGTACGGAATTCCCGCGACGACGCGAGCGTCGTTCTACCTGTACTCCTCTCCTGCCGAGGTCGACGCGCTGATCGACGGGCTGGAGCACGTACGGAACTTCTTCGGATGACGAAGAGTCGGACGACACGAGGCTGACGAGGACGCAGTGAAGCTGGATTCGATGTACCAGGACCTGATCCTGGACCACTACAAGCACCCGCACGGCCGCGGCCTGCGCGACGGTGACGCCGAGGTGCACCACGTCAACCCGACGTGCGGCGACGAGATCACGCTGCGCGTGAAGTACGACGGGGAGACGCTCACCGACGTCTCCTACGAGGGCCAGGGCTGCTCCATCAGCCAGGCCAGCGCGTCCGTACTGAACGAGCTGCTCGTCGGCAAGCAGCTGGCCGAGGCGCAGAAGATCCAGGCCACGTTCCTGGAGCTGATGCAGTCCAAGGGCAAGCTGGAGCCCGACGAGGCCATGGAGGAGGTGCTGGAGGACGCGGTCGCCTTCTCCGGCGTCTCCAAGTATCCGGCGCGCGTGAAGTGTGCTCTCCTGAGCTGGATGGCGTGGAAGGACGCGACCGCCCAGGTGCTGGGCGACGCGGAGAGGAAGACGGCATGACCGAGAACGCGACGCCCGAGGCGTCGATCAAGCCGGCCACCGAGGAAGAGGTCCGCGAGGCCCTCTACGACGTGGTCGACCCCGAGCTGGGCATCGACGTCGTCAACCTGGGCCTGATCTACGGCATCCACATCGACGACGCGAACATCGCCACCCTCGACATGACCCTCACCTCGGCGGCCTGCCCGCTGACGGACGTCATCGAGGACCAGGCGAAGTCGGCGACGGACGGCATCGTCAACGAACTTCGCATCAACTGGGTCTGGATGCCCCCGTGGGGCCCGGACAAGATCACGGACGACGGCCGTGAGCAGCTGCGCGCGCTCGGTTTCAACGTCTGACCGACGCGTAAGTGAGAGGGCCCCCGGCGCGGTCGTGCCGGGGGCCCTCCCTGTTCTCCGGCCCGACAAGTGAAGTGCACCAGGAGTTGGCCACGGTGGCCGAATCTTCTCGATGGCCGTCCTGACGGACGGCGCACACGAGAGGAACCCCAGTGACCGTTCGCCTTTCACCGGCCCGCCGCTGCGGCGCCGTGGGCGCCGCCGGAGCCGCGGCCCTGCTCCTGGCCGGGCTGGCCGTGCCCGCCCACGCGGACACGGGATACGCGGCTCCGACGATCACCCTGTCCGCCGGCCACCTCAGCGGCGCCGTGGGAGCCTTCGGGGACCCCAGCGTCACGGCCGACGTGGAGCAGGCCGGCGTCCCGGCCGGGTTCCTGCGGCTCCAGGTGGTCTCCTCCAGCAACCCGGCCGTCGCCGCGGTGGGCGACGTACGGCAGGAGCGCACGCCGGACGGCGACCGCAGGCTGACGGTCCGCGCCCGTGCCCGGGGGTACACCGACCTCACGCTGCGCGTCACCGGCCGCGGCGGCCGGACGGCCACCGCCGTCCTCTCCTACGCCGCCTCGGCGCGGACCGGCGCCGCCGTCGGGACCCGCTACCTGACCGGCTCCTCCGACGCCTCGGCCGCCGTGGACGTGGGCGGCGGCTACGCCCTGGTCGCCGACGACGAGTCCAACGTGCTGCGCCTGTACGACCGCTCCCGCTCCGGCGCACCCGTCAGGACCTGGGACCTGGGCCCCGCGCTGGGCGCGAAGAAGGAGGCCGACATCGAGGCCGCCGCCCGGGTCGGCGACACCGTCTACTGGACCGGCTCGCTCGGCAACAACAAGGACGGCACGTACAAGGCCGAACGGAACACCGTCCTCACCACCCGGATCACCGGCTCCGGCGCCTCGACCGAGGTCACCTTCACCGCCGCCTACAAGGGCCTGCGCGACGACCTCGTGGCCTGGGACACGGCGAACGGCAACCGCTACGGCTTCGCGGCGGGTACGGCCGCGGGTGAGGCGCCGAAGCAGATCGACGGCTTCAACGTGGAGGGGCTGGAGTTCGCCCCGGGGTCCGCGACCACCGCCTACCTGGGCTTCCGTGCCCCGCTGGCCCCGGCCGTGCCCGGCGGCAAGGCGCTGCTCGTGCCCGTCACCAACCTGGACCGGGTCCTCGCGGCCGGCGAGAAGCCCGTCTTCGGCGCCGGGATCGAGCTGGACCTCGGCGGGCTCGCGGTCCGCGACATCCGCAAGAACGCCGCCGGCCAGTACCTGATCCTGGCCGGTTCCTGGGCCGCCGACGACAACTCCGACCCCTACGCCCTCTACCAGTGGGACGGGGTCCCCGGCCACGCCCCGCACAAGCGTGCCGACCTGCCGACCGGCGACCCCGGCGGCTGGGAGGCCATCGTGGACGTGCCCGACCTGCGGGTGCCCGGCGCCCGCGTACAGCTCATCACCGACAACGGTGCCGCCGACCTCTACGGCGACGGCACCGAAGCCAAGGACCTGACGCACCCGGAGTGGAAGAAGTCCCGCTCCGCGTGGTTCGCGCTCGGCCCGATTCGTGGGGGACACCGATGAACAACAAGCACCTGGGTACGGCCGCGCTCGCGGCGATCCTCCTGGCCGGCCTCAACGCCCCTGCCCAGGCGGTCAGTTACGGCACACCGACCATCTCGTTCTCGGCTTCGTACCTGTCCGGGGCCGTCGGCGGGGTCGGCGACCAGACCGTGGACGTGGCCGTGGGGCAGAGCGGGGCCGACGTCTCCGCTCTCACCGTCAGCGCCACCGCCTCCAGCAAGACCTCCGTCGCCGGAACCGGAGACGTCACCGTGACCGGCGCCGGCGCCGTGCGGCAGCTCGCCGTCACCGCGCGCGGCCGCGGTTACGCCAACCTCACCATCAAGGTGAGCGGACTCGGCGGCAAGAGCGCCACCAAGACCCTCTCCTACGCGGCCTCCGCCGCCGTCCAGAACCCGGCGGACGCCCGCTACTTCAGCGGCGCCTCCGACTCCTCGGCGGCCGTGGACGTCGGCGGCGGCTACACGGTGGTCGCCGACGACGAGTCCAACGTGCTGCGCCTGTACGACCGTTCCCGCTCCGCCGCACCCGTCAGGACCTGGGACTTCAGTTCCCAGCTCGGCGTCACCAAGGAGGTGGACATCGAGGGCGCGACCCGGATCGGCGACACCATCTACTGGACCGGCTCGCTCGGCAACAACAAGGACGGCGAGTACAAAGCCCCCCGCAACACCGTCTTCACCACCACGGTGAGCGGCTCCGGCTCCGGAACCCAGCTCGCGTACGGGCGCTCGTACAAGAAGCTCCGCGACGACCTCGTGGCCTGGGACACGGCGAACGGCAACCGCTACGGCTTCGCGGCGGGGACGGCCGCGGGTGAGGCGCCGAAGCAGATCGACGGCTTCAACGTGGAGGGGCTGGAGTTCGCCCCGGGGTCCACGACCACCGCCTACCTGGGCTTCCGTGCCCCGCTGGCCCCGGCCGTGCCCGGCGGCAAGGCGCTGCTCGTGCCCGTCACCAACTTCGACAAGGTCCTCTCCAGCGGTTCCAAGGCCGTCTTCGGCGCCGGGATCGAGCTGGACCTCGGCGGGCTCGCGGTCCGCGACATCCGCAAGAACGCCGCCGGCCAGTACCTGATCCTGGCCGGTTCCTGGGCCGCCGACGACAACTCCGACCCCTACGCCCTCTACCAGTGGGACGGCGTTCCCGGCCACGCCCCGGTCAAGCGCGCCGACCTGCCGACCACCGACCCGGGCGGCTGGGAGGCCATCGTGGACGTGCCCGACCTGACGGTCCCCGGGGCCCGGGTGCAGCTGGTCACCGACAGCGGATCGGCCGACCTCTACGGCGACGGCACCGAGGCCAAGGACCTGACGCACCCGGAGTGGAAGAAGGCACGGGCCGCCTGGTTCACGCTTTCCTAGGGGGCCGTTTCTGCGGTCAGGGTCTGCGCCAGGTGTTCGTGGCGGATCCGCCGGTCCACGTAGAGGAGACCGGCGGGCAGCTGGGGGAAGGCCGGCAGCAGGACCAGGGCCGCCAGTGCGCCCGGGAGGCCGGCCTGCGCCAGCAGCGCGTACCCGGCACCCGCGGTGAAGGCGACGGCCGGTGCGGTCCAGCAGAAGGTGCGCCACCAGGCACCCCGCACCAGCCGGGCGGAGCGGCGCAGCGCCGCCACCGGGCCGAGTCCCTCGTACCCGGCGGCGGTGGGCGCCAGCGAGAACAGCACGCCCAGCCACAGGGCGAGCGGAGCCAGGGGCAGCAGCACCGGCGGCGGCAGCCCCGCCGCCAGGGCCGCCGCACCCGGGCCCGCCGCCGTCAGCAGGGCCATCAGCTGGGCGCCGAGCACCCGGGGGGTACGGGGCAGCGCGGCCCCGAGGAGCCCCGGCACGGTCACGGCGCGGCCCAGGACCGCCGGCCGCAGCAGGGCCGCGATCAGGGCGGTGGCCAGCGCGCAGGTGAAGACCAGGAACAGGGCCGCCGCCGGGAGGAGCACCCATACGAAGGCCCGTTCGCCGGCCCGGGGGCTGAGCGAGGCCAGGGCCGCCGCCCCCGCCGCCGCGACGACCAGTACCCCCGCCGCGAGCTGGCCGAGGAGCAGGGCACCGCACAGCCGGCCGCCGTAGCGGGACAGGGCGGTGAAGGCGCCCGCGAGGATGTCGCCGGGCCCCAGCGGGCGCAGGGGCACCACGCCCGGCCGGGGCCGTTGTGGAGGCAGCCAGCCGCCGCCCCTGTGGGTCCAGTGCTGTGCCATGCGCGGTCCCCCTGTCGTGTGCGGGGGGACACCGTAGTACCGGAGCCTGTGAGTGTCCTGAGGCTTGCGTGTGTACATGTGTACGCATCGATGTGTACTGTTGTACGCATGCCGTACGTACTGCTTGCGGCGGCCATAGCCGCCGAGGTCGCCGGGACCACCGCGATGAAGTACAGCGAGGGGTTCACCAGGCTCTGGCCCTCACTGGGGACGCTGCTGGGCTACGTGGTGGCCTTCAGCCTGCTCGCACAGACGCTCAGATCGATGTCGGTCGGCACGGCGTACGCGATCTGGGCCGGAGTCGGCACCGCCGCCATCGCCGCCATCGGCATGGTGTTCATGGGGGAGGCCGCCAGCGCCGCGAAACTCGCCGGGATCGCACTGATCGTCGCCGGGGTGGTCCTGCTGAACCTCGGCGGAGCGGCCCACTGATGGCCGCCGGAGCGCGCCGGTACGACCCGGAGCGGCGGCAGCGGATCATCGACGCCGCGATCCGGGTGGTGGGGGACAAGGGGATCGCGGGGCTGAGCCACCGCAGCGCCGCGGCCGAGGCGGACGTGCCGCTCGGCTCGACGACCTACCACTTCAAGAGCCTGGACGATCTGCTGGTGGCGGCCCTCCGGCAGGCCAACGAGGCCTACGCGCCCGCGTTCGCGCCGCGCGGGGGCGAGGACCTGGCGGATGCCCTGGCCCGGCTGCTGGGGGAGGTCCTGGCGGCGGACCGGGGGCGGGCGGAGCTGGAGTACGAGCTCTACCTGGCCGCCCTGCGCCGGCCCGCGCTGCGGCCGGTCGCGGCCGAGTGGCTGGAGTCGGTGGCCGAGGCGCTGGCGGAACACACCGATCCGGTGACGGCGCGGGCGCTGGTGGCCGTGATGGACGGCATCTGCCTCCAGGTCCTGCTGACGGACTCCCCGTACGAGGAGGCGTACGCCCGCGAGATCCTCGCCCGGGTCCTGGGCCTGCCCCGCCGGCCGTGAGCGGCGCGATGTCGCCGTGCCGGAGGCCGCCGCGGTTCAGGGTGCGGAGCGGACCGCCTCCAGGGCCGCGGCGACGCTCGCCTCGATGTCCCGGATCGGGTAGAACACCTCGCGCACCGTGCGCTCCCGGTCCACGACCAGCGTCAGCCGCTTCAGCCGGCTCACCCCGCCCGCGCGGAAGGTCGGCAGTCGCAGGGCCGTCACCAGGTCGAGTTCCGCGTCCGAGAGGAGCGGGAAGCGCAGTCGCTCGTGCTCCGCGAACTCCCGCTGCTCGTCCGGGCGCTGGGTCGAGACCCCGTGGACGGTGGCGCCGGCCGCGGTGAACTCCGCGAGCTGGTCGCGGAAGGTACACGACTCCAGCGTGCACCCCTTCGCCCCGGGGATCCCGGCCCAGCCGGGCGGGTAGGACTCGCTCCGGGCGTACGCGCCGGGGAAGCAGTACAGGACGGTGAACGGCGTGTCCGCCACCGCGTCGCGGAGCTCGCCGAAACGGTCCGGCAGCAGCAGCTCCGGCAGTCGGGTGCCGCGCAGCGCGTGCACCCGCGCGGCCTCCTTCGAGGACTCCTCGGTCGTCGCCGTCATCTCTCCCTCTCCCAGGATCCAGGCGTCGCCCCAGTCCTGGAGGGCGACCAGGACCGGGAGCAGGCCCCGCCCGCGCGGGGTCAGCCGGTATTCGTGCCGCACCGGGCGTTCCTGGTACGGCGTGCGCGTCAGCACCCCGGCCTCGACGAGCAGCTTCAGCCGCTCGGCGAGCACCTTGCGGGACATGCCCAGCTCGCGCTGGAGCTCGTCGAAGCGGTGCAGACCGCGCGCGGTGTCGCGCACGATCAGCAGCGTCCACCAGTCGCCCACGACGTCGAGGGCCTGGGCGATGGAACAGTCCGCGTCGCCGAGGTGTGTGCGCTGGGCCATGGCACTCCTTTGTCCGTTGACCCCAGGCTGTCATGCTGACATAGTCCGTTCCTAAAGGGAACTTACTCGGGGACGCAAGGGGGCACGGGTGTGCTGCAGGGGCTCAAGGACCTACCGAAGGTCGTGTGGCTGCTGGCTGCGGGGATCTTCGTCAACGCCGTCGCCAGTTTCACCGTCGTCTTCGTCTTCCTCTACCTGACCGGCCCGCGCGGCCTCGACGCCACCGGGGCGGGCCTGGTCGTCGGCATCGGCGGCATCGGCCTGGTCGCGGGCAATTTCACCGGCGGCTGGTACGGCGACCGCTTCGGCCACCGCCGGGTGCTGCTCGCCGCCTCGGCCCTCGGCGGAACGGCCCTCGTCGCCCTGCCGGCGGTCCCCACCCTCCCGCTGGCACTCCTGCTGGCGCTCGCCCAGTACGCATCCGGGGTGATCCGCGCCGCCAACTCCGCGCTGGTCGCCGTCACCGTGCAGGAAGGCTCCCGCCGCCAGGCCTTCGCCGTCACCCGCTGCCTGTCCAACGGAGGCTTCGCGGTGGGCGGACCCCTCGGATCCCTCATCGCGACCGGGCTCTCCTACGACTGGCTCTTCGTCGCGGACGGCCTCGGCACCCTCCTCTTCGCCCTCTGGACCGCCCGGGTCGTCCCGGCCCGGGCCGCCACCGCCCCTCCCGCGGCCCCGGACGGGGGTCTGGGCCGCGGGGGGCTGTGGCCGGAGCTGCGGGCGCGGCCCGCCGTACTGGTCCTGCTCGGTGCGATCGCCGTCGTCGACGTCGTCTACCGGCAGCACCTGACGACCTTCCCCGTCTACCTCGCCGACCACGGTCTGGACACCCGCGCGTACGGATGGCTCATCGGGGTCAACTGCGGCGTCATCCTGCTCCTGGAGATCCCCGCCGCCCTCGCCCTGCGCCGGCGCTCCCCGCTGCACGTCATCGGCGTCGGGCTGGTGCTGGTGGGCGGCGGCTACGCGATGCTGATGGCGGGGGTCGGCACCGCGACGGCCGTGGCGATGATGCTGCTGCTCACCCTCGGGGAGATCCTCTACAAGACCACCGCCACGGCGTACGTCGCGGACGAGTCGCCCGAGCACGCCGTCGGCCGGTTCCAGAGCCTGTACGCGGGTGTCTCCATCAGCGGGTTCGTCCTCGCCGCGCCCCTCGGGGGAGCCCTGTACGACACCGCGCCGGACCTGCTGTGGCCGCTGTGCGCGGCGCTCGGCGCGGCTGCCGGGGGGATCGTGCTGGTCACGGGTGCGCGGGAGGTGAGGCGACGCGTACGACCGGCACATGAGACCGGTTCGCGACCGAAGGCCGTCGCCGGTTAGGTTTCGGATATGACTGCTACGCGTACCACCGGCGCCGTCGCCGCCGGACTTGCCACCATCGCCGCCGACGGCACCGTCCTCGACACCTGGTTCCCCGCCCCCGAGCTGGTCGCCGAGCCCGGCCCGGCAGGCACCGAGCGCCTCACCGCCGAGCAGGCCGTGGAGCTCCTCGGCGCGGCCGCGGCCAAGGCCATCCGCTCGGACGCGGTCCGCGGCGTCGAGGTCGTAGCCGTCCGCACCGCCATCGCCTCCCTGGAGGACAAGCCGCTGGACGCGCACGACGCGTACCTGCGCCTGCACCTGCTCAGCCACCGCCTGGTCAAGCCGCACGGCCAGAACCTCGACGGCGTCTTCGGCCTGCTGGCCAACGTCGCCTGGACCTCGCTGGGCCCGGTCCCGGTCGACCAGGTCGAGACCGTCCGCCTGAACGCCCGCGCCGAGGGCCTGCACCTCCAGGTCACCTCGATCGACAAGTTCCCCCGCATGACCGACTACGTCGCCCCCAAGGGCGTGCGCATCGCCGACGCCGACCGCGTCCGCCTCGGCGCGCACCTCGCCGAGGGCACCACCGTCATGCACGAGGGCTTCGTCAACTTCAACGCCGGCACCCTCGGCACCTCCATGGTCGAGGGCCGGATCTCGGCGGGCGTCGTCGTCGGGGACGGCTCCGACATCGGCGGCGGCGCGTCCACCATGGGCACCCTCTCGGGCGGCGGCAAGCAGATCATCTCGATCGGCGAGCGCACCCTGATCGGCGCCGAGGCGGGCGTGGGCATCGCCCTGGGCGACGAGTGCGTCGTCGAGGCCGGCCTCTACGTGACCGCGGGCACCCGCGTGACCCTGCCGGACGGCGAGATCGTCAAGGCCCTGGAGCTCTCGGGCGCCGACAACATCCTCTTCCGCCGCAACTCGGTCACCGGCGCCGTCGAGGCCCGCCCCTACAAGGCGGCCTGGGGCGGCCTGAACGAGGTCCTGCACAGCCACAACTGACGCCCGGCCGCCCTCACCTGCGGCTGAGCACCCGACCAACGCCCTGACCAGCGGCTGAGCCGCCACCGGTGGTCAACGTCGGTCACCAACGAGCGCCCTCCCACGGCCCCGCGCGGGCCCGGGAGGGCGCACGCGTTCCGGCTCCGCCGATGCCGTACGGGCCCGTGCGCGAAGCCGTTCACCCGGCCCTGCCCTCGACCCATGGATGCATTATGGACGGCCCTCATAGCCGCCGGCGCGGCCGTCGTGGCCAGCGCGACCACGGGTTGGTTCACCTCCCGAGCCGCCAGGACGCAGGCGCTCTTGAGCCGTGAGGCGCAACTCGCGCAGCTCCGGCACGCACGGGCCGAGCACAGGTACCAGCAGCGCCGGGCGGCCTACGCGGAGTTCGCGAAGGCCGCCGGCGTCCTGCACAGCAGGGTGGGGGACATGGTCGCCGTCGCGGGGGATCCCGACGCGTTCGCGCTCCTGCTGGACGAGTCGCGTACGGAGCGGGCCGTGCTGATGAGCGCGATGCACGTGGCGTTCCTGGAAGGGCCCGCGGACGTGGGGGCTGCGGTCCGTGAGCTCTACGAGACCGTGAACGGATTCTGGAGCGCGGCCCGCCGGCTTCACGAAGCCGTGTGTTCGGGTGATGCGGACCGTGCCGAGGAGCACCGGGAGCTGATGAACCGGTGCCGTGTCGCGGCCCGGCGCAGCCGCGACGCCTTCGTGGAGGCGGTGCGGGAGGCCATGGCGCCGGGCTGACGGAGCGTGCGGGGCCGGGCGCTGCCGAGGGTGCCGGGACGGTGCCGCGTCAGTGCAGGGGGATCGTGCGGATCAGGCCCGCGAAGGCCTGCTCCTCCGCCTCCGTCAGCTCCACCGACTCCATGGGGTGCGCACCGGCGGTGCGCTGGGCCGGGATGGCCGGCAGGCCGTCGTGGGCGCCCGGATCGGGGTGGTGGAGGCGGCTGTCCCGCAGCATGTGGCCGAGGCCGAGGACCCAGACGAGCGCCGCCACGAGCAGCACGGCCAGGCCGATTTCCTGGGCGGGGGAGATGGAGGGGAACACGCGGTCCTCCGATGAGTGCGTACGGTGCGAGCCGGTACGGAGCCGGGGCGGACGATCGGGCGTGCAGACACTCAACACCACAACCAGCCGAAATCGGGAGGTGTGTGGCGAGCGTCACGCCAGGGGCGAAAGTCCCCTCCCGTACGGGCTGGACGGCCGTCGCGGCTCCGGTCGGTGGCCACGGAGTGACCGACGGCCACGGCTCCGGTGCGCCGCCACGGCTCCGGTGCGCCGCTACGGCTCCAGACGGAGCTTGAACCCCTCGTGGCTGCGCGCGAAACCGAGACGCTCGTAGAACCGGTGCGCGGCCGTCCGCCGCTTGTCGCTGGTCAGCTGGACCAGGCCGCAGCCCCGCCCGCGGGCCCGCTCCACCGCCAGACCCATCAGCTCGGCGCCGAGGCCACCGCCGCGCCGGTCGGCGCGGATCCGTACCGCCTCGACCAGCGCCCGCTCCCGCCCGCCCTGACCCAGGCCCGGGATGTAGGTGAGCTGCAGGCAGCCGATCAGCGCGTCCCCGTCCTGGAGGACCAGCAGCTCGTTGCGGGGGTCGGCCTCGATGGCGGCGAAGGCCCGCTCGTGGGCCGCGCCGGCCTCGACCGGGACCGGACCGGTGGTTCGGTCCCCGGCCCCGTCGGCCAGCAGGGCCAGTACGGCGGGCAGGTCCTGGCGGGTGGCGAGGCGGAAGATCATGACCTGAGCATGGCAGGGGGCCCGGCCGGGACGGCGGCCGGGCTCCCTGCGGTCAGAGGAGGGACTACGGGCGGAAGCGCAGCACCTGCGGGTCGTGGTCGCTGTTCTGGGCGGAGAACTCGGCGTTGACGTGCACGCTGTCGTACGCGTAGTTCTTGACCCCCGGGCTGACCAGGATCTGGTCCAGCACCTGGGCGTTGCCCTGGTAGACGTAGGAGTAACGTTCCGCCTTCGGCAGCGACTTGATCGCCGAGTACAGCGCCCCGCCGTCCTCCAGCGCCTGCGCGGTGCCGGAGAACTCGAAGTCGTTGATGTCACCGACGGCGAGCACGGAGGCGTGCTTGTCGGCCGCCAGCAGCTGCTTCACGAACCCGTTCACGGCCTGCGCCTGGAGCAGTCGCTTGGTCTCCGAGGAGCGCACCGGGGGCTGGTGGACCGAGGTCAGGCCCTCGTCGCCGCCCTTGGAGGAGAAGTGGTTGGCGATGACGAAGACCGTCTTGCCCTTGAAGACGAACTCGCCGGCCAGCGGCTTGCGGCTGTCGGCCCACGCCGGGTTCGCCGGGTCGATCCGGCCGGGGGAGTGGGTCAGCGCGGCCTTGCCGTTCTCCGTCGTGACCCCGGTCGCCGTCACGGCGTCGCCGGGCGCGCGCTCGGTGAAGGAGACCCGCGCCGGGTTGAAGAGGAACACCTGGCGGATGTTGCCGCCGGGCTCGCCGCCGTCCTTGTTGTTCTCCGGGCTGACCGAACGCCACTGGTAGGCGGGGCCGCCCGCGGCGGCGATGGCCGCCGTGAACTTCGTCAGCGTCTGCTCGGCCGACACGGTGCCGTCGTTCTTGGCGCCGTTGTCGTCCTGGATCTCCTCCAGGGCCAGGATGTCGGGCGAGGCGAGGTTCTCCACGACCGCCTTGGCGAGGTTGTCGAACTTCGTCTGCGGGTCGGTCGGGTCGAGGTTCTCGACGTTGTACGTGGCCACCGCGAGCTCGTTCGCCGCCTGCGGCTTGGTCTTCTCGGGCGCGAGGGTGCCCGCCTTGACGGTGCCCAGGGTGCGGGCGACCAGGGTGTAGCCGCCGAACTGGTTGAAGTCGAGGGGGCCCTCGGTGGTCCCGGTCAGCTTGTCGCCGACGTTGGCCACCGGGAACGGCTGCTGCGCGACCGGCGCGAGCTGCTGGACCTGGAGGCGGCCGGTGTTCTGGGACTCGTACGAGCCGTAGAGCGTCCCGCCGCGCTTGGCGGTGTTCTCCCAGCCCTTCACCGTGACCCACATCTCGCTGTACGGGTCGGTGGCGCCGACCACGCGCGAGGTGCCGATCTTGACGTTCATGCCCTCCAGGGACTCGTAGTAGTCCAGGGCGTAGCGCGAGGGCTCCAGGGTCAGGCCGTTGATGCTGTTGGCGGCGGCCGGGTCGCCCGCCGGGGCGTAGGCGGCCGGTACCGAGTACTCGTTGACGGCGACGGCCGCGGGCAGCGCGTTGCCGGAGGAGACCACCGTGACGGTGGGCTTGGCTATCTGGGTGACCGACTGGTTGCCGGAGTTGACGCCGCCGGGGACGTACTCGCCGACCGTGCCCGAGACCTTGACCGCGTCGCCGACGGCGACGGTCGGGGCCGAACTGGTGAAGACGAAGATGCCCTCGCTGGTGGCGGGGTCGTCGTCGGCGTCGGGGTCCTGGATCCAGAATCCGCGCGAGCCGTAGGTGCGAACGCCCGTGACGATGCCCTGGACGTCGGCGACCGGCTTGCCGTTGAGCGGGGATGTCCGGGTGGTGCCCTGGATGTCGTGGATGCGTATCGGATCGGCGGACACGACGCCTTCGGCCGCGCCGGCGGTGCCCGCGAGCAGGCCGGAGGCCAGGGCGGTGGCGACGAGGGCCGCGACGGCGGCGGAACGGGGATGCGAGGAGCGCATGGGCGGGAACTCCGGATGTGTGGAGGAAGGGGGCCTCATGGGCCCCGGTACATCTACGCGCGTCAATTTCCTGTGTGACCAGGGAAGTTGTCAAGGCCTCCAGGGAAGACAAGAGTTGACTGTGGGATGAACCAAAGGCGATGGCCCGCCGGGGCTGCCCGAAATGCGTCTACCCTGGTACGCCGTACCAGGCATGACGGCCCGTCCGTAGCGCCTCCCCGGCGCCGTCTCCGCGCATCGTCCGCACAATCCCCCGCCCCACCGCCCCGCACCACCCCCCGACCGTCCCGCCGTCCCGCGCGTCCCGTCCGAACCGCTCTACGCATCCCGCCCGAGGAGAACCACCGCATGTCCGCAGAGCCGCACCCCACGCTGCCGCCGGTACGGCTGCACTCCGATGCGGAGCTGGCCCGCGACGCCCTCGTCGCACCGCTGTTCGCCCGCGCCGTACGCCTCGCCCGCTGGGCCGGGCCCGACACCCGTGTCGACGTCGGCGGCGAACTCGTTGCCCGGCAGCTGGCCGAGGCCGTGGCACTGCTCGGCCTCGACGCCGACGACGAGGACAGCCCCGGCCACGCGGCCCAGGCCTGGCGGGTCGCCGTGGACACCGGCCTGGTCGACGTGACGGAGCCGGAGGAGGACGTCGAGGGCGGCGGCGACGGCGCCGAGCCCGAGTACGGCACCGCCGCCCCCGGGGAGGACCTCGCCCTGGTCGCCGACGGCGCGCCCGGCGACGTGCTCGACCTGTGGCTCGCGGCCCTGGACGCCGTCCTCGCCGACGCCGCCGTGCCCGACCTGGACGACCTCGTCGACGCCCTGGACGCGGGCGGCGAGATCGACTTCGACCGGCTCGACTGGAACCCCCAGCGCGAGGCCGACTTCCTCGACGGGGTCCTCGCCAACCTCTACCTGCTCACCGTCAGCGAGGGCGGTGCGGGCGAGGGGCCGGTGCCGCTTCCGGTGCTCGCCGCCTCGATGATCGTGCCCGACGACATGGGCGACCCCACCGACGCGGTCCTGGAGCAGGTCTCGGAGGCGATGATGCGCCTCGACGACCAGTTCCGGCAGCTGGAGCCCATCGGGCTGGTGGAGTTCCGCCCCGTCGACGAGGAGCTGATGACGGAGGCCGACGACCTCCCCGACACCGGTATCGAGGACGACGAGGACGTGTCCCGCTACGGGATGGTCCGGCTGACCCCGCTCGGCCTGTACGGCGTCCGCGCCCGCATGCTGGAGGCCGGGGTCGAGGCCCCCGCCCTCGGCGAATTCGCCGGCAAGGGCGCCGATGCCCTGCTCGACGCGGTCTCCTTCTACTCCGAGGACGCGGCGCAGGCCGAGATCGAGCAGTGGCTGGCGGGGCGTGAACTGCCCGCCGCGGTCGCCGAGCTGCTCGCCGCGGCCCGCGGCGCAGACGAGGCCGCCCCGCTGCGCCGGCTGCGCTGCCAGCAGGCCCTGACCCCGGCCGGGCGGGAGGCCGAGCCGGCCGTCCGGGCCGTGCTGGACGACCCGGAGCTCGGCGGGCTCGCCCGGGTCTGGCTCGCCGAACACGGGGTGACCGACGTACCGGCGCCGGACCCGGAGATGGTGCTGTGGCTGACGGTCGACACCATCGCCGCGCAGCTCGCCGCGGACGGGGAGACCGAGGAGCTGCCGCTGCTGATGCGGACGCTGACCGAGCACCACAACGAGTTCTTCGAGCTGGCATGGCGGGTCGAGCACCCCGCGACGGGGTACGTGCTGGAGGCCATGGGGCGGCTCCACCCCGACAAGAAGTCCTCGAAGGAGGCGCGCAAGGCCGCGTTCAAGGCCCGCTCCCGCCGGCCCTGACCGGTCCGGCCGGGTCAGGGCCGGGACGCGGGCCCTGACCCGGCGGCGGAAGGCGTGGGGCGCCCAGGGGCTCCGGCCGGTTCGGGGGTCCCGGCCGGGCCGGGCGTCCGGGCGGCCGGTGCACAACCAGCCGTTCGAGTGGCCGGAGTACGCCATTCCGGCCACCGGCAAGGGGTCGGCTCCGCTTTCGGGGTAGTTCAGCCGCCGTTCACGTACGGGCGGGAGCGTGTGCGCCGACGACCGTACGTCAGGCGCACCCCCTCCCCACCCTGGAGACCCGATGCCCCTCAGCCGCAGAGACTTCACCGCCCGTACCGTCATCGCGGGAGCGGGTGTCGCCCTCACCGGAACGGTCGGCGCCCTGGCCACCGCCCCCGGGGCCCTGGCCGCCGACGACGGCCCCGGCGCGAACGGGCACGACGAGCACGGCCGCCCCCACGGCCCCGGCTACGGCCCGCTCCTGCCGGACCCCGCCGGACTCCTCGCGCTCCCGGCCGGGTTCACCTACCGCGTGATCACCCACAGCGGTGTCACCACCCTCGAAACCGGCGAGAGCACCCCGTCCAACCACGACGGGACGGCCACGTTCGAGGGACACCGCGGGGTCACCCTCCTCGTCAACAACCACGAGCTGAAGGGGCCGCGCGCGAACTGGGCGCACCCCGTCCCGCTCACCGAAGGCCTGGTCTACGATCCGGCCGCGGCCGGCGGCTGCACCGTCGTCGAGGTCCGGCGCGGCGGCGAGGTCGCCGAATGGGTGGGCATCGCCGGTACGTCGACCAACTGCGCCGGCGGGGCCACCCCCTGGGACACCTGGCTGACCTGCGAGGAGACCGAGGACCTGGCCGGCAAGAACGGCATGACCAAGGACCACGGCTACGTCTTCGAGGTCGACCCCAACGACCGCCGGGCCAACCGTGACCCGAAGCCGGTCAAGGCGTTCGGACGGTACGCCCACGAGGCCGTGGTCATCGACCCGCGCCAGGGTCACGCCTACCTGACCGAGGACGCCTCCGGTCCCAACGGGCTGCTCTACCGCTGGACCCCGCCGCAGGGCTTCCGGCACGGGCGCGGCAGACTCCGTACGCTCGCGGCCGACGCCGGGGTGCTCGCGGCCGCCAAGTGCTTCGACTCCTCCGGCCGGTTCGTGGACGACCTCTCGCGCGCCACGAAGACCGGCACCGTGTACGGGGTCGACTGGGTGGCGGTCGCCGACCGCGACGCGCGGACCGTCCCGGTGCGCAAGCAGTTCGCCGCGGGCGCCGTGACCCGGGCGCGCAAGCTGGAGGGGATGTGGTGGGCTGACGGGGGCGCGTACTTCGTGTCCTCCTACGCGCGGGAGGAGAGCCCGGGCGCCGCGCACGACGGCCAGGTGTGGTTCTACGATCCGAAGCGGCGCACCATCCGCCTCGTCGTCCTGATCGGGGTGAACGCCGCCCCGGGGGCGGACGGCGGCTACGACGGCCCCGACAACATCACCGTGTCGCCGTACGGCGGCCTGGTCATCGCCGAGGACGGCAGCGGTCTGCAGCACCTGCTCGGGGCGACCGAGTCGGGCCGGGTCTACCCGCTGGCGCGCAACGAGCTGAACATCGGCACCGCCGAGGCGCCCGAGTACTCGGAGTTCACCGGGGTCTGCTTCTCCCCCGACGGCCGCACCCTGTACGCCAACATCCAGGAGCCCGGCATCATGCTGGCCGTGACCGGCCCCTGGCGGCGCGACCGCTGAGGCAGGGCCCGGGCGCCGGCGCCGTACGGCCCGACCGCGGACGCCGTGGGGCTCCGCCCGTCCGGGCGGGGCCTCACCGGTCCGCGCAGACCTCCGCACGGGAGGCCGCGGCCCATTCCTCCAGCAGGAACTCGTACGCCTCCGAGGGCCACTCCTCGTCCACCCGGGTCTCGACAAGCAGCCGTATCGCCTCGTTCGCCTCGGCGGCGGACGGGCGCGCGGGGCCAGCGGGCCGGAGTGTGTTCTGCATGGGTTCAAGGCTACGGGCGGGCACTGACAGCCACCTCCGGATTACGCGTGGCATCCATCACCCGGTGGCGCTTCCCCGAGTGCCCGGTCGCGTCATGTGCCCGCCCACCTGCTCAGAGTGCCTGCGAGGCGGGCTTGACCATGCCGCGCACTGTGCGGGACTTCACAAAGTCGCCCATGGCCGTCATCTCCCATTCCCCGGAGAACTGCTTGATCAACTTGGCCATCATGACCCCGGTCTGCGGCTCGGCGCTCGTGAGGTCGAAGCGCACCAGCTCCTCGCCGCTCGCCGCGTCGATGAGCCGGCAGTAGGCCTTGGCGACCTCGGTGAACTTCTGGCCGGAGAAGGAGTTCACCGTGAAGACCAGGCCGGTGGCCTCGGCGGGCAGCCGGCCGAGGTCCACGACGATCACCTCGTCGTCCCCGGCGCCCTCGCCGGTGAGGTTGTCGCCCGAGTGCTTGATCGCGCCGCCCAGGATGGAGAGCTTGCCGAAGTAGCAGCTGTCGATGTGGTTGCGCTGCGGGCCGTAGGCGATGACGGAGGCGTCGAGGTCGATGTCGGCGCCGCGGAACGCGGGCTCCCAGCCGAGGCCCATCTTGACCTGGGAGAGCAGCGGGCGCCCGCCCTTGACCAGGGAGACCGTCTGGTTCTTCTGGAGGCTGACCCGGCCCTTGTCGAGGTTGATCTTCCCGGCGCCGGCCGGGGCGGTGGCGGGCGCGGCCGGCGGGGCGGCGGGCGTCGCGGACCCGTCGGCGGCCGGACCGCCGAGCCAGGGGGAGACCGGGTGCGAGACCGAGGGTGCGGGAGGCGCGGGAGGTGCGGGGGGCACCGGCGGGGCGGCGGGGGCCGCGGCCGCGGGGGCGGCCGGTTCCTCGTCCACGGAGACCCCGAAGTCCGTCGCGATGCCGGCGAGGCCGTTGGCGTACCCCTGGCCGACCGCGCGGACCTTCCACACGCCGCCGCGCTGGTAGACCTCGACGACCACGAGGGCGGTCTCCGGGCCCAGCCGCGGCGGGGTGAAGGTGGCGATCACCGCTCCGGACGCCGCGTCCCGCACGGTGGCGGTGGGCTCGATGCCCTGGAAGGTCTGCCCGGCGGCATCGGGGCTGGCCGTGACCACGATGCGCTCGATGCCGGAAGGCAGCGCGCCGGTGTCCACGGTGATGGAGTCCGGCGCCGCCCCGCCACCGGACCGGTAGCTGACACCGGGCCCGGACGGCTGGTTGTAGAAGATGAAATCGGCGTCGGAACGCACCTTGCCGTCCGCCGCGAGGAGGAGGCCCGACACGTCGAGCCGCACCGGGGCGGCCACGTCCACCGTCACGCCGACGGTGTTGAGCGGCAGGTTGGAACCAGGGGTCATAGCGGTCATGCCCGGAGAACGACCGGAGCCGCTTTGCCGTTCCCTTACCCTCGCGGGAGATTCCCGGAGGCCGGGTCAGCGCCGGTTGCGGGGGTGGTCGCGTGCCGTGCGCTCGTTGCCGAACTTGTACGAGCCCGTCCAGCGGGCCATCACCAGCTGGGAGTCACCGGACTCCACCTCGGCCAGGAACTTGTCGGCCCGGCCACCGCGCAGGGTGCCCGCGGCGCGGCCCTGGTGCGTGATGACGACGGTGCGGTCGTGGCGTACCTCGTACGTGAACCCGTGCGGCTTCGGCATGCGCGCAGCCTGCCCCGCCGACGGCGGGGCGGGCAACGGATTTAGCGGCCCCGGCCCGGCCCGGGGCGCGCCCGCGGCCGTGGGCTCAGCGCTCCCCTCCGGTCACCCGGCGGGGCAGTCCCAGGGGATTGGCCTCGCGCAGCTCCGGCGGGAGCAGCGCGTCCGGGACGGACTGGTACGCCACCGGGCGCAGCCAGCGCTCGATCGCGGTGCCGCCGACGGAGGTGGAGTGGGAGGTGGCCGCCGGGTAGGGGCCGCCGTGGTGCTGGGCCGGGGCCACCGCGACCCCGGTCGGCCAGCCGTTCACCACGATCCGCCCGGCCAGCTCCGTGACCTGCCCGATCAGTTCGGCGGCCGACGGGGAGCCGGCCGGGCCCGGGGCGCCCTCGGTCTCGGCGGCGGACAGGTGGAGGGTGGCGCTCAGGTTGCCGCCGAGCCGGGCCAGCACCTCGGTCGCCTCGCGCGGGTCGGCGTAGCGGACGACGACCGTCACCGGGCCGAAGCACTCCTCCAGGAGCACCTCGTGGGGGCCGCCCTCCAGGAGGGTCGCGGCCGGGACGCTCAGGTAGCCCGCGCCGACGGAGTGCTCCCCGCCGGGGCCCGGGAGGACGGGGGCCGTGACGCCGGGCAGCGCGGCCCGCTCGCGGACGCCGGCGAGGAAGTTCTCCCGCATCCGGTGGTCCAGCAGTACCCCCGGTCCGGTCTCCCCGAGGGACTTCCCGAGCCTGCCGGCGAGCCGGTCGCCGTCGGGGCCCTCGGGGACCAGGACCAGGCCCGGCTTGACGCAGAACTGGCCCACCCCGAGGGTGACCGCGCCCGCGAGGCCGCCACCGATCTCCTCGGCGCCCTCGGCGGCGGCCGCCGGGGTGATCACGACGGGGTTGAGGGAGCCGAGTTCGCCGTGGAAGGGGATGGGGACCGGCCGGGCCGCGGCCGCGTCGAACAGGGCCCGTCCGCCCCGCAGGGATCCGGTGAACCCGGCCGCGGTGACGAGGGGGTGGCGGACCAGCTCCAGCCCGGCGTCGAAGCCGTGCACGACGTGCACCACCTCGGGCGGCAGCCCGCTCGCCTCCGCGGCCCGGCGCAGCAGCGCGGCGCACAGCTCGGAGGTGGCCGGGTGGTCGGGGTGGGCCTTGACGACCACGGGGCAGCCGGCGGCGAGGGCGCTGGCCGTGTCCCCGCCGGGGACGGAGAAGGCGAGCGGGAAGTTGGAGGCGGCGTAGACGGCGACCACGCCGAGCGGCACCTTGTACCGGCGCAGTTCGGGGCGCGGCGGGGTGAGCGTGGCGTCGGCGCGGTCGATGCGGACGTCGAGGTGGGAGCCCTCCTCGACGGAGTCCGCGAAGGCCCGCAGCTGGCCGGTGGTGCGGGCGAGTTCGCCGGTGAGGCGGGCCTGGCCGAGCGCGGTCTCGGCGTCGGCGGTCTCGACGACCAGGGGGCCGGCCTCGTCGAGCAGGTCGGCGGCGGTGCGCAGGAAGGCGACGCGGGTGGTGCGGTCGGCCAGGGCGGCGCGGGCGGAGTGCGCCGCGCGGACGGCCCGGTCCACGTCCGGGGGTGTCGCTTCGGTGGTGACCTCTTCGCGCTGCTTCCCGGTGCGGGGGTCCACACTCCAGACTGGTGTCGCTGCCATGGCCCGCTGCCTCCTGGATCGTTCAGTATTCTGAACGCCGTTCCGGTGGATGAATGATCACTTCTGCTGCGGACTCTATTTCCGCGTCCACCGCGTGACAAGTGGCGATCAGAGCCGACCAGAGGGGAAGCAGGCGCATGACGACAGCCGAGACGGGTGAGACTGGCAGGACAGACGTGACGGGGCAGACTGGCGGGACGGCTGAGACGGGGGAGGCGGCCGGGGCGGCGCCCGTGAAGTCGGCGGTGCGCACGGTGCTGCTGCTGGAGCACTTCGCTGCCCGGCCGGGACTGCACAGCCTCGCCGACATCCAGAACGACCTCTCCCTGCCCAAGTCCAGCCTCTACATGCTGCTGCGCACCCTGGTGAACCTGGGCTGGGTGGAGACGGACGCCACCGGCACCCGGTACGGCATCGGCGTACGGGCCCTGCTCGTCGGCAGCTCGTACATCGACGGGGACGAGGTGGTGGCGGCGGCCCGCCCCACCCTGGACCGGCTCTCGGACGACACCACCGAGACCATCCACCTGGCCCGGATGGACGGGACCAGCGTGGTGTACCTCGCGACCCGGCAGTCCCAGCACTACCTGCGGCCCTTCACCCGGGTCGGGCGGCGGCTGCCGGTGCACTCGACCGCGCTCGGCAAGGCGCTGCTGGCCACGCACACCGACGAGGAGGTGCGCAGGCTGCTGCCCCGGCGGCTGGAGGCGGTCACGCAGCACACCATCACCGACCGGGAGCAACTGGTCGAGGAGCTGGCGCTGGTGCGGGAGCAGGGGTACGCGCTGGACCGCGAGGAGAACACCCTCGGGCTGCGCTGCTTCGGGGTGGCCGTGCCGTACCGGACGCCGGCGCGGGACGCGGTGAGCTGCTCGGTGCCGGTGGCGCGGCTGACGCCGGGGCACGAACAGCTGATCAAAGCGGCGCTGTTCGAGGCGCGGGACCGGCTGTCGGTGGTGACGCGGCGGATGTGAGCGGGTCCCCGGGGCGGACGGTTGCCCGGGTGGGGGCGTGCGGGTGGGGCGTGCGGTGGGCGGTGGTGCGCTGCGGACGTGTGGGTTCCTCCCCCGGGTGGGGGAGACGGATCACCTTCGTGGGGGAGGTGGCGGGGCGCCGCGCACGGGACCGTTGGGACATGACCACACGAGCGGCGCAGACAACGGCCCCGACGCGGCCGACGGCTCCCCACCCGGGGGCCGGGCGGCGGATCCTGGCGGGCGCGGCCCTGGCCGCCACCCTGCCGTACCTCACCCTCAAGGCGGCCTGGGTGGCCGGGAGCCATCTCGGCATACCGGAGGACAGCATCCTGCTGAAGCCCGGGCTGTTCTTCACGGTCGCCAACTCCGTGACGCTGGCGATGGACGCCTGCGTGATCCTGCTCGTGCTGGTGCTCACCCGCCCCTGGGGCATGCGGGTGCCGTCCTGGCTGCTGACCCTGCCGGTCTTCGTCGCCACCGGGCTGCTCACCCCGATCGTCCTCGGCTACCCCTCCCAACTCCTCGTCAAGGCCCTGGGCATGGGCGCGGACGAGCGGGTCCGGGCCGCGTCGAAGCCCTTCCTCGAACCCTGGGTGTTCGTGGTCGTCTACAGCGGCTTCATCATCCAGGCGGTCGCCCTGGCCGGACTGTTCGTCCCCTACGCGCGCAAGCGCTGGGGCGGCCTCTGGCAGGGCGCGGCCGGCCGGCGGCTCCCGTCTCCCACGGGGGTGGTGGCGGGAGCCGCGGCGGTGTGCGCCGCGGCCGTGGGCGCGGCGGACCTGTACTGGGCCTTCGGGGGGAGCGCCGGGCTCTCCGCGCACCAGGCCGCGGTGTACTCGGCGGAGACGGGAGTGGTGTCCGCGGCCCACACGGTCTGCGCGTTCGCGGCCGCCGCGGGGGCGCTGCTGCTGGCCCGCGGCGGGAGGGGCCGTGCGGACCTGCGGCTGGCCCTCGCCTGGATCGGCGCGGGCGCGACGTTCAGCTGGGGGACGTGGATGCTGCTCTCGGCCCTGGGGCCGCAGCTCGACTCGGGCGACGGGGCCACCCTGGCGGTCACTCTGACCTACGCTGGCCAGATGATCACCGGGCTGCTCTCGGCCGGAGTCCTCATACGGTTCCTGAGGTCCCGCCGGACCGCCTGAGGCGGCGCGGACGCCCGTGGCCGGGGACGGAGCCCGGGGCCCGGGCCGGTGGCCGAGGGCGGAGCACCGGGGGACGGAGCACCGGGGGACGGGGCGGAGCGGGGCCGTGCGGGGCGGGCGCGAGCGATCGGGGGAGTGGTGAGCGGGTTCGACGGGGAGGGACCGGGACCGGGGCACCCGGAGGCGGTGCGCGGGTGGACGCGGCGGGTGCGGGAGTGGGCGGGGCGGGCGCTGGGAGCGCGGGCCCGGCTGCGGTGGGTGCACCAGATACTCGGCGGGGCTCTGCTGATGCCCTACCTCCTGGTCGCCCAGGTCGGGGTCGGCATGGCAGCCGGCGGGGTCAATGCGATGAACTCCATCGGGCTGACCCTGATCGCCTACGCCGCCGCCCTTCCGCTGGCCGCCGTCACCGGGCTGGTCGGGCTGGTGCGGCCGCTGTCGGTGGCCGCGGTGCGGGCCATGTGCGGGGTGCCGGGGGACACCCTGGCCGAGGGGCAGGCCCGGTCCTGGGCGACCCGGTGGCGGGCCTCCGCCTGGTGGACCCTGCACCTGGGGGTCGGCGCGGTGGTCAGCGGGGTGAGTCTCGCGGCGCCGCCCATGGCGGTCGTGCTGATCGTGCTGCCGCTCTCGGACACCCTGCGCGGATCCCACCTCGGGATGGGCCGGCTCAGTACGACGGCCGGGGCGTTCGTGGCCCCCGTGCTCGGGGTGGGGCTGCTGGCCGGGGTCGTCCTCTGCGCCGCCGGGGCGGGGGCGCAGCTGGCCCGGCTCGCGCCCGTGCTGCTGGGCCCGACCGCGGCGGACCGGCTGGCCGCCGCCGAGGAACGGGCGGCCGACCTCGCCGTGCGCAACCGGCTGGCCCGGGAGCTGCACGACGCGGTGGGACACGCCCTGAGCGCCGTCACCCTCCAGGCGGGCGCGGCCCGGCGGGTGCTCGACAGCGACCCCGGATTCGTCCGGGAGGCGCTCGCCGCGATCGAGGACACGACCCGGCGCACCGTGGGCGAGCTGGACGCCGTGCTCGGCCTGCTGCGCGACGGCGACCCGGCGCGGGCCGACGCGGCGCCCGCCCCGACCCTGGCGGCCGACCTCGACGGGCTGCTGGCCCGCAGCCGGGCGGGCGGCACCGCCATCACCGCCGAGCAGCACCCCGGGCCGGCCGGGGACTGGGCGCAGCTCCCGGCGATCGCCTCGCGCGAGGCGTACCGGATCGTCCAGGAGGGCCTCAGCAACGCCCTGCGCCACGGGGCGGGGCCGGTCGCCCTGCGGATCCGGGTCCACACGTCCGACCGTCACCGTGAACTGGAGATCACCATGACCAACCCGACGGCGCAGTCCCCCACCCCGCGTGCGGGGGAAGAACGGCGCACCACCGGCGGCCGCGGGCTGCGGGGCGCCGCCGAGCGGGCCGCGCTGCTCGGCGGCCGCGTCGAGGCCGGGCCGTACGACGGCGGGTGGCGCCTGAGGGCGTCCCTGCCGCTCGGCCTCACCCCCGACGGGCCGGACGGCGGCTCCCCCGGCGGGTTCGCCGAGAGATCCGTCCGGGGGTCCGCCGGGGAGTCCCCCGACGGGAACGTGGCCGTGGGGCGGGCCGTGGGCCGCCCCCCGGGGGCCCGGCGATGAGCCGGCCGCCGTTGCGCGTGCTGATCGCCGATGACGAGCGGATGGTCCGTACCGCCCTGCGCGTCATCCTCGACGCCGAACCCGATCTGGAGGTCGTCGGGGAGGCCGCCTCCGGAGCCGAGGCCGTCGGGCTGGTCCGTTCACTGGCGCCGGACGTGGTGCTGATGGACGTCCGGATGCCGGAGATCGACGGCATCCGGGCCACCGAGCAGATCCTCGCGACCATGGCCGAACCGCCCCGGATCGTGGTCGTCACCACCTTCGAGAACGACGCCTACGTCTACGACGCGCTGCGTGCGGGCGCCTCCGGGTTCCTGCTGAAGCGGGCCGACGCGGACGAGCTGATCGGCGCGGTCCGACTCGTCGCCCGGGGTGACTCGCTGCTCTTCCCGGCCGCCGTCCGCGCGCTGGCGGCGGCGCACACGGCCGCGGCCGCCGCCGCGGCCCCCGTCTGGGCCTCCCGGCTCACGGAGCGCGAGGCGGACGTCCTGCGCCTGATGGCCTCCGGCCTGTCGAACCACGAGATCAGCGAGCACCTGGGGGTGGGCCCGCAGACCGTCAAGACGCACGTGGCCGGCGTCCTGGCCAAGACCGGCTCCCGCGACCGCACCCAGGCGGTCATCGCCGCCTACGAGGGAGGCTTCATCATGAGGAAAGGCTGAGAACCCCGCCACAATCGGGGCAGAGCGGAACGCACGGGACCGTCCGCGCGTCCTTCAGGGGGATGAACAAGACGATCAGGCGTGCGTCGGTCTTCTGTCTGCTTCTGGTGCTGGCCCTTTTGGTGCGGGTCACCTGGGTGCAGGCATACCAAGGCCAGGCCCTCGCAGACGACAAGAACAACCGGCGCAACCTCATCGGGCAGTACGAGAACCCGTTGGGGAACATCATCGTGGGCGGGCAGGCCATCACCGGCTCCACGAAGACGGGCGGCAAGGACTTCGGGTACAAGAGGACGTACGTCGACGGCCCGCTCTACGCGCCGATCACCGGCTACAGCTCCCAGGCCTACGGCACCACGATGCTGGAGGGCGTCTACAAGAACGTCCTGAACGGCTCCGACAGCCGGCTCAAGACGGTCATGGACACGCTCACCAACAAGCGGGCCGATCCGGGCAACGTCCTGACGACCATCGACAGGGACGTCCAGAA
Organism: Streptomyces sp. NPDC031479; assembly: GCF_055581065.1. Lineage (NCBI taxonomy): Bacteria > Bacillati > Actinomycetota > Actinomycetes > Kitasatosporales > Streptomycetaceae > Streptomyces > Streptomyces sp. NPDC031479. Next base: position 142,809 of record NZ_JBVIKC010000016.1, read on the forward strand.
GGCCACCTACGACGCCCTGCAGGGCAAGCAGGGTGCGGCCGTGGCCATGGACCCGGCGACGGGAGAGATCCTCGCCGTCGTCAACAACCCCTCGTACGACCCGGGCCGGATCACCGGAGCCAACGACGCGGAGGCCTGGAAGGAACTGTCGGCCGACCAGGGCAAGGCCATGGAGAACGTGGCGCTGCGCAAGCCGCAGGCCCCCGGTTCCACCTTCAAGCTGGTCACCCTCGCGGCGGCGATCGAGAACGGGCTGGTCACCAACATCGACGCGCCGACCGGCATCGCGGCCCCGTACACGATCCCGGGCACCCGCACGAACCTGCCCAGCGAGGCGGGCGACGCCGCCTGCAACAACGTCTCGGCGCGCACCGCCCTCAAGCTGTCCTGCAACAACGTCTTCGCCGAGCTGGCCTCCCGGCTGGGCCAGGACAAGATGCGCGCGACGGCCGAGAAGCTCGGGTTCAACGTCCAGATCGACACCCCGGTCCGCACCAACCCGGCGAGCAAGTACCCGACGAAGAAGATGTCCGTCGACCAGGTCGCGCAGACGGGTATCGGCCAGTTCGACGTGCAGGCCACGCCGCTCCAGATCTCCATGGTGACCGCCGCCATCGCGAACGGCGGCAAGCTCGTCGCGCCGCACATGGTCTCCGAGGTCACCGACGCCGACGGCAACGTCCTGGAGAGCTTCAAGAACCCGAAGTCGCAGGAGGTCATGAGCGCGAGGACCGCCTCGATGCTCCAGGACGCCATGCGCACGGTGGCCAGCGAAGGCGGCGGCAAGCCCGCCCAGGTGGCGGGCGCCGAGGTGGGCGGCAAGACGGGTACCGCCCAGCGCGGCGTGGACAACAACATCCCGCCGCTCGCCTGGTTCACCTCGTACGGCAAGTCGGGCGGCAAGCAGATCGCCGTGGCCGTGATGATCGAGAACTCGGACACCGACCGTTCCGAGATCGGCGGCGGCAAGCTGGCCGCGCCGATCGCCCAGAAGATGATGGCGGCCTGGCTGAAGAAGTGACGGTCGCACGGGAGAGGACGACGCGCCGGGAACCGAACGGGGTTACCGGCGCGTTCTCCCTCCCATGATCAGGACCGCGCTCCCGACCGACATCGCCGCCATCGCCGCCCTGCACAGCCGGGCGCGCGCCACCTACTACCGGGGCCGCGTCCCGGAGGAGGAGTACAGCGGCGCGGCGGAACTGGCCCGGTCCCGCGAGGGCTGGGCCCGCGCGGTGGGCCGGGCGGAGTCGCAGGGCCGGGTGTTCTGCGCCGAACGGGACGGAGAGGTCACCGGCGTGGCCGCCTACCTCACCGTCGGCGGCGAGACCACCCTCACCCAGCTCCACGTCGACCCCGCCCACTGGCGCCGGGGCACCGGGGCCGCCCTGCACGCCGCCTGCCTCGACGCCTGGCGCCGGGCCGGGATCGAGCGGGTCCGCCTGGAGGTCTACGGGCACAACCTGCGCGCCCAGGCCTTCTACGCCTCCCACGGCTGGCGCCCCGACCCGGCGGACACCCCCTCCGGCACCCACCGCACCCTCTGGCTCCGGGTGCCCCGCGCGTCCGGGGAATGAGACGGGCCGATGGATGGTTGAACCGCAAACCGTTTCATCCCCATCAGAACCCGGAGAAAAGAAGGATCATGCGCGTCGAGATCTGGAGCGACATCGCCTGCCCCTGGTGCTACATCGGCAAGGCCCGTTTCACCAAGGGCCTGGCCGCGTTCGCGCACCGCGACGAGGTGGAGGTCGTCTTCCGGTCCTTCGAGCTCGACCCGGGCGGCGCCAAGGGCGTCACGGCCCCCGTGCTGGAGATGCTGGCCCGCAAGTACGGCCGCACCCTCGACGAGGCGCGCGGCATGGAGGAGCACGTCGCGGCGAGCGCCCGCGCCGAAGGGCTGACGTACCGGACCGAGGGCCGCGACCACGGCAACACCTTCGACATCCACCGGCTGCTGCACCTGGCCGCCGCCCGCGGCCGCCAGGAGGAGCTGCTCGACCTCGCCTACCGGGCCAACTTCGCCGAGGAGCGGTCGGTCTTCGACCCCGAGGTGCTGGTCGCGCTCGCCGTGGAGGCGGGGCTGGACGAGGCGGAGGCCCGGGAGGTCCTCGCCGACGAGTCCGCCTACGCCGACGGGGTCCGTGCGGACGAGCGCGAGGCGGCCGAACTCGGCGCCAACGCCGTGCCGTTCTTCGTGTTCGACCGCCGTTACGGCATCTCCGGCGGCCAGCCGGCCGAGGTGTTCACCCAGGCGCTGGAGCAGGCCTGGGCCGGACGCGAGCCGGTCGGGACGGACGCCGCCGCCGAGGCCTGCGAGCCGGACGGGGCCTGCGCCGTTCCCCAGGCCTGACCCGGCGGGAGGGGCGGGGGCGGGGCTTCCGGTGCGCGGACCCCCGCCCCCTCCTCTTCATAAGTCGACCTTTGGGTTCGCCTGCATAAAAAGGCAATGGACTTTGAGTTGATCCTGGCGCAGAGTTGACGCCATGGACGCCACGGACCTTCCTCTCGCCGACCTGTGCCGCGCCGAGTTCGCGCACTCCACCACCTACCTCAACACGGCCACCAGCGGGATCCTCCCGCGCGCGGCCGTGGCCGAGGTGCGGGCGCTCGCCGAGGCCGCCGGGGCCGGACTGCCCGCCGGATTCGGCGACTTCGAGCGCGTGGACCGGGTCCGGGCGGCCTTCGCCCGCCTGGTCGGCGTCGACGCCGGACGGGTGGCCGTCGGCTCCTCCGTCGCCGCCCACGTCGGAGTGGTCTCGGCCTCCCTGCCGGCCGGCGCCGAAGTCCTGGTGCCCGAGGGCGACTTCGCCTCCGTCATGAACCCCTTCGTGGTGCGCGGCGACCTCAAGGTCCGCTTCGCGCCCTTGGAGTCCCTCGCCGAAGCCGTGGACGCGGGCACCGAGCTGGTCGCGCTGAGCGCCGTCCAGTCCGCCGACGGGCGCACCGCCGACCTCGCCGCGATCCGCGCGGCGGCCGCCGCGCACGGCGCACGGATGCTCGTCGACGCGACCCATGCCGCGGGCTGGCTGCCCTTCGACGCCTCGCCCTACGCGTACACGGTCACCGCCGGGTACAAGTGGCTGCTGGGCGGCCGGGGAGCCTCGTACCTCACGGTCTCCGAGGAGGCCCAGCCCGGCCTGGTCCCGCTGCACGCGGGCTGGGTGGCCGCCGAGTCGATGTGGGACGCCACCTACGGCCCGATGCGCCGACTCGCCCGGGACGCGCGCCGGTTCGACGAGTCCCCCGCCTTCCTCGCCTACCACGCCGCCGAGCCCTCGCTCGCGCTGCTGGAGCGGGTCGGCATCGAGGCCGTGCACGCGCACGACACCGCGCTGGCCGCCCGGTACCGGGCCGGACTCGCCCGCCTCGGCCACGAACCCGTGCCGGGCGAGGCCCCGATCGTCTCCGTCCCGGGCCTCGCCGGCCACCAGGCGCGGCTCCTCGAAGCCGGGGTGTCCACCGCGGCCCGGGCCGGAGCGCTGCGGGCCTCGTTCCACCTGTACAACACGGAAGCGGACGTCGACCGGCTGCTGGACGTGCTGGCCGGCTGACCCCGCCACCCCGACCCCGCCGCCCAGACCCCGCCCCGGGGCTCCGCCTCCGAGGCCCCCGAGTCCCTACCGCCAGGCCGCCGTCGCCGCCGCCAGCGCCGGGGCGGGGTCCGCGGACAGTGCCGAGGCCAGGGCGTTCAGCGCGGCCGCGACCCCTTCGGGCGAGGCCGCGGGGCCGTAGTGGTTGACCCGGACCATCTCCTGGGCCAGGGCCCCGCCGCCCGCCGCGAGCGGGGCCGACGGGTCAGCCGACAGGGCCTTCGCCACCACCAGGGCGGCCTCCGCGACCCGCAGCGTCGTCGCCACCGGCGCCGCCTGCGCCGGGTCCGCGACCCACGGGGCGATGCCGAGTGCCGCCGCGCCCGCCCGGGTGGCGCGGGCGGCGGCTCGGTGGCGGGCCGGCACCCCGTCCGGGCCCTCGGCCGAGATCCGGTCCAGGCAGGCCTCCAGCGCCAGCATCTCCAGCTGCGCGGGCGCGTGCAGCAGGGCCTTGCGCCCACCGTCGATCCAGCGCTCCTTCCAGTCGAGGAGGGAGAGGTAGGAGCGGCGCGGCGCCGCCGGGTTCTGCGCGAACCGGTCCCACGCGCGGTCCGACACCGACACCGCCGAGACCCCCGCCGGGCCGCCCATCGCCTTCTGGGCGCCGATCACGCACAGGTCCACGCCCCACGCGTCCGGCAGCAGCGGCTCGGCGCCCACCGAGGCCACCGCGTCCAGCATGAACAGCGCCCCGTGGGCCCGTACCGCCTCACCGATCTCCGCCACCGGGTTGGTGTTGCCGGTGGCCGCCTCGGCGTGCACCAGTGAGACGAAGTCGATCTCCGGGTGCGCGGCCAGGGCGCGCGCCACCTGCTCGCCGGTGACCGCCGTGTCGAAGGGCACGGCCAGGTCCACCACGCGGGCCCCGGCGTCGCGCAGCCAGTTGCCGAAGGTGGTCCCGTAGGGCCCGGTGACGATGTTCAGCGCCGTCGAACCGGGCCGCGCGCCCGAGCGGATGCAGCCCTCCAGCGGCAGCAGCGCCTCGCCCTGGGTGATCACCACGTCCTGCCGGGTGCCGAGGAGTGCGGCCACTGCCCGCTCGATCGTCGCGAAGCGCTCGGGGGTCAGCGGCGGAAGGTCCAGGAGGGGGTGGGTCACGGCGGTGCTCTCTTCGTCCGGGGTTACCGGGTGAGCGTACCCAGCACGCGCGTAGGGTGCCGACATGAGTGATCAGAGCGGTGTGCTCCATGTGAAGGGACGGGTCCTGGTCGGGCCCCACGAGGTGCGCGACGAGCTGTGGATCGTCGGCGGCCGGATCTCCTGGGAGCGGCCGCGCGCCGCCCGCGAGATCACCACCGTCACCGGCTGGGCCCTGCCCGGTCTGGTCGACGCGCACTGCCACGTGGGCCTGGACGCCCACGGTCCGGTCGACGCGGAGACCGCCGAGGAACAGGCCCTGACCGACCGGGACGCGGGCACCCTCCTGATCCGCGACGCCGGTTCCCCCTCCGACACGCGCTGGATCGACGACCGCGCCGACCTTCCGAAGATCATCCGCGCGGGCCGGCACATCGCCCGGACCCGCCGCTACATCCGCAACTACGCCCACGAGATCGAGCCCGCCGACCTGGTCGAGTACGTCGGCCGCGAGGCGCTGCGCGGCGACGGCTGGGTGAAGCTGGTCGGCGACTGGATCGACCGCGACGCCGGCGACCTGACGGCGTGCTGGCCGCGCGCCGAGGTCGAGGCTGCCATCGCCGAGGCCCACCGGCTCGGCGCCCGGGTCACGGCGCACTGCTTCGCCGAGGACTCGCTGCGCGACCTCGTCGAGGCGGGCATCGACTGCGTGGAGCACGCCACGGGCCTCACCGAGGACACCATCCCGCTGTTCGCGGAGCGCGGCGTGGCGATCGTGCCGACCCTGGTGAACATCGCGACGTTCCCGAAGCTGGCGGCGGGCGGCGAGACGAAGTTCCCCCGCTGGTCGGCGCACATGCGCAGGCTGCACGAGCGGCGCTACGACACGGTGCGGGCGGCCTGGGACGCGGGCGTGCCGGTGTACGTCGGCACCGACGCGGGGGGTTCCCTGCCGCACGGGCTGGTCGCCGCCGAGGTCGCGGAGCTCGTCAAGGCCGGGATTCCGGCCCTGGACGCCCTCTCGGCGACGGCCTGGGCGGCCCGCGAGTGGCTCGGGCGGCCGGGCCTGACCGAAGGGGCGCCGGCCGACCTCGTGGTGTACGCGTCCGACCCGCGGGCCGACGTGCGGGCCCTGGCCCGGCCGGAGCGCGTGATCGTGAACGGCGAGGTCCGCGCCTAGCACCGCACCCGGACGCCGGCGGACGCTTGTTGACGGGGCGTGACGTCCGCGCCCCGTCGGTCGTTCATGATGCCCGGTCCGCAGTCCGGCAGCCGCCGCGGTGGGGCGGGAGGGAACGCGCGTGCCGAATGGGGCGCCACAAATCGAATACGTGCATGGAAACCACCCGTTGGGGTGAACTCACGCCAGGTGCCTGCCCGTTCACTCACAGTGCGTAAAGATTTCGAGCGTCGAAGCCGTCGGCGCGCGCAATGTCCCCCATTGGCGGCGCCGCGACGGCGCCCATCTCCCTGGGGGTTCCACCATCTTGAACAGCAACACCTTCCGCCTGCCCGCGGCCGTTCTGCTCGCCACGGGCACGGTGGCCCTGCTCTGCGCGCCGCCCGCCCTCGCCACGGGCGGCCCCGGCGGCGGTACGGGTACGGGCAGTTCCGGCGCCGTCGTCCTGCGGGCCGGACTGGACGTCGGCCTGCTCAACAAGTCCGTGCACGTACCGCTGAAGGCCACCCTCAACGAGGTCAGCGCCCCCGCCACCGCCGAGAAGACCGCCCTGACCGTCACCCTCGACGGAGCCGAACAGGGGCAGCCGGTGAGCGTCCTGAAGGCGGAGGCCGCGACCGCCAAGGCCACCGCCGACCAGAGCCGCGCCCAGGCGGAGGCGAACCTCGCCCACGCCAGGGTGCACGTCCCCGGACTGCCGGCGCTCTCCCTCATCGAGGTGGAGAAGGTCACCTCCAAGGCCGTCTGCGAGGCGGGCAAGAAGCCGGTCGCGAGCTCGAACGTCCTCGGTTCCGTCACCGCGCTCGGAAAGAAGGTCACCCTGACGGCGGGCGGTCCCAGCAAGGTCGAGGTCCCGGGTGTGGGCCTCGTCAGCCTGGAGCTGTTCGGAACGCAGACCACCTCCACCACCGCCGCCGCGTCCGCGCTCCGGCTGAAGGTGTCCGTGAACCCGCTGAACCTGAACGTGGCCGAGGTCGACGGCGAGGTCGTGCTCGCCGAGGCGCACTGCACCGCCCCCGAGGGCCCCGCCCCCTCGACGGGCCCGTCGGCGAAGCCCGACATCAAGGCGCAGGCCGCCACCGGACCGGGCACGGCCGTCACCCACGCCGACCTCGCCGAGACCGGAGCCGCTTCCGTGCCCCCGTACGTCGCGGGCGGCGCGCTGCTCCTCCTCGGCATCGGCGCGGGCGCGCTCGTCGTGACCCGGCGCGGCAGGGCCTCGTAGCGTCCGCGGCCGCGCCGCCCGGCGGGTGGCGCGCTCCCCGGGCCCGGCCGGCCGCGCCCCCGGTGCTACCGGGCGGCCAGCGCCAGGGCGTGGTCCAGGGCCTGGAGGAGCCGGCCCGTCGTCGCGCGGTCCCGGACCGCCAGGCGCAGCCAGGAGGCGTCCAGACCCGGGAAGGTGTCGCCGCGGCGGACCGCGAAGCCGAGGGCGCGCAGCCGGGTGCGGACCTCCGCCGCCCCCGCCACCCGGATCAGCACGAACGGTCCCTCCGCGACGCCGGCCACCGAGATCTCCTCGAACTCCGCGAGCCCGGCCAGCAGGTGCGCCCGGTCCACCGCGATCCGCCGGGCCGCCTCCTCCGCCTCGGCCAGCGCCTCCGGAGCCACACAGGCCTCGGCCGCCACCAGCGCAGGCGTCGACACCGGCCACAGCGGCTGCGCGGCCGCCAGCTTCGCGATCACCTCCGGCTCCGCCAGCACGTAGCCGATCCGCAGTCCGGCCAGCCCCCACGTCTTGGTGAGGCTCCGGAGCACCACCAGCCCCGGCACGTCCATCCGCCCCGCCAGGGCCTCCCGTTCGCCCGGGACGGCGTCCATGAAGGCCTCGTCCACCACCAGGGTCCGTCCCGGCCGGGCCAGCGCCGCCAGCCCCGCCGCCGGGTGCAGCACGGAGGTGGGGTTGGTGGGGTTCCCGACGACCACCAGGTCGGCGTCCTCCGGCACCGCCGCCGGGTCCAGCCGGAACCCGTCCGCCGCGCGCAGCACCACCCGTTCCACCCGGTGCCCGGCGTCCCGCAGGGCCGCCTCCGGCTCGGTGAACTGCGGGTGCACCACCACCGGCCGTACGGCGCCCAGGGCCCGCGCGATCAGGACGAACGCCTCCGCCGCCCCCGCCGTCAGCAGCACCCGCTCCACCGGCAGCCCGTGCCGGGCCGCCACCGCCGCCCGCGCGGTCCGGCCGTCCGGGTACGCGGCCAGTGAGCCGAGGCTGTCCGCGATCCGGCGCCTCAGCCACTCCGGCGGGGTGTCCGCCCGCACGTTGACCGCCAGGTCCACCAGGGCGCCGCCCGCGTCCACCACCTCCGCGTCCCCGTGGTGGCGCAGGTCGTGCTCCTGCACGGTGGCCACCGCACAGGTCGCCGCCACCGACCGGCGCTTGGGCACCAGGAGTTCCCCGCCGCCCGCCAGCGCCGCCGCCTCCGCCACCGACGCCGTCCCGGTGGCCTCGCGCACGGCCCCGGAGGGATGCGGTACGGAGATCCGCGCGAGCTCCTCGGCGGGATAGCCGACCAGAGGCACACCGAAACGTTCCGCCGCCCCGGCGATCCCCGCCTCCAGGGTCTTGGACTCCACCGTGGCCAGCGCCGTCACCGCCCCCGTGGACAGCCCGGCGCCCCGCAGCGTCTCCTCGACGAGCGCGCAGACCTCCGCCACGGAGACCCCCGCCCGTCCGCCGACCCCGACCACCAGCTTGGTCACGTACTCGCCCACCGGGGTCCTCCCCTCGTAGTCACTTGCGTCTGTCTGTCGTCAACACGGTGTCGCCCGCCACCCGCGCGCGGAAGTGCGCGCCCGGCCGACAGTCGGTATTCAGGGGCACATGGCGGTGATCGTGGCGTTGGGCGCGTTCCTGATGACGCTGGCGGGCGGATGGACGGCGCAACGCGTCACCGACCGCCGCCACCTCGTGCTGGGCCTGGCCGGCGGGCTGATGCTCGGCGTGGTGGGCCTCGACCTGCTCCCCGAGGCGATCCACGCCGCCGGCGACGAGCTCTTCGGCGTCCCGCTCGCCCTGCTGCTCTTCGTGGGCGGGTTCCTCATCGCCCACGTGGTGGAGCGGGTACTGGCGGTCCGCCAGGCGTCGCACGGCGCCGAGAACGGCGGCCGGGTCCCCCAGGTCGGGCTCACGGCCGCCGCCGCCATGGTCGGCCACAGCCTCGCCGACGGGGTGGCGCTGGGCGCCGCCTTCCAGGTCGGCGGGGGGATGGGCCTCGCCGTGGCACTGGCCGTCCTCACGCACGACTTCGCCGACGGCTTCAACACGTACACCCTCACCACCCTCTACGGGAACGACCGGGGCAAGGCCCTGAAGATGCTCTTCGCGGACGCGGCGGCACCGGTCGTGGGCGCCGCGTCCACTCTGCTGTTCACCCTTCCGGAGGAACCCCTCGGGGCCTACCTCGGCTTCTTCGCGGGTGTCCTGCTGTACCTCGCCGCGGCCGAGATCCTGCCCGAGGCGCACCACGAACACCCCGCCCTCTCCACCCTGATGTGCACGCTGGGCGGAGTGGCCGGGATCTGGCTCGTGGTCGGCGTCGCGGACTGACCTCACCCGCGGATCACCCGCCGTCCCGGGCGCCCCCGACGGCCCCGGACTCCGCGGCGGCCCGTGCCGCCGCCGTGAAGCGGGCGGCCACGGAAGGCCGCGCCGCCCAGTGGGTGTGCAGGTAGCTGGCGTGCACCCCGCCCCGCACGAAGCCCTCGACCCGCCGCTCCGGATGAGTGAACCCCCAGGCCGGCGTGGTGCCGGCGCCCGGCTCGATCACCGTCCGGTGGAACTCGTGGCCGCGCAGCCGCGTCCCGTTGGCGGCGAGCGAGCTGTCCGCCACCGCCACCGCCTCCCGGTACCCGAGCGTGAGCCGCTCCGACATCCGCGCGTCGGCGTCGAGCACCCCGCACATCGGCTTCCCGTCCAGCGAACCGGCCAGGTAGAGCAACCCGGCGCACTCGGCCGCCACCGGCCCGCCGGCCGCCGCGAAGGCGGCCACGGCCGCCCGCAGCGGCTCGTTCGCGGACAGCTCGGGCGCGTACACCTCGGGGAACCCGCCCCCGATCACCAGGCCGGACGTCCCGTCCGGGAGCGCCTCGTCCCGCAGCGGGTCGAAGGCGACCACCTCCGCCCCGGCGGCCGTGAGCAGCTCCGCGTGCTCGGCGTAGGAGAAGGTGAAGGCGGGCCCGCCGGCGACGGCCACCACCGGTCGCGGCCCGGTCGGCCCGGCCGGTGCGGGGGACGCGGGAGACCCGGCGGGCGATCCGGACGGCGCCGCCGGCCGGGACCCCTCCGCCACCCCGGCCAGCGCCTCCCGGGGCGACCACACCGCGCAGTCCAGCGGCGGCGCCGTACGGGCCAGCGCCAGCAGGGCCTCCAGGTCGCAGCCGGCCCGCACCTGCTCGGCCAGGGCCGCCACGGCGGCCACCGCGTCGGCCCGCCGCTCCGCCACCGGGACCAGCCCCAGGTGCCGCGACGGGGTCGCCACCTGCGGAGCCCGCCGCAGCACGCCGAGGACCGGCATCCCGGCCTCCTCCAGCGCCTCGCGCAGCATGACCTCGTGCCGGTCGGAGCCCACCTTGTTCAGGATCACCCCGCCGAGCCGCACCCGCGGGTCGAAGGAGGCGAAGCCGTGCACCAGCGCCGCCACCGACCGGGACTGCGAGGAGGCGTCCACCACGAGCACCACCGGCGCCCGCAGCAGCTTCGCGACCTGCGCCGTGGAGGCCAGCTCGCCCCGGCCCGCGGCCCCGTCGTAGAGCCCCATCACGCCCTCGACCACGGCGAGGTCGCACCCGGCGGAGCCGTGCGCGAACAGCGGGGCCACCAGTTCCGGACCGCACATGAAGGCGTCCAGGTTCCGGCCGGGCCGGCCCGTGGCGAGCGCGTGGTAGCCGGGGTCGATGTAGTCGGGCCCGGCCTTGTGCGGGGACACGGCGAGGCCGCGCTCCGCGAAGGCCGCCATCAGGCCCGTCGCCACGGTGGTCTTGCCGCTGCCGGAGGACGGCGCGGCGATCACCAGCCGGGGCACGTTCACGGACGTCACCACTCGATGCCCTTCTGGCCCTTCTGGCCCGCGTCCATCGGGTGCTTGACCTTGGTCATCTCCGTGACCAGGTCCGCGAACTCCAGCAGCTCCCGAGGTGCGTTGCGGCCCGTGATGACCACGTGCTGGGTGCCGGGACGGTTGCGCAGCACCTCGATGACCTCGTTCACGTCGATCCAGCCCCAGTGCATCGGGTACGCGAACTCGTCGAGCACGTACAGGCGGTGCGTCTCGGCGGCCAGGTCGCGCTTGACCTGCTCCCAGCCCTCCTTCGCCGCCTGCTCGTTGTCGAGCTGCGCGTCGCGCTGGACCCAGGACCAGCCCTCGCCCATCTTGTGCCAGACGACCGGGCCGCCCTCGCCGGAAGCGCCCAGCACCTTCAGCGCGTTCTCCTCGCCGACCTTCCACTTCGCCGACTTGACGAACTGGAACACCCCGATCGACCAGCCCTGGTTCCAGGCGCGCAGCGCCAGCCCGAAGGCGGCCGTCGACTTGCCCTTGCCCGGGCCGGTGTGGACGAAGACGAGCGGACGGTTGCGGCGCTGACGCGTCGTGAGTCCGTCGTCGGGAACGACGGACGGCTGTCCCTGCGGCATTACGCGGCCCTCCTGGAGGCGCTGTGGGGTGATGCGGTCGATGTCACCGCGGTACGTACGTTCTTCACGAGCCCGGCCAGCGAGTCGGCCCGCAGCCCGTCGAGGGTCACGGCCGGCGCCCCCAGATCGGCGGCGAGCGACCCGGCCAGTCCCAGCCGGACCGGCCCGGACTCGCAGTCCACGACCACCGAGGCGATCCCCTCGGCGGCCAGCAGCCGGGCGCTGCGGCCCGACAGCTCACGCGGCGTGCCGCCCGCCCGGCCGCCCGGCACACCGGCCGAGGTGGCCCGTCCGTCGGTCACGACCACGAGCAGCGGGCGCCGCGACGGGTCCCGCAGGCGTTCGACGCGCAGCACCTCGTGGGCCTTGAGCAGCCCGGCGGCGAGCGGGGTGCGCCCGCCGGTCGGCAGCCGTTCCAGACGGACGGCCGCGGCGTCCACCGACGAGGTGGGCGGCAGCGCCAGTTCGGCCCCGGACCCGCGGAAGGTGATCAGGCCGACCTTGTCGCGGCGCTGGTAGGCGTCGAGGAGCAGCGACATGACGGCGCCCTTGACGGCGCTCATCCGCTGCCGGGCGGCCATCGACCCGGAGGCGTCGACCACGAACAGCACGAGGTTGCCCTCGCGGCCCTCGCGGGTGGCCTGGCGCAGGTCGTCCTTGCGGATGACCAGCCCGCGCCCGTCGCGCCCGCGTGCCTTCTGGTGCGGGGCGGCGGCGTGGACGGTGGCCGCCAGGTGCAGCTTCGTCAGGTGGCCGCGGGGGCGCTGGGAGCCGGTGGTGCGGCCGTGGGCGGTGCGGGCGCGGGACCGCCGCCCCGCGGCTCCCTCGCCGAGACCGGGCACGCTGAGCACCTTGGTGCGGAACGGCTCGGCGGCCCCCACGGGGGCCTGCTCGGCGGCGCCGGAGCCCTGGGGGGAGGGCTGCGGGGCGTCCTCGCGGGCGGTGTCGGGGGCGTCCGGGGCGGCCTCGGGGGAGTCCTGGGCGGGGGGCCCGTCGTGCTGCGGGGGGACCCCGCCGCCGTCCCCGTCCGGGCCGCCGTCGCCGTCGCCGTCCGGGCCCTGGGGCTCCGGGTCGGGCTCGGGCTCCGGCTCCTCGTCCGGGAAGCCGTCCAGGATCCGGTCCAGCATCTCCTCGTCCAGACCCGGCGCGTCGAACGGATTGCGGCGCCTGCGGTGGGGGAGCGCCAGCAGCGCGGCCTGCCGCACGTCTTCCTTCCGCACCTCGGTCCGCCCGGCCCAGGCGGCCAGCGCGGTCGCGGTCCGGGCCATCACGATGTCGGCCCGCATGCCGTCGACCTCGAAGCCGGCGCAGGTGGCGGCGATCTGGAGCAGCGAGGTGTCACCCAGCACCACCTGCGGCAGCAGGGCCCGGGCGGCCACGACCCGGGCGCGCACCTCCCGCTCGTCCACGGACCAGCGGGCCGCGAAGCCCGCGGGATCGTCCTCGTAGGCCAGCCGGCGGCGGACCACCTCGACGCGCTGGGCGGGCTCGCGGGAGGCCGCCACCTCGACGGTCAGCCCGAACCGGTCCAGCAACTGCGGCCGCAGTTCGCCCTCCTCGGGGTTCATCGTGCCGACGAGGAGGAAGCGGGCCGCGTGGCGCACCGAGACGCCCTCGCGCTCCACGTAGGAGGCGCCCATCGCCGCGGCGTCGAGCAGGACGTCCACCAAGTGGTCGTGGAGCAGGTTCACTTCGTCGACGTACAGGATCCCGCGGTGCGCGTCGGCCAGCAGCCCCGGCTCGAAGGCCTTCACCCCCTCGGCCAGCGCCCGCTCGATGTCGAGGGCGCCGACGAGGCGGTCCTCGGAGGCGCCGACGGGCAGCTCCACCATGCGGGCGGGACGGGCCGTGCCCGCGCCCGCCTCGTGCGGCCCGTCCGGGCAGCCCGGGTCCGGAGCGGCGGGCGCGCACGAGAAGCGGCAGCCGGGAACGACGTCCACCTGCGGCAGCAGCGCGGACAGAGCGCGGACGGCGGTGGACTTGGCGGTCCCCTTCTCGCCGCGCACGAGCACGCCGCCGACCGCCGGGCTCACGGCGTTGAGGAGGAGGGCCAGCCGCAGGTCGTCCTGCCCGACCACGGCCGAGAAGGGGAAATGGGGACTGCTCATGAGACGGTCGCTCCTTCGAGTGGCTCGTGCCGACGCACGGGCCGACGTGCTCCGATCGTGCAGGGGTCGCCGAGTGCTCCCCGCCCGCGCGGGGATGGTCCCGGGAGGGTCGTGCCCATGCGGTGCGCGCTCCTGGTGGTCCCCGCGCACGCGGCCCGCGGGGCCCGCCCCCTCACGGGGCGCCCGGGGGGAGGAACGGGAGGCCCGCGGGGGCGCCCCCCTCGATCAGCCGCAGCAGCGCGTCGGTGTCGGCGTGCTCGGCGATCAGGTCGCCCAGCAGGTCGAGCTGCTCCTCGCGCAGCGCGCCGAAGGAGGTGTCCGGGGCCGGGACGAACCGGCGCCCCGCGGCCGCGGCCACCTCCCGCAGGAACGCCCGGCGGAATCCGTCGGACTCCAGCGAGCCGTGCCAGTGGGTGCCCCAGACGGCGCCGACCCGGCAGCCGTCGAGGAAGGGGGTGCCGCCGAGGACCTCGGCCACGCCGTGGTGGATCTCGTAGCCCTCCACCGGCTCGCCGAGGGCCGTGCCCACCGGCCGGGCCAGGGTCTTCTCCCGTTCGAAGCGGACCCGGACCGGCAGCAGCCCGAGGCCCGCCACCGCGCCGGCCTTCGACTCGACCTCGTCCTCGATGTGCTCGCCGAGCAACTGGAAGCCGCCGCAGACGCCCAGCACCGGGCGGCCCTCGGCGGCCCGCCGGGCGAGGGCGTCCGCGAGCCCGCGCTCGCGCAGCCACTCCAGCGCCTTCACGGTGCCGCGCGTACCCGGGACGACGACCAGGTCCGCGTCGGCCAGTTCCTCGGCCCGGTCCACGAACCGCACCACCACGCCCGGCTCGGCCGCGAGCGCGTCGACGTCGGTGAAGTTCGACATCAGCGGCACCGCGCACACCGCGACCCGCAGCACGTCCTCGCCGACCGGCGGGGCCACGACCGATTCGCGCACCGCGCCGCGCAGGGAGACCCGCAGGCCGTCCTCCTCGTCGATGCCCAGCCCGTGCCGGAACGGCAGCACCCCGTACGTCGCCCGTCCCGTCAGCCCGCGCAGCATCTCCATGCCGGGCTCCAGGAGGGTGACGTCGCCCCGGAACTTGTTGACCATGTAGCCCGCGATCAGCGACTGGTCCTCGGGGGAGAGCAGCGCCGTCGTCCCGAAGAAGGAGGCGAAGACCCCGCCCCGGTCGATGTCGCCGACCACGACCACCGGGAAGCGCGCGGCCCGCGCGATGCCCATGTTCACGATGTCGGTCCGGCGCAGGTTGATCTCGGCCGGACTGCCCGCCCCCTCGCAGATCACGGCGTCATACGTGCCCCGCAGCTGCTCCAGGCAGTCCGTGACGATGCCGAGCAGCTGTTCCTGCCGCCCTCCGTGGTAGCCCCGCGCGCTCATCTCGCCCACGGGCTTGCCCAGCAGCACCACCTGGCTGCTGCGGTCGCTGCCGGGCTTGAGCAGGACGGGGTTCATCAGGGCCGTCGGCTCCACCCGCGCGGCCTGCGCCTGCATGGCCTGGGCGCGGCCGATCTCGGCGCCCTCCCGGGTCACGAAGGAGTTGAGGGACATGTTCTGGGCCTTGAACGGGGCCACCTTCACGCCCTGCCGGGCGAGCCAGCGGCAGATGCCCGCCGTGACCACGCTCTTGCCCGCGTCCGAGGTCGTACCGGCGACCAGCAGTCCGCCGCCGCGCCGCGCGCCGCTCATGCGCGTCCCTTCGTCGTCGAGGTGGTACGGGCGCTCCGCAGTGCGCGGGAGGCCAGGGTCCGGCCCGCCACGCAGGCCCCCAGCGCCAGCCAGGTGACCCGCCGCGACAGCCTTACCGCACGGTCGATGTCGGCGACCTCCACCGGCCGCCCGGCGGCTCCGTTGAGCACCGCCCGGTGTTCGACCCGGCCGCCGTAGGACAGGGTTCCGCCGAGGCGGACGCCGAGGGCGCCGGCGAAGGAGGCCTCCACCGGGCCGGCGTTGGGACTCGGATGGGCGGCGGCGTCGGCGCGCCAGGCCCGCAGGGCTCCGCGCCGGTCCGGTCCGGCCGCCACGGCGGCGAGGGCGGTCAGCCGGGCCCCGGGCCAGCCGGCCAGGTCGTCGAGCCGGGCGGAGGCCCAGCCGTAGCGCAGGTAGCGGGGCGACCTGTGCCCCACCATCGCATCGAGGGTGTTGACGGCGCGGAAGGCCAGCAGCCCGGGGATCCCGGCGACGGCGCCCCACACCAGGGCCCCGACGACCGCGTCGGAGGTGTTCTCGGCGACAGACTCCACGACGGCGCGGGCCATCTGCTGTTCGTCCAGCGCGTGCGGGTCCCGCCCGCACAGGTGGGGGAGCCGTTCCCGGGCGACCTCCGCGTCCCCGACGGCGAGTGCCCCGCCGATGGCGCGGGCCTCGCGGCCGAGGGAGGTGCCGCCGACCACGGCCCAGGTGGCCGCGGCGGTCAGGGCGATACGGGCGGCCGCGGGCCGGGAGCGCACGGCGCGGGCGCCCAGCGCGCCGACGGCGGCCGCGCCCCCGGCGCAGACGAGGGTGTGCAGGGCGCCCCGGGCGCGGTCGTCGCGCCACAGGGCGCCCTCGACGGCGGCGGCGGTTCGTCCGAAGGCGGCCACGGGGTGCCCACGGCGCGGATCCCCGAGGATCCGGTCGCCGATCAGGCCCGCCGTGACGCCGTACGCGAAGACGCGGTCGGCACGCATGGTGGCAGGTATGTCCTCACTCAGGGTCCGCGCCCTGGTTCGACGTGTCCGGCGGCGAGAGTTCCTGGCTCCCGGGGTCCCGCACGCGCCGCGTGGGGCCCCCGGTGACAGTGGCGGGACCGCGCCGGATTCGCACCGGACTTCCTCTCCATGCCGCCGTGATGGCTCGGGCAGTCCACCACGCCCCGCGAACGCCCGTCAACTCGCTGTTGACCTGCGGTGGGACGGAGGGCGAAGGGGAGGCGGGGGCATGCGAAAGCTCCCCCCGGGAGAAGTCCGGGGGGAGCCTTCGAGGAGCTTCGGGGGACCCTCAGCTGACGATCAGGTAGATCGCGTAGGTGACGGCCGCGGCGCAGAGCGCGAAGCAGGCGTAGGCACCGCTGCGGGCCAGGGTGGCGGCCCCGCCCTGCTCGGTGGCGGCCTCGTGCTTGGAGAGGCCCATCAGGCCCAGGGTGAACAGGGCCACGAGGGCGACGGTGGCGGAGAGGCTGACCCCGAAGACGGAGCCGAGTGCTGCCCAGTCGATCTTCATACTGCCGTTTCCTCTGTCGTTCTCGGGGTCAGACCGCGGCGGCCGGAGCCGCGGGGGTCGCCGGGTTCGCCGTCGCGGCCGGGATGGTGGCCTTGAGGTCCTCGTCCGTCACGGCGGCCGTCGTACCCGCGGTCGGCGGGACGGCCACGGCCGCGATGGCGGTGGTGACGACGCCGGGCTGCTCGTCGCCGGCCCCGGTGGAGGCGGCGTCGATCTCGTTGACGTTGGTGTGGTCGACGACCTGGCGGCGGGAGATGACCCAGATGGCGACGCAGGAGGCGACCAGGAAGACCGCGACGGCGGCCACGCCGACGTCACCGGTCCGCATGACCAGCTCGGCACCGGAGGCCACCAGGGCGGCGGCCGGCAGGGTCAGGCCCCACGCGACGAACATGCGGGTGGCGGTGGACCAGCGGACCACGCCGCCCTTGCGGCCCAGGCCCGCACCCATGACCGCGCCGGAGCAGGCGTGGGTGGTGGAGAGGGAGAAGCCGAGGCTGGAGGAGGCCAGGATGACGCTGGCGGCCGAGGTCTGGGCGGCGAAGCCCTGCTGCGGCTGCAGGTCGGTCAGGCCACTGCCCATGGTGCGGATGATGCGCCAGCCGCCGATGGAGGTGCCCAGGGCGATGGCCAGACCGGCGGAGACGATGACCCAGACCGGCGGGTTCGAGCCGGGCGCGAGCGCGCCGCCGGCGACGAGGGCCAGGGTGATGATGCCCATGGTCTTCTGCGCGTCGTTGGTGCCGTGCGCGAGGGAGACCAGGCCGGCCGAGGCGATCTGACCGGCGCGGTAGCCCTTGGTGGCGGTCTTCTCGCCGACCTTGCCACCGAGCCTGTACGTGAGCCTGGCGGCCAGCATCGAGGCCACACCGGCCACGATCGGCGCGGCGACCGCGGGGATCAGCACCTTGGTGACGACGACGTCGCCGTTGACCGCGCCCAGGCCGGCGGAGGCGACCGCAGCACCGATCAGGCCGCCCATCAGGGCGTGCGAGGAGCTGGACGGCAGGCCGACCAGCCAGGTGACGAGGTTCCAGAGGATCGCGCCGACCAGGGCGGCGAAGATCACTTCTGGCTGGATGCCCTCTTCGTTGACCAGGCCCTTGGAGATCGTCTTGGCGACCTCCACGGACATGAACGCGCCGACGAGGTTGAGCACGGCGGACATGGCCACCGCCGTCTTGGGCTTGAGGGCGCCGGTCGAGATGGTGGTGGCCATCGCGTTGGCCGTGTCGTGGAAACCGTTCGTGAAGTCGAACACGAGAGCGGTGATGATCACGATCCCGAGGAGAAGCGTTATGTGCTCCATTTACCCAGGCTTCTGTTTGACGTCAGTGGCTCGGCGACCGTAGGCAACCTGGGTGAACGGAAGATGAACTGACTCGGGACGGATGGTGTCCCGCCCCGACCCGCGATCGGGCCCTTGGTCCCGATTCTGTCGTAGATATATCGATTAATGCATGTCAGAGCCGGGTGAACGGGCTCCTCCGGACAGGCCTTCCGGCCGGTACGGCCCTCCTGGTCGGACCGGGAAAGAGAGGTAGATCACTCCGGTTCCATCGCGGCGCGGTCCGCGCGGCCGGGATCCCCTCCGGTGGCCCGCCCGCCCCCGCGCGCCGACACTGGAGCCGTGCGTACCGCCACAGCGACGGCAGCGGCCGTCACCACCACCCTGATCGGTGCCGGAGCGGCCGCCGTCGCGGCCGGCCGGTACGCCGCCGACGCCGCCCTGCGCAGCGAGCCGGGCCGCCCCCTGCCCGGCGGACCCCGGCTCAGCGTCCACTCCGCCGGCGACGGCCGCGTGGTGCTCACCCGCTCCCTGGCCTCCCTGCGCCCGGGGACCTACGGACTGGCCGCGCCCGGGGTGCACGCCGTGGTCGGGCCCGTCCTCGACGAGGGCCGGGCCGCCCCGGACACCGTCGTGCGCCGCCTGATCGCCGTCACCCACGGCAGCCTCGAGCCCGGCACCCGCGTCACCCTCACCCCCCAGGTCCACCTGGGCAACCCGCGCACCGCCCTCGGGCTCGACCACGCCGACGTGGACGTCCCCGGGGAGCTGGGTCCCCTCCCCGCCTGGTTCGTGCCCGAGGCCCGCGACACGTGGGTGATCACCGTGCACGGGCTGGGGGCCGGGCGGGAGCACCCGATGGTGGTCATGCCCTTCCTGCGGCGCCAGCGCCTCCCGGTGCTCGACCTCGCCTACCGCGGGGACCTCGGCGCCCCCGCCTCCCCGGACGGCATCGGCCACCTCGGGGAGTCGGAGTGGCGGGACCTGGACGCCGCCATCCGCTACGCCGTGCGCTACGGGGCCCGGCGCGTGATCCTGCACGGCTGGTCGACCGGGGGCGCCATGGCCCTGCACGCCGTCGAGCGCTCCGCCCTGGCCGGCCGGATCTCCGGAGTCGTGCTCGACTCGCCCGTCCTGGACTGGCACGCCACCCTGCGCGCGCTCGCCGCCGCCCGCCGCACCCCGGCCCCGCTGATCCCGCTCGCGGTCCGGGCGGCCGAGGGCCGCGCGGGACTGCGCGCCGACCGGCGGCCCCCGGGCTCCGACCCCGGCGCCCTGCGCGTCCCGGTCCTGATCTTCCACGGGCCCGACGACACCCTCGCCCCCTGGGAACCCTCCCGCCGGCTCGCCGCCGCCCGGCCCGACCTCGTCACCCTGCAGACCGTCAGGAACGCGGCGCACGGGGCGATGTGGAACGCCGACCCGGCCCGGTACGAGGAGGCGCTGCGCCGCTTCCTCGTCCCCCTCATGTGACCCCTATATGTGAAGGGGCTGTGGCGGAGGAGGCAGGGAGGGGGGATTGCCCCGGTTCGTCCACCCGCTGACCTGTGGAAACGACCGGTTCCGTTTGGGCTTTCGGCCAGTGACGGGCGAGACTGCTTCCGTGACGTCCCGAAAGCCTGATGAGCAGTTGGCTCGCGACTCCAGACTCCGACTCGTCTCCCCGCGCTCCGTCGCCACGGCGCGCAAGGCGGTGACCGACCGGCGAACCCGGACGGCCCCCCGCCCGCCGGCGGGCACCCCCGCAACGGCGGACCTGGCGAACCGGGCCCGCGCCTCCCTCGCCGACGCGGTACGGCTGGCCCGCTGGGCCGAGCTGAACCTCGGAGCGGGCGACGGCGGCCGGCCCGCCCCGACGGGCGCACTGCCCGCCGCCGACGTCGAACGGGCCGCCGGCGAGCTGCGCCTGACGCACGGCCAGATCCGGGTCGGCTGGGACCGCGCCCGCCTCTCGGGCCTCGTCGAGGTGCACGGAGGCCACGCCCGGCCCGGCTGGCGGCTGCGCGCCTGGGACCGCGACGACAGCGCGGTGCTGCGCGGCTGGGTCGCCCTCTTCGACGCCTGGTCGCTCGTCCACCCGGCCCCCGCCGACATCGCCGCCTCGGCCGTCGCCGAGGTCGTCGAGGCGATGCCCCAGCTCCTGTCGCTGCTCCAGCTCTCGGCCGGCCCCGTGACCGTCCCGGACCTGCTGGACCTCCTCGGGCAGCGGGTCACCGAACTGCGCGACGAGCGCTGCGAGGTCCCCTGCGGCCCCGGTCCCGCTCCCGGCTCCGCCGCCGCCCCGCAGACCCGGCCGCTCCCGCTCGCCCGGCTGCTGCGCTGGGCGCTCGGCGGCCTCGCCGCCGTGGACGCCGTCACCCTCGGTCCCGCCCGCGCCACCCTCACCCCGCTGGGGAGCTGGGCCGTCTGGGTCAAGCTGGAGCAGATCTGCGTCGCCGCGCAGAGCCCGGCCGGGAACATCGAGCAGTCCGCCGCCGCCATGCTGCACGGCTGCGCCCGGCTCACGCCCGGACCGGCCCGTGCCGAGTACCAGGCCTGGCTCGCAGCCCGGCCCGTGGGCCACGCCGTCAGCGAGCTGCTGCACGCCGCCCGCGGCGAGGACGCCCTGCTGCGCGGCCTGGCCTTCGAGGCCCTGCGCGTGGTCGGCGCCCCCGCCGAGCCCGAGGTCCGCGCGGCCGTACGGGAACCCGCGCTGCGCCCCTACGCCCTGCTCTGGCTCGCCGAGCACGACGGGGTGGACCCCGACGAGGCCCAGGACGTCCTGACCCCCGAGGAGTCGACCTGGCTCTGGGTGGACACGGCCGCGGCCATCGCCGACCACGGCGAGGCCGACCTGCTCGCCCGCCACCTCGACTCGGCCGTCCGCACCACCGTGCCCCGGCTCCTGGACGAGGTCCGCGCGGTCGGCCACCCCCGCACGGTGCAGGTGCTGGTCGCCCTCGCGGCCGCCCACCCCGACCCGGCCCTGGCCAAGGCCGTCCGCCGGGCCGCCTTCCAGGTCCACACCGGCGGCGCGTGACGGCGTGCGTACGCGCCGCGGGCTCAGACCTGCGGCGCGTACGTCCCGAAGCTCCAGACGTTGCCCTCGGTGTCCCGCGCCATGTAGTCCCGCGAGCCGTAGTCCTGGTCGGTGGGTTCCATCAGGATCTCGACCCCGTGCTCCACGGCCCGGCGGTGATGGGCGTCCACGTCGTCGACCACCAGGTAGACGCCCGACGGGCCGGCGCCCTCCATGGCCTTGTCGAACGCGCCGCCGCGCCCCTTGCTGCCGAGCATCACGGCGCCGTTCCCGTACGCCAGCTCCGCGTGCATCACGGCGCCGTCGTCGCCCTCGTACACCGCCACCTGGGTGAATCCGAACGCTTCGGTCAGCTGCCGGATCGCCGCCTTGGCGTCGCGGTAGAGCAGGGTCGGAAAGACGGTCGGAACGCCTGCCATGACGATCACTCCCTCTCAGGAACGTGCGCGTGTGACTCGCAGCACAGCATGGCAGGCGCCACCGACAGTCAGCGGAAGGTGTTGCACTGGGCCATGTCGCCCGTGCGGTAGCCCTGGTAGAACCACTGCCGGCGCTGCTGGGCGGAACCGTGGGTCCAGGACTCCGGGGTGACGCGGCCCTGGAACTTCTCCTGGATCCGGTCGTCGCCCACCGCGGCCGCCGCGTCCAGGCCGTCCCTGATGTCCTGGTCGGTGAGGCTCGTGATCAGCGGCCGCCCCGTCGACTCGTCCGGGGTCCTCGTCGCGTTGCGCGCCCACACCCCGGCGTAGCAGTCGGCCTGCAGCTCGACCTTGACCGCGTTGCTGTTCGCGCCCTGCCGCCCGTCCTGGGCCCGTTGGAGTGTTCCGGTCAGGTTCTGGATGTGGTGGCCGTACTCGTGGGCGACGACGTACGCCTGGGCGAAGGGGCCGCCGCTCGCGCCGAACTTAGTCCGCAGCTCGTCGAAGAAGCC
This sequence comes from Streptomyces sp. NPDC031479, assembly GCF_055581065.1. Classification (NCBI taxonomy): domain Bacteria; kingdom Bacillati; phylum Actinomycetota; class Actinomycetes; order Kitasatosporales; family Streptomycetaceae; genus Streptomyces; species Streptomyces sp. NPDC031479. The sequence goes on from NZ_JBVIKC010000016.1 coordinate 164,842, forward strand.
CAGGTCCAGATAGACCTGCCGGTCGGCGGGGCAGTAGAAGGGGCCGACCGCCGAGGTGGCCGCGCCGCACGCGGTGTTCACCCGGCCGGTGAAGAAGACCGTGGACGCCGGGGAGTACTGCCCGCCGCGCCTTTGGAACTCCTGCTTCCAGAAGTCCTGGGTGCTGTTCACCACCGCGACGAGCCGGCAGTCCTCCCGGGTGTTCGCGTCCTGCCCGGTTCGGCAGGCCTGCTGCACCCGGGCCGCCGAGGACGAGGTCGCCACGGGCTGCGGGCTGCCGTCCGAGAGCCCCAGCTGGTCCGGACCCACCCCGAAGAGCAGGCCCAGCACCAGGGCGATCAGCCCGACGATCCCGCCGCCGACCGTGGCCTTCCCGCCCGGGATGCTGCTCCCGCGCTGGTCACTGACCTCGGAAGTGTCCAGATTGGCGTCGTCGTCGAACTGCATACCGCACCGCCCTCGCGTCCCGTGGCCGCCCCTGCGGCGAGAATCAACCCCTTCATCCTGATACGCGCCCGGACGCCCCGGTGGCGTCCCGGGGCCGAACGGGGGACGGGAGGCCCCGAAAAGTGGTTGCGCACCCCCGGTAGAATGAACCCATGGCAAATCTCCTCGCGGATTAGCGGCGTCGAAGCAACGCGCGTCCTGCCCCCCTTCCGCCGTCCCCACCGCCCTGGAGTATTTCCGTGATCACCGCCACCGGCATCGAGCTGCGCGCCGGCGCCCGCATCCTCATCGAGTCCGCCTCCTTCCGCGTCGCCAAGGGCGACCGCATCGGCCTGGTCGGCCGCAACGGAGCGGGCAAGACCACGCTCACCAAGTGCCTCGCCGGCGAGGGCCAGCCCGCCGCCGGTGCCATCGCCCGCTCCGGCGAGGTCGGCTACCTGCCGCAGGACCCGCGCACCGGCGACCTCGACGTGCTCGCCCGCGACCGGATCCTCTCCGCCCGCGGCCTCGACGTGCTGATCAAGAAGATGCGCGCGAACGAGGAGCGCATCGCCACCGGCTCCGGCGGCACCCGCGACAAGGCGATGAAGCAGTACGAGCGCCAGGAGACGGAGTTCCTGACCAAGGGCGGGTACGCCGCCGAGGCGGAGGCCGCCACCATCTCGGCCGCCCTCGGCCTGCCCGACCGCGTCCTGGGCCAGCCGCTGCACACCCTCTCCGGCGGTCAGCGCCGCCGCGTCGAGCTCGCCCGGATCCTCTTCTCGGACGCCGACACCCTGCTCCTCGACGAGCCGACGAACCACCTGGACGCCGACTCGATCGTCTGGCTGCGCGACTACCTCAAGAACTACCGCGGCGGCTTCATCGTGATCTCCCACGACGTCGACCTCGTGGAGACGGTGGTCAACAAGGTGTTCTACCTGGACGCCAACCGCGCCCAGATCGACGTCTACAACATGGGCTGGAAGCTCTACCAGCAGCAGCGCGAGGCCGACGAGAAGCGCCGCAAGCGCGAGCGCCAGAACGCCGAGAAGAAGGCCGCGGCCCTGAACTCGCAGGCCGACAAGATGCGCGCCAAGGCCACCAAGACGGTCGCCGCGCAGAACATGGCCAAGCGCGCCGAGCGCCTGCTCTCCGGCCTGGAGGCCGTCCGCGTCTCCGACAAGGTCGCCAAGCTCCGCTTCCCGGACCCGGCGCCCTGCGGCAAGACCCCGCTGACCGCCGAGGGCCTGTCGAAGTCGTACGGCTCGCTGGAGATCTTCACCGACGTCGACCTGGCCATCGACAAGGGCTCCCGCGTGGTCATCCTCGGCCTCAACGGCGCCGGCAAGACCACGCTGCTGCGCCTGCTCTCGGGCACCGAGAAGCCGGACACCGGCACGGTCGTCCCCGGCCACGGCCTCAAGCTCGGCTACTACGCCCAGGAGCACGAGACCCTGGACCCGGAGCGCACCGTCCTGGAGAACATGCGCTCCTCGGCGCCCGACCTGGACCTGGTCGACGTCCGCAAGACCCTCGGTTCCTTCCTGTTCTCCGGCGACGACGTGGACAAGCCCGCGGGCGTGCTCTCCGGCGGCGAGAAGACCCGGCTGGCCCTGGCCACGCTGGTCGTCTCCTCGGCCAACGTGCTGCTGCTCGACGAGCCCACCAACAACCTCGACCCGGCCAGCCGCGAGGAGATCCTCGGGGCGCTGCGCACGTACAAGGGCGCGGTCATCCTCGTCACCCACGACGAGGGCGCGGTCGAGGCCCTGGAGCCGGAGCGGATCATCCTGCTGCCGGACGGGGTCGAGGACCTGTGGGGCCCGGACTACCGTGACCTGGTCGCCCTCGCCTGACGGGCCCCCGGCCCGCTGATCCAGTTCCTTATGGATCATTCGGCTCAGGCGTGATCCATCATCTGAGTGAGACGGTCTCGTACCGTCGCGCCCCGTACGACGGCCCCGGCCGCAGCCTCCCCGAGGCGCGGCCGGGGCCGGATTTTTTCCGCGCCTGGCCCCTGACCTGGTGATTCCCCTCGGCGGCGGAGAAGTGTGACGGAGGTCATGCGGCGGAAGAGGAGATTCCGTTCTGCTCGGGCGTCCACCCCCCGGGAAATGCCGTCGTACCGACCTTGCTGAATGGGTGGCCAGGAAGCCGGGGAGGGGTGATCATGAGAAGTCCAGAGCGCACTTCCCACGAGGAGGCACGGGTGGCCGAGACTCTGAAGAAGGGCAGCCGGGTTACCGGCGCCGCGCGCGACAAGCTCGCGGCAGACCTGAAGAAGAAGTACGACTCCGGTGCGAGTATCCGGGCGCTGGCCGAAGAGACCGGCCGGTCCTACGGATTCGTCCACCGGATGCTCAGTGAGTCCGGAGTCACGCTGCGTGGTCGCGGTGGCGCGACGCGCGGCAAGAAGGCGGCTGCGGCCTGACCCTGGCCGTCAGGCCGAGGCCGGCGCCGGAGGCGCGCGACAGCTTGTACGGCTCCACGCACGGTTCTTCGGTGACCCCCGGTCGGCCCCGCGGCCGACCGGGTGGTTACTGTGCAGTCACTTAGGCCGAGCATGCGGCCACGACTGCACACCGGAGGCACCAGATGGCTCTGCTCGACAAGGACGGCGTACGGCTCACCATCGACGACACGCTCGCCACGGTGACCCTGACCAATCCGGCCAAGCGAAACGCCCAATCCCCCGCGCTCTGGCGGGCGTTGGCGGAGGCCGGACGGTCGTTGCCGGGCACCGTCCGGGTCGTCGTGCTGCGCGGCGAGGGCAAGTCCTTCTCCGCAGGGCTCGACCGGCAGGCGTTCACCCCCGAAGGCTTCGAGGGCGAGCCGTCCTTCCTCGATCTGGCGCGTGGTTCCGACGAGATCCTCGATTCCACCATCGCCGAGTACCAGGAGGCCTTCACCTGGTGGCGGCGCAATGACATCGTCTCCATCGCCGCGGTGCAGGGGCACGCGATCGGCGCCGGCTTCCAGCTCGCGCTCGCGTGCGACCTGCGCGTGGTCGCGGACGACGTGCAGTTCGCCATGCGCGAGACCAGCCTGGGCCTGGTCCCCGACCTCGCGGGCACCCAGCCGCTGACCGCACTGGTCGGCTACGCCCGCGCGCTCGAAATCTGCGCTACCGGCCGCTTCGTGCACGCGGAGGAGGCCGAACGGGTCGGCCTCGCCAACCTGGTGGTACCGGCCGACGAGCTCGACGCCGCCGTTCAGGACCTCAGCACCGCACTGCTCGCACCGCCCCGCGACGCGGTGATCGAGACCAAGGCCCTGCTCCGCGAGGCCAACTCCCGCCCCTACGACGACCAGCGCACCGCCGAGCGGGCCGCGCAGGCCCGCCGTCTGCGCGACCTGGCGGGCCTCTCCGACTGACCCGGACGAAACCCCGTACCGCCGGGGCGGCCCTCCCGCCGCTCCGCGCCACCGCACGTCACCGCGCGCCGGGCCCACCCGGCCGGCGGAACCGGACACACGGTTCCGCCGGCCGGCGTAGTCCCGGCGCGTTCGTGCGCGCGGGGACTTACGGTGGACAGGAGTCCGCAGTCCGCACGGCGCGAAAGGACCAGCGATGACCGAATCCGCATCAGGGGGTTCCGGCAGGGCCCCCGCCGACCGCGGCCGCACCACCATCGCCGACGGGGTGGTCGAGAAGATCGCCGGGCTCGCCGCCCGCGAGGTGGTCGGCGTCCACGCCCTCGGCAGCGGCAGCGGCCTCTCCCGTACCTTCGGGGCCGTTCGCGACCGGGTGCCCGGCGGGGCCAAGTCCGCCGTCAGCCGCGGGGTGAAGGCCGAGGTCGGCGAGGTCCAGACGGCCCTCGACCTGGAGATCGTCGTCGACTACGGCGTGTCGATCCGTGACGTCGCCCGGGCGGTCCGTGAGAACGTCATCTCGGCGGTCGAGCGGATGACCGGCCTGGAGGTCGTCGAGGTCAACATCGCGGTCGGCGACGTCAAGCTGCCGGACGAGGAAGACGATGAACCGGAGTCCCGGCTCCACTAGACGGGAGGGGACACGCACATGAGCATGGCGGTCGCCGGCCTGCTGGCCGGCATGGCACTCGGCTTCGCCGGCTACTTCGGTGGCTTCGGGGCCTTCCTGCTGGTGGCGGCGCTCGGCGCCGTCGGATTCGTCGTCGGCCGGTTCCTCGACGGGGACCTGGAGGCCGGAGACCTGTTCCGCCCGCGCGGCCGCGACGACCGGCGCGGACCCCGATGAGCGACGATCCGGGCACCCGGCCCGGCCCCGGTCCGGGCACACCGCCGGCCACCCCGCCGGCCACCCCCGCGCCCCGGGCCGTGCCGCCGCGGGTGCCGCCCGCCGAGCGGGGGGCCACCCGCATCGCCGACCGGGTCGTCGCCAAGATCGCCGCCCAGGCCGCCCGGGAGGCCCTCGACGTCCTGCCCGGACAGGCCCCGCACGCGGCGGTCACCGTCCACCACGACATCGCCCGGGTACGGGTCAGCCTGGAGCTGGCCTACCCCTCCGACCTCGCCATCCAGTGCGCGGACGTCCGCCGCCGGGTCGCCCTCCGGATCGAGGAGTGCGCCGGCATGACCGTCCCCGAGGTCGACATCGACATCGAACACCTGCACCCACCGCAGCACCGGCCGGCCTCCGCCGGTCGCGTCCGGCGGCTGCGGTGACGACCCCGCACCGTTTCCGCTCCGCCCGGCGGATCCCCGCCGGGCTCACCGCACTGGCGGTGCTCGCGCTGGCCGGGCTGTTCCTCTACGACCTGGCCGGCGTACGGGCCGGGCGGCCCGCGATGGGCTGGCGCCACGAACTCGCCGGACAACTGGAACGGCACACCCCGGCCGACACCGGGGTACTGGTGGCCGGCGCGCTCCTCGCACTGGCCGGGGCCGTCCTCCTGCTGCTGGCCCTCGCCCCCGGAGTGCGCGGGCTGCTGCCGATGCGGGCCGAGCCGGGCGTGCGGGCGGGGATCCGGCGCAAGGCCGCCGCCCTGGTGCTGCGGGACCGGGCCATGGAGGTCTCCGGGGTGCGGTCGGTCCGGGTGCGCATGGGCCGTGGCCGCGTCGGGATCCGGGCCACCTCGCACTTCCGCGAACTGGACGACGTACGCGCCGACCTCGACGAGGTGCTCGCCGTCGGCATCGAGGAACTGGGCCTCGCGCATCCGCCGCGGCCCCGGGTCAGGGTCAGGAGGTGAGCGGATGCTCGGAGTGGTGAACCGGATCCTGCTGGGGCTGACCGGGCTGGTCCTGCTGGCCGCCGGGGTCTGCCTGCTGACCGGCTCCCGGCCGCTCGGCGGCCGGCACGCCCCCCTGCTCACGGCCGAGGCCCGCCGCCGGTACGGGCACCCCGAGGGCTGGTGGTGGTGGGCGCTCCTCGCCGCCCTGGCGGTGTGCGTCCTGCTCGCGCTGTGGTGGCTGCTGGCGCAGCTGCGGCGCTCCCGCCTCCCGGCGCTGCCCGTGGACACCGGCGACGGGGCGTACGCCCTGCTGCGGGGCCACACGCTGGAAGCGGCGGTGGCAGCCGAGGCGGGAGCGCTCGACGGGGTCGCCGGGTGCAAGGTCGCCCTCCGGGGCCGGCGGGGCTCCCCGGCCCTGCGCATCGCGCTGGAGCTGGAACCCCACGCCGTGCCCGCCGACGCGCTCGCCGGGCTCGCGGGCCCCGTCCTCACGCACGCCCGGACCTCGGCGGGCCTCCCGGAACTGCCCGCGGAGGCCCGCCTGGAGGTCGCCTCCCACCACGCGCGGCGCGTGACCTGACGGGGCGCCCGCCGGGAGCGCGGCTCAGAAACCGTGGCGCGAGCCGCCGTCCACCGGGAGCATCACCCCGGTGAGGTAGGAGGCCGCCGGGGACAGCATGAAGGCCGCCGTCCGCCCGAACTCCTGCGGCGTTCCGTACCGCCGCAGCGGGATCCGGGACTCGTTCCCCGCGCGGGCGGCGTCCACGTCCCCGGACAGCGCGTCCAGCTCACGGACCCGGTCGGTGTCGATCCGGGCCGGCAGCAGCCCGACCACACGGATCCCGCGCGGGCCCAGTTCCACCGACAGGGACTTCGCGAAGCCCGCGAGCCCGGGGCGCAGGCCGTTCGAGATGGTCAGGCCGGGGATCGGTTCGTGGACGGAGCCCGACAGCACGAAACCGACGACCCCGCCCTCGCCCAGGGCCTCCGCCGCCGCGCGGGCGAGGCGGACCGCGCCCAGGAAGACCGACTCGAAGGCCGTCGTCCACTGCTCGTCGGTGTTGTCCGCCGCACTGCCGGCCGGCGGTCCGCCGACGCTGATGAGGATGCCGTCGAAGCGGCCGAAGCGTTCCCTCGCGGTGGCCACCAGCCGGGCCGCCGACTCCGGGTCGGAATTGTCCGCCGCCAGGCCCAGCGCGTTCGGGCCGAGTTCGGCCGCGGCGTCCGCCGCCCGCTTCTCGTCCCGGCCGGTCAGTACGACCTTCGCCCCGTCGGCGGTCAGTTCCCGCGCGGAGGCGAAGCCGAGCCCGCGGGTGGCTCCGGTGACGATGTAGACACGGTCCTTCAGTCCAAGATCCATGCGGGTCACGCTACGCCGAAGCGGGCTCCAGTGGCACGGCCTTCGCCGCGGCCTCCTCGCGGTCGCGCTTCTCCCGGCGCACCAGGACCACCCAGCCCACCGGTACCGCCGCCGCGAACAGCCACCACTGGACCGCGTACGCCATGTGCGGGCCGATCGAGTCGTGATCGGGCTCGGCCACCGCCTCCGGGCTGCCGCCCGGCGGGAGCGGGGCGGTGAGTTCCAGGTAGCCGCCGAGGACGGGCCGGCCCTGGGCGGCCGCCTGCTGCCCGCTGTCGATCAGCATCACCTGGCGGTCGGGCAGGCCCTTGCGGTCCTTGATCCCGCTGTCGCCGCTGGTCTCGTCGGCCTTCAGCCGCCCGGTGACCGTGACCTCGCCCGCGGGCGCGGCCGGCACCGGCGGATAGGCGCGCGGGTCGTCGCCGCCCGCGACCCAGCCGCGGTTGACCAGCACCACCCGGCCGTCGGCCAGCACCAGCGGGGTGACGACCTGGAAACCGACCTTGTCGTCGTTGGAGGTGCGCATCCGCACGACCACCTCGCGCGCCGGGTCGTAGGTGCCGGTGGCGGTGACGGCGCGCCAGTAGTCGGCCCTCGGGACGGTGTGGCCGGGCGAGGTGACCTCGGTGATCGGCACCGGCTTCCCGTACAGGTTCTTCGCGATCAGCTCGTTCTGCGCGACGCGGTGCTCGTGGCGGTGGAACTGCCAGAACCCCAGCTTGATCATCGCGGGGATGAGGACGAGGGCGATGAGGGTGAGGCACACCCACTGCCGGGTCAGGACGAAGCGGTACACGCCCACGACGGTACCCGCAGCGACGGGGACCCCGGCGGCCGGGTGGCCGTCCGGGGTCGGGACGACGGGGGAAGCGGGGGTCAGACGCGGTCGGTGATGCCCACCTTCCCCTCCGCGCGGGCGCAGTGCGCGCCGCAGAACCACTGCCCCTGGACCTCGACGCCCTGCCCGATGATCTGGACCCGGCAGTGCTCGCAGATGGGCGCCATGCGGTGGATGGCGCAGGAGAAGCAGTCGAAGACGTGCACCGCGCCCTGCGCGTGCACCTCGAAGGACATGCCGTAATCGTTTCCGCAGACCTCACAACGTGCCATGCGCCGCATGCTGCGCACGACGGACGGCCGGAACAAGATCAACCGGGGTGAGTCGCGGCCCCTGCACCCGGCCGGAGCAACGCCCCTAACACTCCGGCGCGGGCGCCACGTCGCGCAGCAGCTGGGTGAAGGCCGCCTCGTCCACCACCGGGGTGCCGAAGGCCTTCGCCTTGACCGTCTTCGAGGTCGCCGAGTCGGGGTCGTTGGTCACCAGGAGGCTGGTGAGCCGCGACACGCTCGTCGCGACGTGCAGGCCGGCCTCCACCGCCCGGTCCTCCAGCAGCTCCCGGTCCACCGAGGTGTCACCGGAGAACGCGACCCGCATGCCCTGCTTGAGCGGCGTGCCGTCCTCGAAGCGCCCCGGGTTGGGGTACGGGCACGGCGGCCGCTTGCGCGAGGCCCGCCAGGTGCCGGAGCCGCCGTACGAGGCCTGGTAGCCGATCCGGGGCGTGGCGGGGGAGTCCGACCACTCCGTCAGCGCGCGGCACTCCAGCAGGGGCAGCCGTACGCCGCCCCGCGCGGCCGTGTGCAGCGACGGACGGAAGGCCTCCGCCAGCACCCGGGCGTCGTCGAGCGCGTGGTGGGCGCGCTGCTGGACCACGCCGTAGTGCGCGGCGAGCGACTCCAGCTTGTGGTTGGGCAGCGGCAGGGCCAGTTCCTTCGACAGGGCGATGGTGCACAGCCGCTGGCTCACCGGGGCGGTGCGGGCGGCCCGCGCGTACTCCCGGGCGATCATCTGCCAGTCGAAGATGGCGTTGTGCGCGACGAGCACCCGGTCCGCGAGCCGCTCCGCGAACTCCTCGGCGATGTCCTCGAAGAGGGGCGCGTCGGCGAGCATCTCGCTGGTGAGCCCGTGGATCCAGACCGGACCCGGGTCCCGGCGCGGGTTGACCAGGGTGTACCAGTGGTCCTCCACCTCGCCCCGCGCGTCGAGGCGGTAGACGGCGGCGGACACGATCCGGTCGTCACGAGCGAGCCCGGTGGTCTCCACGTCGACGACCGCGTACCCCTTGGGGTACGCGGTCGGCCACGTCGTGTCTGCGGTCGTACGGTCGTCGAGCATGGTCACAGAGGATATCGGCCCCGACCGACAGCCGTGGCCCGATGGCCCTTCAGCACAGCTCCGCCACGAGGTCCGCCGCGCTCACCGGGGTGAGGGATCCCGCCACTTCGCCGGGCCCCGGGAAGAGGCGGTACGCGGTCCCCGAAGCCCCGCGCGGGGCCGGGACCGCGTGCACGGTCGCGAGGAAGACCCGCTTTCCGGCGGCCAGTTCACCGGCGGCCGCGTCGGCATCGGCGGGCTCCCGCCGTTCCTGGGGCTCCTCCAGCGCGGCGACCCGGGCGGCGAATCCGGCCACCGTTTCCCCGGCCCCGGCCCGGTAGAGCCACAGTTCGTCGGGAAGGACGGGATGCGGTGCCCGGCGCACGACCGCCACCTCGCGGGAGCGGGCCGCCGCCCGCCACACCGCCAGGTCCCACAGGGTCGTACGGGTGCCCGAGCCGAAGTGCTCCCACACGTCGCGGGCCACGGACGCCAGCCGGTCCCCGTGCGAACGCACGCTCTGGAAACCGCCGGACGGGGGCAGGTGCACGTCGGCCCACAGCGCCCGCCGGGCGGCCAGGTCCACCACCATCGGCATGCAGACCCGCGACCGTCCGGCCAGGTCGAAGCGCTGGCGCACGGTGCGCGGATCGTAGGAGGCGTCCCTGGGGCCGTCGGCCGGCAGGCCCATGAAGCCCGCGAAGGCGTCCGGCAGTGTGTCGAAGGGCACGTTGTTGTAGCTCAGGACCAGGGGGACGGCGTAGCGGTCCCCGTTGCGGGCGAGGGCGGCCGGGTCCAGGTCCACGTACTCGGTGGCGCCGAGCGGCGCGGGCGCCGAGGTGAGGTCGCCCGAGTGGGTGGCGGTGCCGCGCGGGCCGTGGCGCAGCGAGGTGTAGTCGCACAGGCCCGTGAACCGCCACTCGGCGTCGAAGAAGGCGACCGACAGGTCCAGGTCGGTGATCTGGCCCTCGGGCTCGGTCCAGTGCAGGAACAGCCGCAGCACCTCGTCCTCCGGCAGCCGCTGCACGCTGCCGCGCGGGACGGCGACCAGGGCCCTGGCGGTGGTGCGCTCGCCGAAGGGCACGGTCAGCTCGGCGAGCCCGGAGTCGAGGACGGCCAGCTCGTACGGGTCCCCCGGCGCGGCGCCGAACCGGCGCAGCACCTCGGCCTCCAGCCGGGCCGTGACCTCCTCGACGAGGGGTGCGGGCAGCGGCGCCCGCTCCTCCCACGCCACCTGGGCGCGGGCGACCCGGCCGTTCGGGAAGAACACCCGGCGGCCGCCGCCGCGGTCCTCGGCCCGGGGCCGCAGCGCGCCGAGCGCGGACAGCAGCGGGCCCGGCGCGACGGCGGGCAGCGCGCGCGCCAGCGCGCGCCGCAGCTCAGGCAGCGGCTCGGCGCCCGGGTGCAGCCGCAGCAGGTGGTCGAGGCGGCGTACGAGCTCGCCCGGGCGCTGCCCGGCGAGTACGACGGCGCCCGCGGCGTCCCCCGAGGCGAGGGCCCGCTCCAGCCGGCCGGCCCAGGTGGCGGGCAGGATCCGGTCCCCGGCGACCCGCACGGCCTCGGGGTGCGCGGCGGCCGACTCCAGCAGGGCGGTGCCGAAGGCGGTCGCCGGGGACACGGTGGTGCCCCGCAGCGCGGCGAAGGCGAGCGCGGCGCGCGGGTGCCGGGCGTGCCGCTCGAAGGGGTGCAGGCTCTCGGCGGCACGCTTCCAGGCCACCGGATGCCGCAGCAGGTCCTCGACCAGGTACTGCGGGTTCAACGCGTCGAGCACCGCGAGGAGTTCCCGGCGCAGCGGCCGGGCGAGCGTGGCGAACCGGGGCGCCGGCAGCAGCCCGGCCTCCCCGCCCGACAGCACGGCCAGCAGGCGCAGCACGTCGGTGGCGGTGGTCAGGTGCCGCAGCAGCGGGGCCCGGTCGCCGGCTCCGGGCAGCAGGGCGGCGAGCACCAGTGCCCTGGTCTCCCGTACGGGGATCTCCGCGGGCAGCCAGCCGGGGTCCGCTGGGGCGGCCGCCAGCAGGACGGCCAGGTCCTCGCGGTCCTGCGGGGAGAGCGGGGTCCGGCGGGCGACCAGGGACCGGACCTCGGCGAAGGCGTCCGCCCCGGCGTCGGCGCCCAGGCGCAGCAGCCGCAGCGGGCCGATCGGCGCCGCCTTGAGCGGGGTGCGCGGGGCGGTGCGCAGGAAGGGGTCGGCGGGGTCGACGCGGCGGTGGCAGACGGGGCAGCCCGCGTAGTCGGCGCCGTCCCAGCACAGGCGGCACACCAGGTGGGCGCAGGGGGCCACGGGGTGGACGGTGCCGCTCTCGCCGCACAGCACGCAGGGCTGGGCGGGCTGCTGCGCGAGGAAGCTGAAGACCCTGGCCACGTAGAGCCGGTCGGTGTCGCGGGTGACCGAGAACGGGAAACGGCGGAAGAGCGGCACGTGCGTGCGGTCGGAGCCGAGCAGCTCGTCGGCGAGGGCGTTCAGCCGGGCCCCGGCGGCGGCCAGTTCGGCGGGGCCGAGCGCGTTCAGGGCCGCGTACAGCTGCGGGGTCGGGGCCTGGCCCCGGTCGAGGAGGTCGGTCTCCACGCGCCGGAGGCCCGGGGCCGGGGCGGGGGCCGCTGCCGGGGTCCGCTCCGGAGTCCGCTCCGGGGTCCCTTCCGGGCCGGGCACGTGGTCGACGTAGACGGTCTGAAGCCGGCGCAGCAGCACGGACTCGATGGTGGACACGCGTGATTTCCCCTCCGCGAACGACAAAGCGGGGGCGGAGAGTGGGCGCGCGGGTTCGTCGTAGAAGGAGAGAAGGATGCACGCCGCGGAGCCGCCCCCGCGTCATGGATCCCATCACGGGCCCGGGCGGCCGGGCAAACCCTTAATCCCCGGCGGCGCGAGCAGGGCCTCGGTCAGGGCCCGCACCGACAGCAGGAACAGCCGTTCCGGGTCGGCCGGGCGGGACAGGGCGCGGGCGAGGGCCGGGTCGTCGGGGGCCGCGGCGGGGTCCCAGAGGTCGCCCTCGGCGGGGGACTGGGCGGGGGAGCGTTCACGGTTGCGCTCGACGAGCAGGAAGCCGACGATCTGGAACTGGATCGCGCGCACGGCGTCGGCGGCCCGGGCGCCGCGCAGCCCGGCGGCGTGCACCTCGTGGACCAGGGCCTGCTGGGCGGGCAGGAACATCCGCTCGGTGAGGCCGCGCTCGTGGACCATCGCGATCAGGTGCGGGCGCCCGCGCAGTTCGCGGCGCAGGATCCGGGCCACCGACAGGATCCGGTCGGCCGGGGTGCGGCCGACGGGGCGGACGGCGCCCATCTCCTGGACGGTGCGTTCCACGAGGGCGTCGAGCAGGGACTCGCGGTTGCCGACGTGCCAGTAGATGGAGGTCACCGCCGTGCCCAGGTCGGCGGCGAGCCCGCGCATGGTCAGGGCCGCCGGACCGTGCCGTCTGACCAGCGCGGCGGCCGCTCCCAGTACCTCCTCACGGGTCAGCGGGTTCCTCGCCATGGGCCGTCCGCCAATCTGTCGATCCGTCAGTTTCGGTACGTGCGGGGGTCTTTACCCTTCATCGGCGGCGGTGTAACTGTGTTACAGACCGACCGAAGGAGGGTGCGATTCATGGCACGCGTACGGTACGGAGCGCGCACCGAGGCCGAGATCGCGGCGTCGCGCGAGAAGAGTTCGAAGCTCCCCGACATCTGGTCCACCGGGGTCGTGGCCGTCTGGGAGAGCGATCCGGACGTGGTGGCGGCCGTCCTGCCGCCCCCGCTCAAGCCCGCCGAGCGGCCCCTGGTGCGGGCCAACATCAGCAAGGTCGACCTCCCGGGCTACCCGCTCGGCGCCGGCTCGGTGGCCGTCGCCGCCCGGCACGGCGGCGTCGAGGGCTGGTACCCGCTGGTCATGCCGATGACGCACGAGCGCGCCCTGACCGGTGGCCGCGAGGTGTTCGGCGAGCCCAAGAAGCTGGGCGAGGTGACCGTCGAACGCGAGGGTCTGGTCGTGCGGGCCGCCCTCGCCCGGCACGGGATCGCCTTCGTCGAGGTGCGCGGGGCGGTGGACCGCCCGCTGCCGCTGCCCGAGCCCGTCCTGAAGACCGATTTCTACTTCAAGTTCCTCCCCGCGGTGGACGGTTCGGGCTTCGAGTCCGACCCGGTGCTCGTCCACTGCACGCGCAACGAGAAGGTCCGCAAGCTGGAGCACATCACCGGTGACGTGGTGCTCCGCGAGTCGATGTACGACCCCGTGGCCGATCTCCCCGTACGCCGCGTCGTCGAGATCACCATCGGCGAGAAGACCACCGACCAGAAGGGCCGGGCCGTCGAGCGCGTCAGCGCCCAGGCCCTGCTCCCGTACGTCCACCAGCGCTACGACGACCCGATGCAGATCCTCGACGGACCGCCCGAGGGGAGCGTCTGAGATGCGCCTCGAACCGGGACAGGTGGCCGTCGTCACCGGCGCCGCGAGCGGCATCGGCCTGGCCATGGCCCGCCGCTTCGCCGCCGAGGGACTGAAGGTGGTCCTCGCCGACGTGGAGGAGGGCGCCCTGCACGGGGCCGCCGGGGAGCTGGCCGCCGAGGGGGCCGAGGTCCTGGCCCGCGTCGTCGACGTCAGCGACCGCGACTCCGTGCTCTCCCTGGCCGACGCCGCCTACGACGCCTTCGGCGCAGTCCACGTGCTGTGCAACAACGCGGGCGTCGGCTCGGGCGCCGAGGGCCGGATGTGGGAGCACGAGCCCAACGACTGGAAGTGGGCCTTCTCCGTCAACGTCTGGGGCGTCTTCCACGGCATCCAGGCCTTCGTCCCCCGCATGATCGAGGCCGGCGGCCCCGGGCACGTCGTCAACACCTCCTCCGGCGACGGCGGCATCGCCCCCCTGCCCACCGCCTCCGTCTACGCCGTCACCAAGGCGGCCGTGGTCACCATGACCGAGTCCCTGTACGCCCACCTCAGGGCGGAGGGCGCGGCCGTCGGCGCCTCCGTCCTCTTCCCCGGACCGCACATGCTGCGCACGGGCCTGTGGGAGTCCCACCGCAACCGGCCCGAGCGCTACGCGAAGCAGCGGCCTCGCCGGACCCCGTACCGCAGCCTCGACCAGTACGAGGCCGCGATGAAACAGGCCGGCCACGAGGTGGCCTTCACCCCCGTCGAGGAGGTCGCCGAGCACGTCGTCGACGGCATCCGCGCCGACCGGTTCTGGATGCTCCCGGCGAGCGAGCACAGCGACCGGCAGATCCGCGCCCGCTCGCGGTCGATGCTCGACCGCGCCAACCCCGCCTACCTGGAAAGCTTCATCCTCGACTGAGGGGCCGTGCAGTGAACGCGTACGAAGACCCGTACCTGATCATCTCCTCCGACTGCCACGCGGGCCTGCCGACCGAGCGGTACCGCCCTTACCTCGACTCCCGCTTCCACCCTCGGTTCGACGAGTTCCTCGGCCAGCGCGACGCCCGCCGCGAGGAGGCCACCCGCCTGGGGGTCCGCAACGAGGCCTTCGCCCAGAAGTGGTTCCACGACCACGAGGAGGGCCTCAAGGGCGGGTGGGACGCCGGCCAACGGCTCAAGGAACTCGACGGTGACGGAGTCGCCGCCGAGGTGGTCTTCCCCGATGCCGACGCGGTCGACAGCCAGACCGCCGCCCCCTTCGGCGTCGGCCTCGGCCTCTCCGGCGACCAGGACCCCGAGCTGGGCATGGCGGGGGCGCAGGCGCACAACCGCTGGCTGGCGGAGTTCGTGTCGCAGAACCCCGAACGCCACTGCGGGGTCGCCCTGCTGCCCGTCACCGCGGAGCCCGCCAAGGTGGTGGCCGAGGTCCACCGGGCCAAGGAGTCCGGACTCGGCGCCCTGATGATCCCGTCCATGTGGGTGGACAAGGCGCCCTACCACGACCGCCGTTACGACCCCGTGTGGGCGGCGGCCGCCGAGACCGCGATGCCGATCGTCACCCACTCGGGGGCCGCGCCCCGCCACGAGTACGGGAACCACCTCGGCATCTACGTCTCCGAGGTCACCTGGTGGCCGGCCCGCCCGCTGTGGTTCCTGCTCTGGTCCGGGGTCTTCGAGCGCCACCCGGGCCTGAGGTTCGGCATCGCCGAGTCGGGCTGCTGGTGGCTGCCGAACCAGCTCTGGTTCATGGACCGGCTCTACCTCGGGGCGCACGGGGGCAAGAAGCTCTCCCCGTTCGCGGAGCTGAAGCGCCCGCCGAGCGAGTACCTGGACCGCCAGGTGTTCATCTGCGCCACGAACACCAAGCGGCGCGAACTCGCCCAGCGCTACGAGATCGGCGTGGACAACATCCTGTGGGGCTCGGACTTCCCGCACCCCGAGGGCACCTGGCCCGACACCCGCAACTGGCTGCGCAACACCTTCCACGACATCCCGGTGGCCGAGACCCGCCGGATGCTGGGTCTGGCCGCGGCCGAGGTCTTCGGCTTCGACACCGCGAAGCTCGCCCCGGTCGCCCGCCGGATCGGCCCCACCCCGGACGGGCTCGGGCAGTCCCCGGACCAGGCGGCGGTGGAGGCCTCCTGGGCCCGCTCCCGCGAGACGGGCCGGCACTGGCTGACCGGCGGCGACTTCCCGGTCCTGGGGGTCTCCTGATGGCCGGGGACCGCTACACGGTCGTCTCGGCCGACTGCCATGCGGGCGCCGACCTGCCGGACTACCGGCCGTACCTGGCCAAGCGGCACCACGACGCCTTCGACGCCTGGGCCGCCGGCTACGTCAACCCGTACGAGGACCTCCTCGCCGACACCGCCGACCGCAACTGGAACTCGGCCCGCCGGCTGGCCGAACTCGAAGCGGACGGCATCGTCGCGGAGGTCCTCTTCCCGAACACCATCCCGCCGTTCTTCCCCGCGGCCTCCCTGATGACGCAGCCGCCCACGGCCGCGGAGTACGAGCTGCGCTGGGCGGGCCTGCAGGCGCACAACCGCTGGCTGGCCGACTTCTGCGCGGACGCGCCGGGCCGGCGGGCCGGGGTGGCGCAGATCCTGCTCAACGACGTGGACGAGGCGGTCCGGGAGATCCGCCGCACCCGGGAGGCGGGCCTGACGGGCGGCATCCTCCTGCCCGGAGTCCCCCCGGGCTCACCCGTCCCGGAGCTCTACTCCGCCGTCTACGACCCGATCTGGGCCGTCTGCGCGGAACTCGACGTCCCCGTCAACCACCACGGCGGCTCGGCCTCGCCCCCGCTCGGGGACGAACCGGCGGCCCGCGCCGTCTTCATGGTGGAGACCACCTGGTTCTCCCACCGCGCCCTGTGGCACCTGATCTTCGGCGGGGCCTTCCGCCGCCACCCCGGCCTGAAGCTGGTCCTGACCGAGCAGGGCTCGGGCTGGATCCCGGGCGTCCTGGAGATGCTGGACTACTACCACGGCCGCCTCGTCACGGCCTCGGCCACGGCGGAGGCCAAGTTCGGGGCGGGCCTGGCCGACGGCATGGGCCGGGGCCCCAGCGAGGTCTGGCGGGACAACTGCTTCGTGGGGGCGAGCTTCATGCGCCCCCACGAGGTCCCGCTGCGGGACCGGATCGGCCTCGACAAGATCATGTGGGGCAGCGACTACCCCCACGACGAGGGCACCACCCCCTTCTCCCGGGAGGGCCTGCGCATCGCGTACGCGGGCCTGCCGAGGGAGGAGGTCGCGGCGATGGTCGGCGGCAACGCCGCCCGCGTCTACGGCTTCGACCTCCCCCTCCTGGACGCCCTGGCCGCCGAACACGGCCCCCTGGTCTCGGAGATCGCCGAACCCCTGACCCACATCCCGGCCGAGGCCACCAGCCCGGCCTTCGCCCGGGGCGCCTCGGTACGCGTCTGGTGACAGCGCCCGGGCGCGGTGACAGCGCCCGGGCGCCCGCCGGAGCGGCTCACGGCAGCCGCGTGAGCCGCTCCGGCGGGGTCGTGCCCGAAGCCCGGACCGCGGTGGGGGTACCGCCGGTAACTTCGTCGGATACCGATCGGTAACAACCTCTAGCGGAGCCCCCTGGGGCGCCTCTATGGTGCGGGCATGCCGAACCTGCCCGATGTCGTGCTGTGGTCCATACCCGCGTTCGTCCTGCTCACCGTCGTCGAGGTGGTGAGCTACCGGCTGCATCCCGACGAGGACGCCGCCGGGTACGACGCCAAGGACGCGGTCACGAGCGTCACCATGGGCATCGGCAGCATCGGCTTCGACCTGCTCTGGAAGGTCCCGGTCGTCGCCGTCTTCACGGCCGTCTACGAACTGACCCCGCTGCGCGTGCCGTTCCTGTGGTGGACCGCCCTGCTGATGCTGCTCGTGCAGGACTTCCTCTACTACTGGCAGCACCGGCTGCACCACGTCATCCGCATCCTGTGGGCCTGCCACGTGGTCCACCACAGCAGCCGCAGGTTCAACCTCACCACCGCCCTGCGCCAGCCCTGGACCAGTGCCACCACCTGGTGGTTCTACCTGCCCATGGTCGCCCTCGGCGTGCACCCGGCCGCGATCCCCTTCTGCTACGGGATCAACCTCCTCTACCAGTTCTGGGTCCACACCGAGCGCATCGGGAAGCTGCCGCGGGCGTACGAGTACGTCTTCAACACCCCCTCGCACCACCGCGTACACCACGCCTCCCAGGGCGGCTACCTCGACCGCAACTTCGGCGGCATCCTTATCGTCTGGGACCGGATGTTCGGGTCCTGGGTCGGGGAGACCGAGCGGCCCGTCTACGGGCTGACCAAGAACATCGGCACCCACAACCCGCTGCGCGTGGCCACCCACGAGTACGCCGCCATCGCCCGCGACGTGCGTGCCGCCGACAACTGGCGCGAGCGCGCCGGGCGGGTCTTCCGCGGGCCGGGCTGGCAGCCCGTCGCCGAGCGGGCGCCCGGGGCGGGCGGCGCGCCCGCCGCCGCGCCGGAGCCGGAGCCGGAGCGCGCCGCGTGAGTGCCACCGGGTCCCGTACGCCGTCCTGGGCGGCCCGCCGCGCGGGCGCCGGGCCCCGGCCCGCGGCCGGCGCCGCCGGGCGGGCGCTGCTCGTCGGCTTCGGCGTGGCCGCCGCCGTGGACCTCGGCGCGCTGCTGGCCGGCTGGCACCTCGGGCACGTGATCGCCAAGCCGCTGCTGATGCCGCTGCTGGTGGCCCACGTCGTCACCCGCCGCGCCCCCCGCCTGCTGATCGCCGCCCTGCTGTTCGGCTGGGGCGGCGACCTCGCCCTGCTCTTCGACGCCGAGCCCGCCTTCCTCGTCGGCATGGGCTCCTTCGCCGCCGGGCACGTCTGCTACCTCGTGCTCTTCGGCCGCGGCCGGACGAGCCCCGCGCTCGGGGGCGCGTACGCCCTCGCGCTCGTCGGGACCGTCGCGCTGCTCTGGGGGGACCTGCCGGCCGGCCTGCGCGTCCCCGTCGCCGGGTACAGCCTGCTGCTCACCGCCATGGCCTACCGCTCCAGCGCGCCGGGCCGTACCGCGGGCATCGGCGGCGCGCTGTTCCTGCTCTCCGACACCCTCATCGCGACCGGCGTCGCCGAGTGGCCCCAGCCGCCCCGCCCCGACTTCTGGATCATGGCCACCTACCTGGTGGCCCAGTACCTGCTGGCCGTGGGCACGACCGCACCGGCGCAGGCGTACCGTAGGGAAGTCATACAAGACTCAACCAACTGATCCGGAGGGCTGCACCACCATGCGCGCCACCGTCATCCACGCCCCGCACGACATCCGCGTGGAGGAGGTGCCCGACGCTGCGATCCAGCGCCCCGAGGACGCCGTCGTCCGCGTCCTGCGTGCCTGCATCTGCGGCAGCGACCTCTGGGCCTACCGCGGCGAGGCCGAGCGCCAGCCCGGCCAGCGGATCGGGCACGAGTTCCTCGGCGTCGTCGAGGAGACCGGCTCCGCCGTCTCCGGCCTGCGCGCCGGGGACCTGGTCGTGGCCCCCTTCATGTGGTCCGACGGCACCTGCGACTACTGCTCCGAAGGCCTGTACACCTCCTGCGTGCACGGCGGCTTCTGGGGCTCGGTCGGCCACGACGGCGGCCAGGGCGAGGCCGTCCGGGTCCCGCACGCCGAGGGCACCCTGGTGAAGCTGCCGGCCGAGGCCGTCTCCGACGACCACCTGCTGACCGGCCTGCT
The DNA here is from genome assembly GCF_055581065.1 of Streptomyces sp. NPDC031479. NCBI lineage: Bacteria > Bacillati > Actinomycetota > Actinomycetes > Kitasatosporales > Streptomycetaceae > Streptomyces > Streptomyces sp. NPDC031479. Next base: position 183,988 of record NZ_JBVIKC010000016.1, read on the forward strand.
GGCGCTCTCCGACGTCATGGGCACCGGCCACCACGCCGCCCTGGGCGCGGGGGTCCGCAAGGGCTCCACCGTCGCCGTGGTCGGCGACGGCGCGGTCGGGCTGTGCGGCGTCCTGGCCGCCAAGCGGCTCGGCGCCGAGCGGATCATCGCCCTCGGCCGGCACACCGTCCGTACCGACATAGCCAGGCTCTTCGGAGCCACCGACGTGGTCGCCGAGCGCGGCGAGGCCGCCGAGGCGGCCGTCCGCGAGCTGACGGGCGGGCAGGGCGCGCACTCCGTCATCGAGGCGGTCGGCACCGAGCAGTCCATGCGGACCGCCGTGAACATCACCCGCGACGGCGGCGCCGTCGGCTACGTCGGCGTGCCGCACGGCAGCGGCACCGGCCTCGACCTGGGCGTGATGTTCGACCGCAACATCTCGCTGCGCGGCGGTGTGGCGCCGGTCCGCGCGTACATCCCGGAGCTGCTGGAGGACGTGCTGAGCGGGGCCATCGACCCGGCGCCGGTCTTCGACCGCGCCGTGTCCCTGGACGAGGTCCCGGACGGCTACCGCGCGATGGACGACCGCAGCGCCCTCAAGGTCCTGATCAAGCCCTGAAGGTCCTGATCACGCCCTGACGCGCGGGTGCGGGGGGGGGGGGGGGGGGGGGGGGGGGGGGGGGGGGGGAGAGGGGGAGGGGGGGGGGGGGGGGAAGGAAGGGGGGGGGGGGGGGGGGTGTTGGGCCCCCACGAAGAAACAGAGAAAAAA
>NZ_JBVIKC010000017.1:0-34506 GCF_055581065.1 Streptomyces sp. NPDC031479
AAGCCCGCGTACTGGACGTACTTGGGCTTTCGGTCGGTGCGGCGAGAGTGCGTGCCGGGCGTCGCGACGCCGCGGAGATCCGTCAGACACCCCCTGGGCCGACGCCTGCCGTTGGGCATTGGCATTCCATGAGTCGTCCGCCTCTCCTAGTCTCTTCGTCCAGTCCCAGAAAGGCGGAAGGGATGGTTTGGATGCGCAAAATGATCAGGGCCGTGACCGTCGTGATGATGGTCGGCACGGTGGGGGCGTGCCAGGGCGGGGGTTCGGCCAACGGGTCCTACCGGCACACGCCTTCCAGGGAAGCGGAGACGAGTGCTGCCGTGCCTCGGCTGACGGTGCCTGACGGCTTCGACGTCGCCAAGGGATGGGCGTTACCGTCGGGCTCCCGTGTGAAGACGGCTGTGGCTCCCACCACCCAGCTGGTCATCATCTCGGCCAAGGAACCGAACGGGTACGTCCTGACGGCCAAGGACGCCCGCACGGGAGCGGTCCGGTGGTCCACCCAGCCGTGGTGGCCGTTCGAATCGGTCCGGGATGAGGCGCCTGAACCCCAGGTGGTCACCGTGGGCGGCAAGGACTATGCGACGATCTCGATCGCCGGACGACCCGGCGAGGACAGCGTGCACAAGGGTCAGCCGACGATCCAGACCGCGGTGTATCCGGCCGATGCCTCAGGCACCGGGGTTCGCCCGGCCCGCACGATGGACCTCCCCGTGAGTGCCATAGGACAGACCCGTCTGCCCTGGGTCTCAGGGACCCGGCTGATCTACCACGAGGAGGGTACGGGGAGTGCAACGGTGCTTCCCGTCTCGATGGACGTGGTCTCCGGGAAGGTCACCCGCTATACCCAGAGCATCTACGATGCCCCGGCCCCGAGTGTGTGCGGCAGCTGCCACCTCGGCGGGCACCAGCCGGGGCTGACACCCCAAGGCCCGCTCATCCAGGGAATGCAGGGACCCCAGACCACATCCTTTTGGGTACCCGGGGCCTGGTACGGGGCAGACAACATGCCGCCGGGGGCCTTCGCCGGATCGACGGCCGAGGACCTGCAGATCGTGGACGACCTGATCATCGCCGGCTGGCCGGCTGATGACGACACCGCCTTCACCAGTCGTCCCAACCGCGTCTGGGCCGTCCACGACGCGACAACGGGCAAGGTCAAGGCGTCGGTCACCTGTGCTACCGACAGCCCCGCAGGAACCAATGCGCGCGACCCCTTCCACCCGGCCGTGGACGCCGACCACCGTTACCTCGTCTACGGCCCGCTGGCCTTCGACCTCGCCGGAGGCCGGGGAACCTGCGCGATCGGCAGCTCCACCACCAAGGACGCCGCCTTCGTCTCCGTCGACCGCAACGGCACCGCCTACGGTCACACCACCACCCAGGGGGGTGAGCAGGCCCCCGTCACCCTGGCGATCGCTTCGGGAAATGTCACCGCCCTGCCTTCCGGCACCAAAATCCCGACCGTGCTCCTCAACGGGGCGGCGGTGTACATCGCGTCCGACGAGGATGACGACGAAGCCCCGTACAAGGTGGTGTCCTACCCGCGGCGCTGAATCCGCCGACGAGCCGCTGACGGTCTCCCGACACGGGCTCGAACGTCGATCGGCCAGGAACACGTCCGGCGTGCCCCTGGGACGCCCGATCCGTCGAGGCACTCGTAACTGGTGGTACTCGGCCCGGCGACGGGTCCTGGGGCTGCATCGGCGTGCCGCAGGACCGCCAGACGTCATGGGGCCCAGCGGTCCTGCTGCTGTTGCGCCGCAGGGGGCACGGCAGGTCCCCGTCACGGTCGGAGACCTGCCATGCCGAACCGACTTCCGGCAGTTCTATACCGGGGCCTTGTCGGGGCGGTCCGTCACCCGGAGGGTGTTGACCAGGGGTTTGCCGTAGCCGTTGTGGGTGACGAAGCGCAAGTTCAGCACGCCGTCGGTGACCTTGACCGTGTAGGTCCTGGTCAGGGCCGTGTACGTGCCCGCCTCCAGGGCGATGTCCAGGGAGGGCAGGACCTGCGTGCCCTCGGCGAGGACGTCGAAGACGCGCTTGTCGGGGCGGGTGGAGGAGAGTTCGGCGAAGCCGAGTTCCACCGTGTAGGTGCCGTTCGGGACGTTGTCGAAGCGGTACTCGTACATGCCCTCGCGGGCGTTGCGGAAGAGTCGCTGGTCCGGGGTTCCTGCGATGGTGTGCCCGGTGGAGCGGACCGTGGCGTCGCCCTGGTAGCCGTACGAGCCCGGGGTGTACTTGCGGTCCGGGGACCAGGGGTCGCCGGCCGCGTCGGTGGCCGCGTAGTCGGAGCCCGCGTCGAGGGCCGCCTGGTAGCGCGGGACCACGACCTTGACGGGAACGGTGAGGACGGGGGCCCGGCCGCTGGCCGAGGTGATCTTCAGGTCGGTGGTCAGGACGCTGCTGGGGGTGAGTCCGGCCGTGTCCACGGCCAGGGCGAGCGTGGCCTTGCCGCCGGTCGGGAGGGTGCCGTCCGCCGGGGTCGCGGTCAGCCAGGGCGCGTCCTCGGAGACCGTGAAGGCGGTGCCGAGTCCGGGGTTGGTGAGGTCGAGGCCCCGGGTGCGGCTCTGGCCGGCGGGGAGGACCAGCTCCACGGCCGGCCGGTCCGCGGTCACCCGGCCGGTGCGCAGGGACCGGGTCACCGGGGTGACGTCGGTCGCCTTGACCTCGACGGAGCCCTGCGCGGACTCGTACGCCGGGGCGGTCACGGAGAGCCCGCGGGAGCCCGAGGGGCTCTGGACCACGTAGCCGCCGTCCGCCGCGGTGGTGGCGGAGACGGCCGTGTCGCCGCTGCCGACGGTCACGGTGGCGCCGCCGACGCCGTCGCCGTCGTTGGCGTCGAGCACGCGGCCCGTGACGACTCCGCTGCGGGTGGTCCGGAAGCCGATGGACAGCCCGTCGCCGATGGCGGGCGTGTTGAAGGAGTACCTGAAGGCGTCGGTGCCGGCCTCGTTCTCCACCCCGATGGTGGCGGAAGAGCCGCCCTTGATGCCGGTGCCGCCGGTCCCCTTGTAGGAGTAGGTGACGTTGCCGTCCTCGCCGATGGCCGCGGAGAAGGAGAAGGTGTCGGCCTGCGCCGACCAGTGGGACACCCGGCGCCACTCGATCACGTAACTGCGGTGCGGCGCGGTGCCGGTGACGGCGGTGAAGACGCCCGAGCCGCTGCCGGCCGGGCCGACGACGAGGTCGTCCCAGAAGGGGTACAGGGCCGCGTTGGGCGTCGCGGTGCTCGGGATGTCCCCGTTGGTGTCGCCGGTGTGGTTGCCGCCGAAGCTGACCGTGCCGTTGGTGCCGATCCAGGCCTGACCGTACGTCTTCCCGTACAGCGGGAGGGGGAAGGGCAGGTCGACCCGCTCGGTGGTGTTGTCGCCGGTCAGCGCGAGCTGCCGGTCGCCGCCCGCGTAGGGGCGGTCGCCGGCGGCGGCGCAGGCGTAGCCGTAGCCGTCGGTGCGCTCGGGGAGGGTGACCGCGACGGTGGCGTCCCCGGCGACGGCGACCTTGGCGGTGCCGCCGGTGAGGCAGCGCGAGGAGTGGGTGGCGTTCACGTCGTAGGTGCCGTGGGGCAGGGTGACCTCGAAGCGGCCCTGCGCGTCGGCGGTGGCGGTCACCGGGGTGTCCGCGATGGTGACGGAGGCGCCGGCGGCGGGCCCGGCGGCGGAGGAGACGGTGCCGGTGACCCTGCCGGTGGGCGCCTGGGTGAGGGTGAAGTCACCGGTGGCGGTGGCGTTCTCGGTGACCGTGGCGGCGGCTTCGCGCTGTCCGTAGCCGAACTTCGAGGCGGTGAGCGCGTACGCGCCGACCGAGAGGGCGGGGAAGCGGTAGCTTCCGTCGGCGGCGGTGGTGGCCGTCCGGTCGATCGGGCCGCGGGCGCTGACCCTGGCGCCCGCGACGGGCTCGCCACCGTCGGTGCGGACCGTGCCGCCGAGGGCGCCGACGGCGCCGCGCGGGGCGGCGTTCACCGCGGCCAGGGCGTCGAGGCGGCCCTCGCCGAAGACGTTGTTGTCGGCGGTGGTGCCGCCGCACTGGGCGGCTTCGGTGTCCTGGGCCGTGCCGTCGAGCAGCGCCTCGGTCTGTGCGACGTCGCCTTCGAGGGCGGGGGCGGCCGACCAGAGCAGGGCCACCGTCGCGGCGGTGTGCGGGGAGGCCATGGAGGTGCCGGAGAAGGCCTCGTAGCCGCCGCCCGGGACGGAGGAGCGGACGTTGACGCCGGGGGCTGCGATGTTCGGCTTGACGATGCCGCCGGGGCCGGCGCCGCGCGAGGAGAAGGAGGCGATGGCGCCGTTCACGTCGAAGGCGCCGGAACTGTAGGAGTTCGCGTAGTCGCCGGGCGATCCGCTGGTGGCGCAACCGGGGCCGGCGTTCCCGTTGGAGAAGGCGGGGAAGATGCCGGCGGCGCGCCAGGTGTCGACGACCTGCTGGTACCAGTCGTCGTGGGCGGAGCTGCCCCACGAGTTGTTGACGACGTGCGGGGCGAGGTCGGGCCGCGGGTTCTGGCCGTTCAGGTCGGTGGGGGCGACGATCCACTGGCCGGAGGCGAGCAGGGAGGCCTCGGAGCAGGAGTTGGTCTCGCAGCCCTTGGCCGCGATCCACCGGGCGCCGGGGGCCACGCCGATCTTGTTGGCGCCGCCGTCGTCGCCGACCATGGTGCCCATGGTGTGGGTGCCGTGGTCGTTGTTGTCGCAGGGCGCCGCGCCGGCGCAGACGCCCGCGGGGTCGAACCAGTTGTAGTTGTGGTCGTAGGTCCCGTCCGCCTTCCTGCCGCGGTACTGGCTGTTCACGGCGGGGTGGGTGTAGTCGACGCCGCTGTCGATGTTGGCGACGACGATGCCCTCCCCGCGCACCCCGAGCCCGTCCCAGACCTGTGGGGCCTTGATCCGGTCGACGTTCCACTCGACGGCGTCGGCGGCTGCCTTCTCGCGGGTTCCCTCCGCGGGCTTGGGGAGGGAGAGCCGGTCGTCGGCGTCGATGCGGGAGACCTCGGGGCGCTGGGCGAGGGCCCCGGCCAGCTTCTGGGTGCCGACGACGCGGACCGCGTTGACGATCCAGTACGAGGTGTACTCGGCCTTCGCTCCGTCCAGGGCCTTGAGCACCTCGGCCTGGGTGCGCGCGGCGTGGTCCCGCTTGGTCCGCAGAACCGTTTCTGCTTTGGCGGTCCGGGTCGGGGCATTCCGCGCGGCGCTCAGGTCGGCGGCGCTGTCGAGGTAGACCCAGAAGACCGCCTTGCCGGAGCCGTCGAGCTGCGCGCGGAGGGCCGGCTCGATCTTCCGCTCGGCGGCGCCCGGCGCGGGGCCCGGTTCCGGGGCGGCGGCGGCGGCCCCCGCGCCGAGGGGCAGGAGCAGGACGGAGGTGAGGGCGGCGAGCGCCGCGCGTAAGGATCGTCGTCGGTTGCGTCGGGCCACGTGTGATCTCCTCGTACGCCGGGTGGTGGTTGTGCGGGAAGGGTGCGCGTGACGTGCGCGGATCATGGTGAACGTGTCGTCATGTCCCTCACAAGAGGGCCTATCCGGCCGACTTCCCTCCGGTCCGCGCACGGCAGGTGCCCGCCGGGTGGCCCTTCCGGGCGGGGCGCGCCAGCCTGGGGGCATGACCGAACCCGCGCCCGGTGTTCCGCTGCGGTCCGCCCAGGGCCGGTGGATCGTGCTCGCCACCGTGCTCGGGTCGAGCATGGCGTTGCTGGACTCGACCGTCGTCAACGTGGCGCTCCCGCGCATCGGGGTCGATCTCGGCGCCGACATGGCGGTGCTCCAGTGGACCGTGAACGCCTATCTGCTGACCCTGGCCGGGCTGATCCTGGTGGGCGGGGCGCTCGGCGACCGCTTCGGGAGGCGCCGGATCTTCGTGCTCGGGGTGGTGTGGTTCGCGGCGGGCTCACTCGTGTGCGGGCTCGCGCCCGGCGCCGGAGTGCTGATCGCCGCCCGCGCCTTCCAGGGCGTCGGCGGCGCGCTGCTGACGCCCGGTTCGCTGGCGCTGATCCAGGCGTCGATCCACCGCGACGACCGGGCCCGCGCCATCGGCCTGTGGTCGGGGTTCGGCGGGGTGGGCGCCGCGGTGGGGCCGTTCCTCGGCGGGTGGCTGGTGGACGGGCCGGGCTGGCGGTGGGTGTTCCTGCTGAACGTGCCGGTCGCCGCGCTGTGCGTGCCGGTGGCGCTGAGACACGTACCGGAATCGCGGGACCCGGCGGCGCACGGGCGGTTCGACGTGGCCGGCGCCCTGCTCGGCGCCGGGGCCCTGGCCCTGATCACCTACGCCCTGATCGAGGCCAGGAGCGGATCGGCGCTGGTCGTGGCCGCGGCGGTGGGCGGGGTCCTGCTGGGCGCCGCGTTCGTGTTCGTGGAACGGCGGCGGGCGGATCCGATGGTTCCGCCGGACATCTTCGCCTCCCGGCTGTTCACCGCCGTCAACCTGGTCACCCTGTGCGTCTACGCGGCCTTCGGCGGGTTCTTCTTCCTCATCGTGCTCCAGCTCCAGGTGGTGTCCGGCTACTCGGCACTGGCCGCCGGGGCCGCGCTGCTCCCGGCCACCCTGCTGATGCTGCTGCTGTCGCCCCGCTCGGCCGCGCTCGGGGAGCGGATCGGACCGCGGATCCCGCTCACGGTGGGCCCTCTGCTGTGCGCGGCCGGAATGCTGCTGACCCTGCGGGTGGGCCCCGACGCCTCCTACGTGCAGGACGTGCTGCCGGCCATGGTGGTGATGGGCTCCGGAATGGTCACCCTGGTGGCTCCGCTGACGGCGACCGTCCTGGCCTCGGTGGACCCGGGCCGGGCGGGCCTGGCCAGCGGCATCAACAACGCCGCCGCACGGGCCGCCGGGCTCCTCGCGGTGGCGGCGCTGCCGTTGCTGGCGGGGATGGGCCCGGACGCCTACCTGTCGGCGGAGGCCTTCGACGCCGCCTTCGACCGCGCCATGCCCTGGTGCGCGGGGGCCCTGCTGGTGGGGGCGGCCCTGGCGTGGGCGACCGTACGCTCCCCCGCTCCCGGGGAGCCCCACCCCCACCAGCAGTGCCGCATGCAGTGCCCGGTCGGTGCGCCGCCGCTGGAGCCCCCGGTGGCGGCCGGGGGTGAGGAGCCCGGGGGTGAGGAGTCCAGGGGTGCGGGGTGACGGCCGCTTCCCGGGAACCCGTCCGGACGCCCGCGTGAACCCGACCGGTGGGAGCCCGCCATGTGCTGGAGCACGGCCGCGGACCTGACGGCGGGCACCGTGGTGACCGCCGTCGGGGTGGTGTGCCTCGCCCGGGTGCGGCGGGCCCGCGACCTGCCCGTCGCCGCGCTGCCGCTGCTGCTGGGCGCGCACCAGCTGGTCGAGGCAGCCGTCCGGCACGCGGGCGGCGGCTGCGGTCCGGCCACCAGGGCCTGGGTGGTGATCGCCCTGCCCGTGCTGCCGGTGCGGGTGTCGCTCGGGGTGCTGCTCGCCGCCGGGCCCGGGGCCCCGCGGCGGCTCCGGGGGCCGGCGGCCGTCGGGATCGGGACCGCCGCGGTCCTGGCGTACTGCCGCGCGACGCGGCCGGTGACCGCCGAGGTACGGGGCCGCCTGGTCGGGTACGGGGTGGACGTGCCGTACGTGCCGCTGGTCCTGGCGGGCTACCTCTACGCCACCCTCGGGGCGCTGCTGCTCGCCGGGGACCGGCGGCTGCGGGTGCCGGGCGCCGTCCTGGCCGCCGGGGGCGCTGGTCTGCGCGGCGCTGTGGCGGCTGGAGTTCGCCTCCACCTGATGCGCCTTCGCCGCGGCGGCCTCCGTGCTGGTGCTCGGCTGGGTGCGCCGTCCGGCGGTGCCCGGCGGGATCCCGGAGGGGCGCGGCTACTGGTTCTGGCCGCCCAGCACGAAGAGGAGGTAGACGAAGAAGGCGAAGAGGTGGCCGACGAAGAGGTACGCGACCAGCCGGATGACCAGGCCTCGGGGGAACCGCGACTCGATGCGGCCCAGCAGACCGGCCGGCTGGGCCGCGGCGTCGGTACCGGCGTGCGTATCGGCGGCGGTACCGGCCGTGGTCCCGCCAGCGGTCCCGGCAGCGGTCGTTGCCGCGGTGCCGGCCGTGGTGCCGGTCTCCTCGGCCCCGGTGCCCGTCGCCTCGGACGTGGCCGCGGTCTCCTCGGACGTGGTGGGCATGGTCTCCTCCTTGGTCATGGGTACGGCTCCTCGGCTAGCGGTGCTGCGTGGTGGCGCCGCCGCCGAGGCACAGCCCGGCGAGGTTGCTCTGCAGCAGGGTGTGGACGAACAGCAGCTCGGCTCCGCCGTGCCCCGTCGCGGCGATCCGGTGCGGGGTGAGCGAGTCGAAGTGCGCGCTGTCCCCCGGCTCCAGCAGGTACTCGGTCTCCCCCAGGTGCAGCCGCAGCTGTCCGGTGAGCACGTACAGCCACTCCTCCCCGGGGTGGACGCGGACCAGCTCGCCCTGGCTGCGCCCCTGGGGCACGTGCACGCGCAGCGCCTGCATCCCCCGTCCGGAGCCGCCGGCCTGCCAGTACGTCCACCCGTCGGCCTCGCGGGCCCCGGGACCACCGGCCCGTACGATGGGATCCGCGACGGCCGGATTCTCACCCAGCAGCTCGGAGACCGTCGTACCGTAGGTGCGGGCGAGCCCGAGCAGCAACGGCAGCGAGGGCTGGCGCCGTCCGGTCTCCAGGCGGGACAGGTGCGCGGGCGAGAGCCTGGCCCTGGCCGCGGCGGCCTCCAGCGTGAGGCCCGCGCGTCGGCGCAGTTCACGCAGCTGCGGCGCGACCGCGGGCAGGTCTTCGGGCAGGCCGTCGTCGTGGCGGTCCGGGCCCTCGGCTCGGGGGTTCATACCCCTGATTGAGTCAGATTCTTACCCCGCTGGCAATTTTCTTGCCTCTGAGGCAAAACCGCCCCGTCCGGCCCCTCCTCACGTGGTGCGGGCGCCTCCCTGCCCCAGGACCGTCTCCACCGTGTCCGCCTGCTCGGCGCTCTTGTCCGGCCGGTGGCGCAGGACACGGGCGAAACGCAGGGCGACACCGGCCGGGTAGCGGGAGGAGCGCTGCAGTCCGTCGTAGGCGATCTCCACCACCAGCTCCGGCCGGACCCGGACGGTGAAGCCGTCGTCCCCCTGCGCCAGCTCGGTCAGCCGCCCGGTCTGCCAGCGCAGCATCTCGTCCGTCAGCCCCTTGAAGGTCTTGCCCAGCATCGCGTACGTGCCGTCGGCGGTCCGCGCGCCCAGGTGCAGGTTCGACAGCAGGCCGGTGCGGCGGCCGTGGCCCCACTCGGCGGCGAGCACCACCAGGTCGAGGGTGTGCACGGGTTTGACCTTCAGCCAGCGCTTGCCGCGCCGGCCGGTCGCGTAGACCGAGTCCAGCGCCTTGACGACGACCCCCTCGTGGCCCCGGCCCAGCGCCCCGGCCAGGAACTCCTCGGCCTCGGCCGCACGGGCGCCCGGATCGTCCACCACCAGCCGGCGCACCCGCGAGGCCTCGGGGACCAGGGCGGCGAGGGCCGCGTGGCGTTCGCGGACGGGCAGGTCGAGCAGCACCCGGTCGCCGAGGGCCAGCAGGTCGAAGAAGTACGCGTGCACCGGGAGGGCGCGCCGCGCCGCCGCGACGTCCACCCGGGAGCCGACCCGGCTCGCGATCTCCTGGAAGGGCACGGGGCGTCCGTCGGCGTCCTGACCGATGACCTCGCCGTCGAGGATGAACCTCTCCCCCGGCAGGCTCCGCGCCAGTTCCACCACCTCCGGCAGCCGGTCGGTGATCTCGTCGAGGGAGCGGGTGTGGATGCGCACCTCGTCCCCCGACCGGTGGACCTGGACGCGGATCCCGTCGAGCTTCTCCTCCACGGCGCAGGGCCCCAGCGCGACGAGGGCGTCGGCCACCGACCGCGCGGTCCCGGCGAGCATCGGGCGTACGGGTTGCCCGACGCGCAGGGTCACCCCGCTCAGCGCCGCGGCCCCTGCGGTCAGTACCGCCGCGGCCGCCCGGGGCAGCGAGCCCTCCAGCATCACGGCCCGGCGCAGGTCCGCGGCCGGTACCCCGGCGGCCTTGGCCACGCCTTCCAGGGCCACCGCGTCCAGGGCCCCCTGGCGCACCTCCCCGGACAGCAGGCCGCGCAGGAACGCCTGTTCCTCGACGGTGGCGGCGCCCAGCAGGCCGTCCACGATCCGCCGACGCTCCGCCTGCGCGCCGGGGCCCGCGACCGCGGCCAGCGCGGACACGGCGTCGTCGACGGCCCGTACGGTCAGGGAGGGGCCCGGCGCCGGGGCCGTGTCCCGGCCCAGGGTGCGCCAGCCGACCCCCGGGCGGCCCTGGGGAAGGCGGCCGGAGAGGTAGGAGACGACCAGGGCGACCTCCTCGGCGGGGGCGGACGCGAACACCTCCGCGAGCAGGCCGGTCTTGCGGGAACGGGCGGCGGTCCCGGCGACCTCCCGGGACACGCGCGCGACCTCGGCCAGCAGCATGCGGCCCATCCTCCCGCCGCCCGGGCCGGTACGCAGGTCGGAGGCGCGGGCGGCCCGCGCGCGGCGGCGGGGCCCGCGGTCGGCGCGGGCGGGTGCCACGGCTCCGCGTCGCCGGGGCGGCGGTTCCGCGTCGCCGGGTGTCCTGGCTCCGTGCGGCCGGGGGCAGCGGCGCGCGCACGGAACCGGGGGCGCGTACCGCGGACGCGGTAGGCCGGGCCCGGCCGTGTAGTCCTGGAGAAGGGGCGGGGCTCCCCCTGAGGGAGCCCGCGCACGGCGATCTCTGGCTTTAGTGTTCCCGTATGAAGCCACGACTGCCCCGTCGGCGCCGCGACCGCCTGCTCGCCGGCGCCGCCGCCCTCGCGGTCCTGGCCGGCGCCGGTACCTGGACGGCGGCCGCCGCCTCCGGGGACGCGCCGGCCGTGCACCGCCAGGACCAGATGCTGAACGTGCCGGGCCTGGAACCGCCGGGCGCCGGGATCGACACCTCCTACTTCACGGCCGGGGAGGGCGGGGAGCGACGCCCCGCGGTACTCCTCGGGCACGGTTTCGGCGGCAGCAAGGACGACGTACGGGCCCAGGCGGAGCGGCTGGCCCGCAACGGGTACGCCGTCATGACCTGGTCGGCGCGCGGCTTCGGCCGCTCCGGCGGCAAGATCGGGCTGAACGATCCCGAGCACGAGGTGAAGGACGTCTCCGCACTGATCGACTGGCTGGCCCGCAGGCCCGAGGTGCGCCTGGACGCCGACGGCGACCCGCGCGTGGGCGTGGCCGGGGCCTCGTACGGCGGGGCCATCGCCCTGCTGGCCGCCGGCCACGACCGGCGGGTGGACGCCATCGCCCCGCAGATCACGTACTGGAACCTCGCGGACGCCCTGTTCCCGCAGGGCGTCTTCAAGAAGCTGTGGGCCGGGATCTTCTTCACCACCGGTGCCGCGGGCGGCCTCCAGCCGGCGGCCGCGAACGCCGGTCCGCCCGCTGCGGCGGCGCCCGGCTGCGGCCGGTTCGAGCCGCAGCTGTGCGCCATGTACGAGCGCGTCGCGGTGGCCGGGAAGCCGGATGCCGAGGCGCGCGAGCTGCTGGAGCGGCGCAGCCCCTCGGCGGTGGGCGACCGGATCAAGGTGCCCACCCTGATCGTGCAGGGCCAGGACGACTCCCTCTTCCCGCTGGACCAGGCCGACTCCATGGCCCGGACCATCGCGGCGAACGGCGCCCCCGTCTCGGTGGACTGGGCGGCCGGCGGACACGACGGCGGCATGCGCGAGTCGGGCCGCGTCGAGGCCCGGGTGACGGCCTGGTTCGACCGCCACCTGAAGGGCGACCCGACCGCGGACACCGGCCCGGCCTTCCGGGTCTCGCGCTCCGGCGGCGTCGACTCCACCGACGGGCAGGTCAAACTGCGGGGCGCGAGCTCCGACCGCTACCCCGGCCTGACCTCGGCCCCGCGCCCCTTCGCGCTGTCCGGGCGGGAGCAGACCTTCGCGAATCCGGCGGGCGGCGCCCCGCCCGCGCTCTCCTCGCTGCCCGGCATCGGCGGGCAGTTCGCCGCCCTCGGCGCCGGGCTGTCGCTGGACTTCCCGGGGCAGAACGCCCGGTTCGATTCGGAGCCGCTGACGGAGGAACTGCGGGTCACCGGCACCCCGACCCTCACCCTGAACGTGAGGTCGACGGCCGCGGACGGATCCGCGGTCCTGTTCGCCAAGGTGTACGACGTCGGGCCCGACGGCCGTCAGCAGGTGCTGCCCGGTCAGCTGGTCGCCCCCGTACGGGTGGAGGACGCCGGGCAGGGCCGGAAGGTGTCGCTGCGTTTCCCGGCGATCGACCACTCCGTCCAGGCGGGGCACCGGCTGCGGGTGGTGATCGCCGCCACCGACCTCGGGTACGCCTCCCCCGCCGCTCCGGCCGTGTACTCGGTCTCGGCGCAGGGGCCGCTGGCCGTGCCCGTCGCCGACGGGGTCCGCACGGCGGCGGCCGGCCTGCCCTCCTGGACCTGGTGGCTGCCGCTCGGCGCGCTGGCGGTGGCCGCGGGGCTGCTCGGGATCCGGCGCACCGGCGGGGGCCGCGCGGCGGTGCGGGCGGGCGCAGCGCAGCCCGAACCCGCGCTGGCCGACGTACCACTGGACATCACCGGGCTGACGAAGCGGTACGCGAAGGCCCAGGACCGCTACGCGGTGCGGGACCTTTCCTTCCGGGTGGAGAAGGGCCAGGTGCTCGGTCTGCTCGGACCGAACGGGGCCGGCAAGACCACCACCCTGCGCATGCTGATGGGGCTGATCACGCCGGACGCCGGGGAGATCCGGGTGTTCGGGCAGCCGATCCGGCCCGGCGCGCCCGTGCTCTCGCGCGTCGGCGCGTTCGTGGAGGGTGCCGGTTTCCTGCCGCACCTGACGGGCCGGGCCAATCTGGAGCTGTACTGGCAGGCCACCGGCCGGCCGGCGGGCGACGCGCACATGGCGGAGGCCCTGGAGATCGCCGGGCTGGGCGACGCCCTGGAGCGAGCCGTGCGCACCTACTCGCAGGGCATGCGGCAGCGGCTCGCCATCGCGCAGGCCATGCTGGGCATGCCGGACCTGCTGATCCTCGACGAGCCGACCAACGGTCTGGACCCGCCGCAGATCCGCGAGATGCGCGACGTGATGATCCGCTACGCCGCGGGCGGCCGGACGGTCATCGTCTCCAGCCACCTGTTGTCCGAGGTGGAGCAGTCCTGCACGCACCTGGTGGTCATGGACCGCGGCCGGCTGGTGCGGGCGGGCGAGGTCGCCGAGATCACCGGCGGCGGGGACACCCTGCTCGTCGCGGTGGAGGGAGCGGTGGAGGAGGCCGTCGTCGGGAAGGTCGCGGCCCTGGAGGGCGTGGCCTCGGCGGTGGCCGGGGACGGCGGGATCCTCGTACGGCTCGACGGCGCGACCCCCGCGGCCCTGATCGCCGAACTCGTACGGCTGGACGTGCCGGTCTCGGCGGTGGGACCCCACCGCCGGCTGGAGGACGCCTTCCTCACCCTGATCGGAGGTACGGCATGAGTGCCGTCCAGGAGACCGCGCCCGGCTACGAGCCGGGGCGGACACTGCCGTTGCGCGTGGAGGCGCTGCGGCAGTGGCGCAGGCGGCGGACGCTGGTGATGGGCGGGGTGCTGGCCGCGCTGCCCTTCGTCATGATCATCGCGTTCGCGGTGGGCGGCGGGCCGAACGACGGTCCAGGTGGCGGGAACGGCCGGATCAGCCTGATCGACACCGCGACGGCGTCGGGCGCGAACTTCGCGGCGACCTGCCTGTTCGTGTCGGCCGGCTTCCTGCTGGTGGTGCCGGTGGCGCTGTTCTGCGGGGACACGGTGGCCTCGGAGGCCGGCTGGTCCTCGCTGCGCTACCTGCTGGCCTCGCCGGTACCGCGGGCTCGGCTGCTGTGGAGCAAGCTGGTGGTGGCGCTGGCGTTCAGCCTCGCCGCGATCGTGCTGCTGCCGGTGGTGGCGCTGGCCGCGGGGACGGCGGCGTACGGGTGGGGGCCGCTGAAGCTGCCGACGGGCGGGGCACTGGCCGCCGCGGACACCCTGCCGCGCCTCGCGCTGGCCGTCGCCTTCGTCTTCGTGTCGCAGCTGGTGACGGCGGGGCTGGCGTTCTGGCTGTCGACCCGGACGGACGCGCCGCTGGGCGCGGTCGGCGGGGCCGTGGGGCTGACGATCGTCGGGAACGTGCTCGACGCGGTGACGGCCCTGGGGTCGTGGCGCGAGTTCCTGCCCGCGCACTGGCAGTTCGCGTGGGCCGACGCCCTGCAGCCGCAGCTGGAATGGGGCGGGATGATCAAGGGGACCGTGGTGTCGGTGTCGTACGCGGTGGTGCTGTTCGCCCTCGCGTTCCGCGGGTTCTCGCGCAAGGACATCGTGTCGTGAGGGGCCGCCGGGTCGGTAGGGGCCGCCGGGTCAGTCCGGCGCGCCGCCCGCGTCGGTGAGGAAGCCGCGGAGGTCGGTGATCCCGTAGCCGGCCTCCTGCGCCGCGTCGATGATCCGGGGCAGGGCCCGGGCGTCGAGGACGACCCCGTCGCCGTTGCTGCTGCCGACGTGCATCTGCAGGACGGCGCCGGGGGCGAGGGCGTCGACGGCACGCCGGACCACCCGGTCCACGGTCATCCCTCCCTCGGGGCCCAGGTACCCGTTGGTGTCGGTGGTGAACTCGATCACCGCGAAGCCGAGGTCGTTGACGTCCGCTACGGACTCGTCCGTGGATTCGCTGTAGGGGAACCGGAAGAACGGCAGCGGCTCGGCGCCTGAGGCCTCCCGGATCGCCGCGTCGGCGCGGCGGACCTCCTCCTGCCGCTCCGAGGTGTCGAGGTCGTCGAAGTACGGGTGGCTGTACGAGTGGTTGCCGAGGCCGTGCGCGGCGGCCATGGCCCGCACGGCGGCGGGGTGGGCCCGCGCGAACGCGCCGGTGGGGAAGAAGGTGGCGGGCAGCCTACGCCGACGCAGCTCGGCCAGGACGACGTCGATGCCGGCCTCGTCCCAGGCGGCGTTGAAGGTGAGCGCCACGACCTTGCGGGTGGTGGGGATCCGGCGGAGTTCGGCTCCGAACCACGCCGCTGGCGGGCGCGGCCCCGTCCGACGGCGGGCCCGGGGTGCCGCGTCCGGCGCGGGAGCCGCCGCGCTCGCGGCGGAGGCGGGGGCGAAGCCCGTGGCCGCCGTCGCCGCCGCCATCCCCGCCGCGCCGAGGGCCGCCAGGGCCGTCCGCCGTCCCATGTCCGTCGCCTTGGCCCTGGCGGCCTCGGCCCTGTACACGCCGGCCCCGGCCGTCCCGGCCCGTTCCGCCTCGGCGCGGTCCGGCGCAGCGCGGTCCGCCTCGGCGGTGTGCGTCGCAGCGCGGTCCTTCGCAGCGCGGTCCTTCGCAGCCGAGTCCGTCGCAGCCGAGTCCCGCCTGGCCCTGTCCACCTTGGCTCCGTTCCCTCCGGTCCCGGGCCGCTGCCGCCGTCGTCGTCGCGGTCCCGTTCTGTCCGGCACTGTGCAGGAGGGGGCGGGCGGGGGCCCGCAGCGCGCGCCGGGCACCCGGGTGATCCGGGGCCGGCGCACGGAGTGGCCGTCAGGCCGGGAGGCCCGCGACGGCGTCGATCTCGGCCAGCAGCCCGTCTTCCAGCGGACGGTCGGCCACCGCCGCGTTGGCGCGTACCTGCTCGGCGGAGGTGGCCCCGGCGATGACGGAGGCGCAGCCGGGCCGGGCGGAGAGCCAGCCGATGGCGAGCTCCAGAACGGTGCGCCCGTACTTCTCCGCGATCGCCACCAGGGCCTCGACGGTGTCGAGGCGCTCCTCGGTGACGTAGGAGTCGCGCCCTTCCAGGCGGGAGCCGGCCGGGACGGGGGCACCCCGGCGGATCTTGCCGGTGAGCAGGCCGTTGGCCAGCGGGAAGTAGGGCAGGACGCCGAGGCCGTAGTGCACGGCGGCCGGGACCAGTTCCCGCTCGGCGGAGCGCTGGAGCAGGGACCACTCGTTCTGCGCCGACACGAAGGGGACCGCGCCGGTCTCGCGGGCCACGTGGGCGGCCTCCGCGAGCTGCCACCCGCTGAGGTTGGAGTGCCCGATGTAACGGATCTTCCCCTCGGTGACGAGCTCGGTGAGCGCGGCGAGGGTTTCCGCGATGGGGGTGGCCGGGTCGGGGCTGTGCAGCTGGTAGAGGTCGATGTGGTCGGTGTCCAGGCGGCGCAGGGACTCCTCGACGGCGCGCCGGATGTAGGCGCGGCCGCCCCGGGATCCGGCGGCGGGCCCGTAGCCCATGTCGACGCCGTCGTAGCCGAACTTGGTGGCCAGGACCACCTGGTCCCGGCGGCCCTTGAGGGCCTGCCCGAGGTGGGTCTCGGAGCCGCCGGCGCCACCGTAGATGTCGGCGGTGTCGAGGAGGGTGATGCCCGCGTCGAGGGCGGCGTCGACGACGGAGCGGGTGGCCTGGGCGTCGAGACGGCCACCGAAGTTGTTGCAGCCGAGGCCGACGGCGGAGACCTTCAGTCCGGAACTGCCCAGGGGGAGATAACGCATGCGGGTTCTGCCTCCACGCTCGTCCGATACATGATCAATCAATCGGTTCGCAGTCTAGGCACAAGAGGCCGTGCCGGCCCCGGTGTTCGAGCCCGGCGGGCGTGAACACCGTGTGACGGGAGAACGGGCGGGGCCCGGACGGGCGGGGCGCTCCAGGGCGCCGGGCCGGGGCCTCCCACGGGTAGCCGACGCGTGAACGGCCCTGGCCGACCATGGGCGTCGTACGCGGGCGCCGCCCGGCCGACCCGACCTCAGGGGACGCCGTGAGGGCACATGTCAACCGACCGGTGGCAGGCGCGGGTGCTCGCGATCGTGCGGGCCCGGGCAGCGTGCGGGTGACGGAGCCGGCCGGGGAACCGGGGGTATCCCCCGTGCCCCTGCGGCGCGATGCCGAGGCCATGGCGGCCCGGGGCGAGATCCACCGGACGCGCGGGGTGATCAGCCGGTGGGGCGGCGGGGACCCGGCACGGACGGGGCCGCGAGCTCCCGCACGGGTGTGGGGCCGGTGGTCGGGATGGTCGTACCGACCACCGGGTACTGCTTCGCGGACGTCCTGCGGGGCGCGGAAAGCGGTCGAGGCGCGGGGCGCGCGGCCGGCCGTGGGGCTGACGCGCCACCTGCCGGGCGAGAACCGGACACGGGCGGACCGGCTGCCGTCGGCCAGGGGCGACCGGTTGCCGCCCACCCCGAACTGGAACGCCGGTGTGCCGGCCCCCGGCGAGGACGCCTGAACGGCGGAGTTGCCGGTTCCGGTCGTACTGGTGGAGCGGTCGGCGCCACCCGGGCATCCGGCGGCGGCGTCGGGTGGGGTCGGACGACGCGCACGGCGCGGCCGGGGCGGTACGGGCATCGGGTGGAGCGGGGCCACCGGCGCATCGCCCCGGCCGACCGGGAGACGCCGACAGCGGCGCGGCTGCGGGCCGGGTACGAGGCGGCCCTGGCCGCGTTCGGACCGGAGCCGGCGACGGCGTTACCGCCGGTGGGCGCCGAGGGGAGCGCCGCCGGGCGCGGGGGTGCCATGGACGCTGCGTCGGGCGCCAGGACCGGGCCGGGTTCCGGGCCGGGCCGGCTGTCGGTGGCACACCGGCTCGCGCGGACCCTGGACCGGCTGTGCGCCGCGGTGACGACGGGTGGGGTGACGACGAGGTGGCCGGGCCGGCCGGCGTACCGCTGTCCGCGGGGCGCCTGCGGAGTACGAGGTGCGCGCGGGCGGCGGACCTGCTGCTGGACCGGCCGGCCGGGGACGAGGGCCCGCACCGGCACCTGGAACCTGCTCCCCCGCCTGAACGTCCGGGCGTGATCACTGCGAAGTGATCGTGCTGGTCGACCCGTGCGTTCGCTCTTGACGGTGCGGCGGCCCGCGCAAAAGATGGCTGCGTTCTCCCACCCGTCGCCGCACGCGGTCGCCCGCAGGAGCCGCTCCATGTCGCGCAGCTTCGACACCCCCGCCCCGCCCTCGCGGGCGAGGGGTGCGCCGCACCCGACCGGGCGACGATGGACGGCCCACAGGACGGTGCGGGTGAACTCCGTGTCCCCACGCACGTGTCGTTCCCCGAGCCGCTGCCGGGCTTTGTGACGATCTCCCTGTTCACCCGCACGGCCATCCGGAACGGCATCCACGACGAGCGGCTCCATCCGTGAGTCCCGGCCTCCGGCCTGTTCATGTCCCCCTCGCGCCGACCTTCCCCCGCCACCGGCGCTTCCGGCGCCCGGGTCTCACCGCAGGAGCCGTCAAGTGACCCGTCCCGACCTCTCCTCCCGGCCCACCACCGTGCTCGCCATGAGCCCCGCCACCCGTGAGGCCGTGCTGACCCGCCGGGTCCTGCCGGAGCTGCTGCGCGTCGCCGATGTCGACCCCGAGCTGCTGGTCAGCGACTTCACCCGGGACGACGACCCGTCGCTCCCCGGCCGGCTGGCCCGCGCCGAGGTGCTGTTCACCGGCTGGGGCTGCCCGCCGCTCGACGAGGAGGCGCTGCGCCGGATGCCGCGGCTGCGAGCCGTCGTCCACTCCGCCGGGAGCGTCAAGCACCACGTGACCGCCGCCTGCTGGGAACGGGGACTGCTGGTCTCCAGCGCGGCCGCCGCCAACGCGGTACCGGTCGCCGAGTACACGCTCGCCGCGATCCTGTTCGCCAACAAACGGGTGCTGGAGTCCGCGCACGCCTACCGCTCCCTGCGCGGGCCGGTGGACCTGCTGCGCCGCTACCCGGAGGCCGGCAACTACCGGCGCACCGTGGGGCTCGTGGGCGCCTCCCTGATCGGACGGCGGGTGCTGGAACTGCTGCGCCCCTTCGACCTGCGGGTCCTCGTGCACGATCCGTACGCCGACGCCGCCGAGGTCGCCGCTCTCGGCGGGGAGCTCTGCCCGCTGGACGAACTGCTGCGTCGCAGTGACGTGGTGAGCCTGCACGCCCCGGCGCTCCCGCAGACCCGCCATCTGCTCGACGCCTCCCGGCTGGCCCTGATGCCGGACGGCGCGACCCTCGTCAACACGGCGCGGGGCGCGCTCGTCGACACTGCGGCCCTGACCGAGGAACTGGTCGCCGGGAGGCTGCACGCCGTGCTCGACCACACCGAACCCGAGGTGCTGCCGGCCACCTCGCCGCTCTTCAACCTCCCGAACGTACTGCTCACCCCGCACGTCGCCGGATCACTCGGCGGTGAGCTGGACCGGCTGGCGACGAGCGCCGTCGAGGAGCTGGAGCGGTACGCACGCGGCCTCGGCTTCCGCTACCCGGTGGACCCGGGCCGTCTGGCCCACTCCGCCTGACCGGCCGCGGCCACCAGTCGCACCAGGTGCTCCCGTCCTCCCGCGAGCCCTCGGGCCAGTTCCGCGGCCTCGGGGTACCAGCGCTTCTCGTACTCCCAGCACAGCCATCCCCCCGCCGGCGCCCGGGCCACCGCCTCGGCCAGCGGCAGCACTCCGGCGCCGAGCCCGAGCGGGGTGAGCTCCCGCGCGGACGCCACGTCCTTCACCTGGAGGTAGCCGAGGTGGGCGCCCAGCAACCGGCTCGACTCGGCCGGAGCCTCACCGCCCAGCCAGGTGTGGAGCACGTCCCACAACGCGCCCGCGCCGGGGTGTGCGACGGCGTCGAGCACCCGGGCGGCGGCGGCCGCGGTGCGGTGCGAATCGTGGGTCTCCAGCAGGATCCGCACTCCGTGCCGGGCCGCGAAGGGGGCCGCCGCGCACAGCCGCCGGACGGCGTGGGCATCGGCTTCGGTCTCGGGCAGATCACCCCCACCGGGGAAGACCCGGACGTACGGGGCTTCGAGATCGGCCGCGAGCCGGACCAGGTCCCGCAGCTCGGCGAGGACCGGCCCGTCCTCCCCGGCCGCCGCCACCCTGGCGTATCCGGCCACCGCGAGGACGCTCACCCCGGCCCGGGTGACGGCCCGCAGCCCGGCCGCCCGGTCCGCGTGAGGACTCCCGGCATGCAGCGGTTCCTCGGAGTGGGCCCGCAGTTCGAGGCCGTCGTAGCCGTGCTCGGCTGCCAGCCGGGCGCTCCGGGCGAGGGAGGTCCCGGGCACGCCCAGTGTGGAGAAGGCGAACCTCACGGTCTCCTCCGTCCGGCCGGCGGCGGGGCGGTGGAACCCCGCACGATGAGTTCGGTGGGCAGGGTGGTGATGCCCCCCGGCGGGAGGGCCCGGCGTCCGGTCACCAGCTGCGCCGCCAGCAGGCCCGCCTCGCGCAGCGGCACCCGGACGGTGGTGAGGGCGGGAGCCGTGTCCGTGGCGAACGGCAGGTCGTCGAAGCCCGCGACGGACACGTCCTCGGGGATCCGCAGGCCCGCTTCGCGCAGGGCGGCGGCGGCTCCGGTGGCGACGGTGTCGTTGGCGGCGGCCACGGCGGTGAAGGGTCTTCCCCGGCGCAACAGTTCGCGGGTGGCGTCATAGCCCGCGGAGCGCTCGAAGCCGGCGTGCACGGTGAGCGCGGCGCAGGCGTCGGACCGGGCCTGATCGTGCCGCCCCAGGGCGGCCCGGTGGCCGGCGAGCCGCTCCCGGGTGGTGCTCAGTCCCGGCGGGCCCGCCAGGTAGGCGATGTGCCGGTGGCCGAGCGTCATCAGGTGTTCGGCGAGTCGGAAGGCACCTCCGCGGTCGTCGAACGTGATGGTGGCGACGGTCGGTGCCGGGGGCAGCGGCAACGGCGGGCGCCCGCACAGGACCACGCGCGTCCCTCCGGCCGCCATCCGGGAGACGCGGGCGGCGAGCGCGGCGGTGTGGTCCGGATCCTCGGCGGCCCCGCCCGTGAGCACGACTCCGCCGGCCCGCTGGCCCTCCAGCAACCCGAGGTAGGCGGACTCGGCGTCCGGGTCGCCCGCCGTGTTGCAGACCACGGCCAGTCTTCGCGCCTCCCCGGGCCCGGCGGGATCGAGCGCGCTCTGCAGGGAGCCCGCGAGGATGCCGAAGAAGCTGTCGGCCACATCGTGGACGAGCACGCCGACCAGATCGGAGGTGGCCACGGCCAGCGCGCGGGCGGGGGCGTTGGCGATGTAGCCCAGTTCCTCCACGGCCTGCTCCACACGGGTGCGGGTGCCACCGGCCACCGGGTATCCGCCGTTGAGCACGCGGGAGACCGTGGCGGACGACACCCCCGCTCGCGCCGCGACCTCGGCAAGAGTCACCGCCATCTCGAACCCCTCCTCCTCGGCCCGGCCGTTCGTCCGGGTCATCGTCTCGTCCGGTGTGTGGATCTCCATTCTGCTCGATCGGGCAAGCGCTTTCCATCACTCGAACGTGTGTTGTGTCGCGGAGGTGAGCGGCTCTAGCCTGATGGGACAGAAAGCGCTTTCTATCGAGAAGGAACGACCGGCACGGAGGGACGCGGACACCATGGAACGCAGGACGATCAGGATCGCGATGAACGGCGTGACCGGGCGGATGGGGTACCGCCAGCATCTGGTCCGCTCCCTGCTGGCCCTGCGGGAACAGGGCGGGCTGGACCTCGGGGACGGGACGGTGCTGTGGCCGGAGCCCGTCCTGGTGGGGCGCCGGGAGCCGGCCCTCCGGGCCATCGCCGAGCGGCACGGCCTGGAGCACGTCTCCACCGATCTGACGGCCGTACTGGCCGACCCGGAGGTGGAGGTCTACTTCGACGCCCAGGTGACCGCCGCACGGGAGGCGGCGGTCCGTCAGGCCATCGCCGCCGGGAAGCACGTGTACTGCGAGAAACCCACGGCCCTGACCTTCGAGTCCGCACTGGAGCTGGCCGGGCTCGCCGCGGCCGCGGGGGTCAAGCACGGCGTGGTGCAGGACAAGCTGTTCCTGCCGGGCCTGCTGAAGCTGAGGCGGCTGATCGAGGGCGGGTTCTTCGGCGAGGTCCTGTCCGTGCGCGGCGAGTTCGGCTACTGGGTCTTCGAAGGCGACCGGCAGCCGGCGCAACGGCCCTCGTGGAACTACCGGGAGCAGGACGGCGGAGGCATCGTCGCCGACATGTTCCCGCACTGGGAGTACCTGCTGCACGAGCTGTTCGGCCGGATCCGCACGGTGCAGGCCCTCACCCGCACCCACATCGGCCGCCGCTGGGACGAGGACGGCACACCGTACGAGGCCACGGCGGACGACGCCGCGTACGGCATCTTCGAGCTGGAGGGCGGGGCCGTCGCCCAGATCAACTCGTCCTGGGCCGTCCGGGTCCACCGCGACGAGCTGGTGGAGTTCCAGGTGGACGGGACGCACGGGTCGGCGGTGGCGGGGCTGCGCGGCTGCCGGGTCCAGCACCGGGCCTCGACCCCGAAACCGGTGTGGAATCCGGATCTCGCACAGACCGAGCCGTTCCGGGCGCAGTGGCAGGAGGTACCGGACAGCAGCCCGGCGGACAACGCCTTCAAGGCCCAGTGGGAGCTCTTCCTGCGTCACGTCGTGCGGGACGAACCCTGGCGGTGGGACCTGCTGGCGGGTGCGCGGGGGGTACAACTGGCCCGCCTCGGGCTGCGCTCCAGCGCGGAGGGCCGCAGGCTGCCGGTGCCGGAGGTCGTGCTGTGAACGGGATCCGGCTCCCCTCGGCGGACGGCGGGTTCCGTCGGCACCGGCCGTCGCGGGCTCCGCTCGGGCCGTTCAGCCGCGGACCGGCCCGCAGCCGTGTCCTCTACTCCGCCGCGCACGTGGCCACAGCCCCGGCACCGGAGGCGGGTGGCCCGGTGGTCGACTGGGAGGCCACGCTCGCCTTCCGCCACCGGCTGTGGGCCCTGGGCCTCGGGGTCGCCGAGGCGATGGACACCGCCCAGCGGGGCATGGGCCTGGACTGGCCGGGCGCGGCGGAGCTGATCCGCCGTTCGGCGGCCGAGGCCCGGACCGTGGGCGGCCGCATCGTCTGCGGCGCGGGGACCGACCAGCTCCCCGCGGGGCGCCCGCACCCCCTGGCGGCGATCACCGCCGCGTACGAGGAGCAGCTCGCCTACGTGGAGTCCTGTGGTGCGGGGGCCGTCCTGATGGCCTCCCGCGCCCTGGCCGCCGCAGCTCGCTCCCCGGAGGACTATCTGGAGGTCTACGGCGGCCTCCTGCGGCAGAGCACCCGTCCGGTCGTCCTGCACTGGCTGGGACCGATGTTCGACCCCGGGCTGGAGGGCTACTGGGGCCACGACGACCTCGACGAGGCGACGGACGTCGTACTGAAGATCGTTTCCGAGTGCCCGGGGAGGGTGGAAGGGGTCAAGATCTCGCTGCTGGACGCGGAGCGGGAGGGCGACCTCAGACGGCGGCTCCCGGCGGGTGTGCGCTGCTACACCGGTGACGACCACCACTATCCGCAGCTGATCGCCGGGGACGGGGAGTTCGCCAGCGACGCCCTGCTGGGGATCTTCGACCCGATCGCCCCGATCGCCGCCCGCGCGGCCCAGGCCCTCGATCTGGGGGACCCTGCCGGATTCCGGGCACTGCTGGATCCGACGGTGGCCCTGGCCCGGCACCTTTTCGCCCCGCCGACCCGCCATTACAAAACGGGGATCGTCCTGCTGGCCTGGCTCGCGGGGTACCAGGAGCACTTCACGCTCCTGGGCGGGCACCAGTCGGCCCGTTCTCTCCCGCACCTGGCGACCGCGTACGAACGGGCCGACCTGCTGGGCCTGTTCCCCGATCCGGAGCTGGCCGCCGACAGGATGCGCGGGCTCCTCGCGGCGCACGGAGCGGGCTCGTGAACCGGGTCGGTGCGCCGGACCGGCTGAGCCTCAACCAGGAGACGGTCCGGCAGTGGTCGCTGCCGGAGCTGGTGGCCGGGTGTGCCGAGGCCGGGGTGGGTGCCGTGGGGCTGTGGCGGGACCCCGTACGCCGTTTCGGGGTGCGGGAGACGGCGAAACTGGTCGCCGGCTCCGGACTGCGCGTCAGCTCCCTGTGCCGCGGCGGGTTCTTCACCGCCTCCGACCTTACCGGCCGGGCCGTCGCGCTCGCTGACAACAGGCGTGCGGTCGAGGAGGCGGCCGAGCTGGGGGCGGACACCCTGGTGCTCGTCTCGGGCGGGCTGGCGGAGGGCGAGCGCGATCTGGCGGAGGCACGGCGCAGGATCGCCGGCGTCCTGGACGAGCTGGCGCCCTGGGCCTCCGGGCACGGGGTGCGGCTGGGGATCGAGCCGCTGCATCCGATGTTCGCGGCCGACCGTTGCGTGGTCTCCACCCTGGGCCAGGCCCTCGACATCGCCGAACGGTATCCGGCGCACCAGGTGGGTGTGGTGGCCGACTCCTATCACGTGTGGTGGGACGAGCGGCTGGAGGCGGACCTGCGGCGGGCCGGTGAGGCCGGGCGGATCGTGTCCGTGCAGGTGGCCGACTGGGTGACCCCGCTCCCCGAGGGGGTGCTGCTCGGTCGGGGGCAACTGGGCGACGGCTGCGTCGACCTGCGGGGGTTCCGGGAGGCGGCGGACGCCGCCGGCTACCGGGGGCCGGTCGAGGTGGAGATCTTCCATCCGGGGCTGTGGGCCCGCGACGGCGCCGAAGTGCTGCGGGAGGTGATCGACCGCTACCGCGAGCACGTCGAATGACGGCGGGTCACGGCGAACGAAGACGGGCACCGGGCCGAGGGGGCCGGTGGGGATCGGAAAAGGAGCATGCGATGACGGACGTGTGGAGTCGGCGCGCCTTCCTCTCCGCGGCGGGCGGAGGCGCGCTGCTGGGCGCGCCCGCCGTACGGGCGGGGGCCACACCAGCGACGGTGGACTGGGCCGCCCTGCGTGCGGCCTGGCGGCACCTGGTGCTGGGCGACGGATTCTCGGCGAACGCCGAGCCGTTCCGTTCACGGCTGGCCGAGCTCGGGGAGACGGCCCGGGGGTGGGCGGCCGCGATGGCCCCGGCACCCGGTTCGCTCTGGCCCGATCTGGGGTTCGCCACGGATCCCGAGAAGATGATGCAGAGCTACTACCGGTTGCGGACGATGGCGGAGGCCTATGTCCGGCCGGGCACCGGCCTCACCGGGGACGCGGCGTTGCTGTCGGCTCTGCTCGGCGGCCTCGACCGGATGCACGCGCAGGTGTACCACGCGGGCCAGGTGCGGTACGGCAATTGGTTCTGCTGGCAGATCGGGGCGCCGCAGGCGCTGCTGGACATGTGCGTGCTGCTGTACGGGGAGTTGACCCCGGACCGGCGCGCCGCGTTCTGCGCGGCGGTGGACCACTTCGTGCCGGACTCCGCCGTGGCCGTCTACGGCGGGACGAGCACGGGGGCCAACCGGGTCGACCTGTGCCGGGTGCTTGCCGTGCGCGGGGTGGTGGGCGCGGATCCGGCGAAGATCGCCCTGGCCGGGGAGGCGCTCGCGCCGGTCTTCCCGTACGTCATCGGCGGGGACGGGCTCTACCGCGACGGGTCGTTCGTCCAGCACACCTGGGTGCCGTACGCGGGGACCTACGGGGCGGTGCTCCTGGGCGGTCTGGGGCTGCTGTTCGCGCTGTTGAAGGGCACCCCCTGGGAGGTCACGGATCCGGGGGCTCGGATCGTCTTCGACGCGGTGGAGCGGGCCTGGGCACCCTTCCTGTTCAATGGGCTGGCCATGGACTGCGTGTCCGGGCGGGCGGTCAGCAGGGGGATCGCCGCCCTGGACGCACGGCAGGTGCAGCCGGTACAGCAGGACGACCACACCCGGGGGCACGTGCTGCTGGCCGCGATCCTGCAGCTCGCCGAAGGCGCGAGTCCGGCCGAACGCGCCCGCTGGCGAGGACTGGTGAAGGGGTGGGCGGCGCGGGCCCACTACAGTCCCCCGGCGGCTGACCGCAGCCTGGGGCTGGCCTCGCTCGCGGCGCTGGCCGGGCTCGAAGCCGACGCCTCGGTGACGGCGCTGCCCGAGCCCGTCGGGCACCGGCTGTTCTCCTCGATGGACCGGGCCACGCACCGGCGGCCCGGCTGGGCGGCCTCGCTCTCCCTGGCCTCGCGGCGCATCGCCCACTACGAGACGGGAAACGGTGAGAACCTGCGGGGCTGGCACACCGGCAGCGGAATGCTCGCCTGGTGGGGGTCCTCGTACGGCAACGGCCAGTACTCGGACGCCTTCTGGCCCACCGTCGACCCCTACCGGCTGCCCGGCACCACGGTGGCGCGCAAGGCCCTGGCCGACGGTGCGGGCGGCGACTGGGGCGCACCGAAGCCCGACGCGGCGTGGGTGGGCGGGAGCACCGACGGGGAGTTCGCGTCGGTGGGCCAGCACCTGCGCGGCCTCGGCAGCACGCTGGAGGCCCGGAAGTCGTGGTTCTTCCTGGGCGACACGGTGGTCTGTCTGGGGTCGGGGATCCGCGCCTCGGACGGGGTCGTGGTCGAGACGGTCGTCGACAACCGCAACCTGGGGGCGGCAGGCGGCCACGCCCTGACGGTGAACGGGACCGTTCAGCCGTCGGGGCAGGGCTGGTCGGGGGTGTACCCCGCCCCGGGGTGGGCGCATCTGGCGGGCTTCGGCGGGTACGTTCTGCACGGCCCGGGAACCTTCAGGGCCCTGCGGGAGGCGCGTACCGGCCGCTGGAGCGAGGTGAACCGGGGCGGTTCCACCACCGCGCTGACCCGGCGCTACCTCACCCTCTGGTACGACCACGGCACGGACCCGGCGGGCGCCGGCTACGCCTACCAGCTGCTCCCGGGGGCCGGGGCGGACCGGACCGGGGCACGGGCCGCCGCGTCGGGGTGGATGAGCGTCCTCGCCAACGACGAGGCGGCACAGGGGGTGGCGGTGGGTTCCCTCGGCTTCACCGGCGTCAACTTCTGGCGGGCCGGGGTGGCGGGTCCGCTGGAGGCGAGTGCTCCGTGCTCGGTCACGGTGCGGGAGAGGGAGGACGGCACGGCGACGGTGTGCGTCGCCGACCCGGCCCGGGCGGTGGAGGCGTTGGACGTGGTGTGGGGCCGGCCCGTCGTCGCGGTGGTGTCGAGGCCGCCGAGCCTGCTGTCGTTCGTGCCGGGGCCGCAGTTGCGGCTCCGGTTCGGGAACCTCACCACGGCCGCCGGGGCGAGCGAGGAGGTGGTGGTACGACTGGGGTGACAGGGCGGGTTGACCGGGTGGGTTGATCGGGTGGGGCCTTCGGTGGATGTCGGAGGAGCAGGAGGCGGACCTGATCCGGATCACTCCCCTGGGACTCCTCGGCATGCCACAGGACTGCGCGAACCGGGTCACGCTCCTCTGCTCGGCAGAGGGCGGAGCGATCAACGGCCGGCTCCTCCGGAGCAACGGCGGGCCCGCACAGGCGGGGGGACAATGAGCAGGCGACGGATTCGACGGCTTGGGGGAACGGAATGCTGACCGGGATCGTGATCGACGCACTGGATGTCGCGCGCATGGACCGCTTCTGGCAGGAGGCGACGCGGGGCAGGACGGACGGTCTGCGCCTGCGGTTCGTGCCGACGGCAACGCCGAAGACGGGCAAGAACCGGCTCCACCTCGACCTGGCCGGGGGCCCGGACTGGGAAGCCGAGGTGGCGCGCCTGCTCACGCTCGGTGCGAGGCGGGCCGACATCGGCCAGGGGGACGTCCCCTGGGACGTGCTGGCCGATCCGGAGGGCAACGAGTTCTGCGTGCTGCGTCCCGGCCATCCCGGCGTGCTCGCCGACTCCGGGCTCGTCGCGGTCTGCCTCGACATCGCCGAGGAGGACCGCCGCGCGCAGCCGGCCTTCTGGCAGTCCCGGGCCGACTGGCACGCGGTCGAGTCCCACGACTGGGGCGTCCGGCTTCGCCGCAGACCCACCAGCGCGGTCTCCCTGGTGATGGGGCCGCCTGCGGCGCCGAAGGCGGGGCGGAACCGACTGCGGCTGGAGGTCACCCACCGCGACCGGGAACCGGGTGAGTTCCTCGACGCCGGCGGGAACGAGTTCCACGTCACGGGCTGAACCCGGATCGATCCTCGTCCGGAGCCTGTTCCGACTTCTCGCTCCGCCCGCAGGACGCTTGTCCGACGCGGTGCCGGGCAGGCGGCGGGCGTGACATAACGTGCCCGCATGGATCAGGAGCACATAGCCGGCGGCGCCGAGGGTGCCGGCCGGCGGCGTTTTCTCGCCATGGCGACGGGGGCGGCCACGGTCGCCGGGATCGGCGCGGTGGCGGGCTGCGGGACCGGTGACGGTGACGCGCCGAAGGGGGCAGGGGCGGACCGGGGGCCGAAGCCGGACGGCTCCGCGTCGGCGCCCGCGCCGGGGGCGGGGTTCGACGTGCACGCCGAGAACGCCCGGCCCGGCAACGCCGACTGGCACGTGACCAAGGCCGGTCCGGCCCGCGCCATCGAGGGCTTCGCGGACCGGGTGTCGGTCCTGCCCGGCGAGTCCTTCGGGCTGCACGTGTCGACCACCGCGCCCCGGTTCACCGTCTCCGCCTACCGGATGGGCTGGTACGGCGGGGCCCGGGCCCGCCTGGTGTGGCGTTCGGAGGCGCTGCCCGGGGTCCGCCAGCCGGAGCACACGGTGGAGCCCGGGACCCGTATGGTCCGCACCCGGTGGCCGCGTACCGCCTCGGTTGACACCAAGGGCTGGCCCGAGGGCTGCTACCTGCTGAGGCTCGACGCGCAGGGAGGCGAGGGCCAGCGGTTCGTGCCGGTCACCGTCCGCTCGGCGGCGACGGCCGGCCGGACGGTGATCGTCAACGCGGTGGCGACCTGGCAGGCGTACAACCGGTGGGGCGGGTACGGCAGCTACGACGGTCCGAGTGGAGGCTACGCCTCGCGTTCGCTCACCGTGACCTTCGACCGGCCGTACGAGTACGACGACGGCGCGGGACTGTTCCTCGTCTACGAAGCACCCCTGGTCGCGCTGGCGGAGCGGCTCGGGATACCCCTCGCGTACGCGACGACGACCGATGTGGCGCGGGAGAAGCGGCTGCTGGAAGGGGCGTCGGCGGTGCTCTCGCTCGGTCACGACGAGTACTGGTCGCCGGAGCAGCGCGCGCACTTCACCGCGGCCCGCGACGCGGGCACCAACATCGCGGTCCTGGGTGCGAACTGCTGCTTCCGCCGGATCCGGCTGGAGGCCTCGGACCTGGGCCCGGACCGTACGGTGGTCTGCTACAAGTCCTCCTACGACCAGGATCCCGGCTTCAAGCGGGGCCACCCGGCCACGGTCGACTTCCGCTCGCCGCCCGCGGCGGACCCCGAGAGCTCCCTGCTCGGCGTGATCTACGACGGGTACCCGGTGGACGCCCCGTACGTGGTGACGAACCCGGGCCACTGGCTGTTCGAGGGAACGGGAGCCAAGGCCGGCGACAGCTTCGCGCACCTGGTCGGCGTGGAGTACGACAAGGTCAACACCGGTTTCCCGACGCCCCGCCCGATCGAGATCCTGGCCCACTCCCCGGTGGTGTGCGAGGGGCGGCCCAGCCACCAGGACTCGGCCTACTACACCGTGCCCGGCGGGGCGGGGGTGTTCGCGACGGGCACGATGCGCTGGGTCGAGGCGCTCGACGCGTCGGGCGACGGCCGCGGCGGTGCCAACCACGGCCTGGACGCGCGCGCCGGCGCGCTGACCACGCGGGTGACGGAGAACCTGCTGCGGGTCTTCGCCGCGGGCCCGGCCGGGCGGAGCCGCCCCGCGCGGGACAACGTCAAGGAGGTGTACGGCGGACCGTGAGGCCCGCGGCCCGCATGTGGCGATATCGGTGGACTCCGCCCGGACGGGCTGATTAGGATCACGAGCACGGCATCGCGTGTCGGTCACCGGCCGGGTGAGGCATGGAGGTGCCGTGACGTGCCTTGCGGAGGCATTCACCCATGTCGGTCCAGCTGAACCACACGATCATCCACTCCCGCGACAACCGGGAGTCCGCCGAATTCCTGGCGCACATCCTCGGCCTCGAAGTCGGCCCCGAGTGGGGCCCCTTCGTCCCGGTGTCCACCGCGAACGGGGTCACCCTGGACTTCGCCACCATCCAGGCGGAGTCCATCACCGTGCAGCACTACGCGTTCCTCGTCTCGGAGGCGGAGTTCGACGCGGCGTTCGAGAAGATCCAGGCGGCGGGCATCCCGTACTTCGCCGACCCGCACGGCAAGCACCCGGGCGAGATCAACCACAACGACGGCGGGCGCGGGGTCTACTTCCCGGACCCGGACGGGCACGGTATGGAGATCATCACCCGCCCGTACGGCGGCTAGACAGGGAACATCGCAGCGCCAGGAGGGGCCCGCGGCGCAGTGTGCGCCGCGGGCCCCTCCGCCTGTCCGGGCGGGAGGGGCTCCGGGGTCACCCGTGGACAGATAGTCCACGCGTAGATAGTCTGTGGACAGAACATTAGCCGTCGAGGGAGACCGCACCATGTGGACCTACGAGCACAGCGTCGAGACCACCGCCACCGCCTCCTCCGTCTGGCACCTCTGGGCCGACGTCGAGCGCTGGGCGGACTGGAACTCCGAGATCGAGAAGATCGAGATCGACGGGCCGTTCGCGGTGGGCACCCGCATCACCATGACCCCGCCCGGCGAGGACCCGATCCCGCTGCTCATCGCGGAGGCCGTGGAAGACGAACTCTTCGTCGACGAGGCCCGGTTCGGGGGCCTGCTGCTGCGCACCCTGCACCGCGTCGACCCGGCCGGGCAGGGCCGGATCCGCGTGACCTACCGGATGGAGATCACCGGAACGGGCGCGGACGAGGCCGGCCCCGAGATCGGACCCGGCATCACCGCCGACTGGCCGGACACCATGGCCGCGCTGACCCGACTGGCCGAGGCGGCCGGGACTTCCGAGACGGACGAGGCGAACGAGGCGGCGGTGCTCTGATGGCGCTGCGGCCCGCCGACAGCCCCGGCTTCCTGCTGTGGCACGCCACGCTGCGCTGGCAGCGCGACATCGCCGCGGCACTGGCGCCGATCGGCCTCACCCACGTGCAGTTCGTGCTGCTCGCCTGCGCCTGGTGGCTCAACGGCCAGGGCGAACACCCCAACCAGCTGGCCCTGGCGCGCCAAGCCGGCACGGACGTCAAAATGACCTCCCAGGTGCTGCGGGCCCTGGAGCAGAAGGGGCTCATCGAGCGGGAGGTCGACCCGGCCGACACCCGGGCCAAGCGGCTCCGGGTCACCGAGGCGGGCGCCGAGCTGGCACCCCGGGCGATCGCCGCCGTCGAGGCCGCCGATGCGGAATTCTTCCGCGCGGTCCCCCTCGACGAGGCCCTGCCCCTCCTGCGCCGCCTGGCCCTCCCCGAGGAGTGACCCCAAGCCCCGGCCCAAGCCCCGGCCCCGGCCCGGACCGGGTACGGTCGAACGGGTCCGGTCGGAACGGGTCGGCCACGGCCGGGCGGGCGCTCGCCTCGCCCCCCGCCCCCGCCCCCGTCCGAGCCCACCGGGCCGGGGCCTCACGCCCGGCCGCCGCCGCGCCCGCACCGCGCGTACCGAACGCGGCGTGGCCGGGGCTGCCCGGCAGCCGCGCCGGTGCCGGGCGAACCGCACGGCCCTGCGGAAGGCCGCCCACAGGAACAGCGGAACCGCGATCAGCAGCACGAGTGCGGGGCCCGTCAGCAGATTCAGCACGTCCCGTGAACGGGCGTCAGGGCGCCGCCGTTCCCTCCGGCGCGTACCGCGGTCGTGCGGCGGCCGGGTCCGGGGGGAGGTAGACGATGCTGGGGGCGCCCGTGGTCGGGTGGGTGCCGATGCGCGTGCGGACGCCGTAGACCTCGGCCAGCAGGTCCTCCGTCAGCACCTCGCCCGGCGCCCCGGACGCGACCACCCGGCCGCCCGCCAGGACGTACAGCCGGTCGCAGAAGGACGCCGCCAGGTTGAGGTCGTGCAGGACCAGCAGGCTCGTCGTGGGCAGGCCGCGCACCAGGTCCAGGACCTCCAGCTGGTAGCGGATGTCGAGGTGGTTGGTCGGCTCGTCCAGGGCGAGGAGGCCCGTTTCCTGGACGAGGGCGCGGGCGACGAGCGCGCGCTGGCGTTCGCCGCCGGACAGCTCCTCGAAGCGCCGCGCCGCGAAGGCGGTCGCGCCGACCGTCTCCAGGGCCCGGTCGACGCGCACCGCGTCTCCCGGGCCGTCCTGTTCCCAGAACCGCTTGTGCGGGCTGCGCCCCATGGCGACGACCTCTCGGACCGTCAGGCCCAGGGCGCCGGCGCCGTCCTGGGGCACGGCAGCCACCTTCCTGGCCCGCTCCTTGACGCTCAGCGAGCCCGCGTCCCTCCCGTCGAGGAGCACGCGGCCGGCGGTGGGCCGCAGAGTCCCGTAGACGCAACGCAGCAGCGTGGTCTTGCCACTGCCGTTCGGCCCGACCACGGCGACCGTCTCCCCCGGCCGGGCGGTCAGGTCGACTCCGCGCAGCAGCGGCTGCCCGTCGGTCTCGTAACGCACGGCCTCGACGGTGAGTTCCACCGGACGCCCCGTCATCCGCCCACCCCCTCGCCGCGTCCGGACCTGCGCAGCATCCACAGGAAGAACGGCCCTCCCACCAGGGCGGTGACCACGCCGACCGGTATCTCCTCGGGCGCGGCCGCCGTACGGGCCAGCAGGTCGGCCAGGGTCAGGAACACGGCTCCGCCCAGCGCGGCGACGGGCAGCAGTGCCCGGTGACCGGCTCCCACCACCATCCGGGCGGCGTGCGGAACCATCAGCCCGACGAAGCCGATCGCCCCGCTGGAGGCCACCAGCACCCCGATGACGAGGGAGGTGAGCACGAACGCGGCGGCCCGGAACCGGCCGGTGTCCAGCCCGAGGGTGTGCGCGCCCTCCTCCCCCGCGAGCAGCAGGTCGAGGGGCCGGGCCAGGGTGACGAGCACGCCGGTACCGGCGAACAGCGCGGCCGCGGGCAGGGCCAGTTCGTCCCAGCGGGCCCCGCCCAGGCCGCCCAGGGTCCAGAACAGCACGGAGCGCATCTGGTCGGGGCTCGCGGACAGTACGAGCACCAGGCTGGTCAGGGCGGAGAGCACGTACTGCACGGCGACCCCGGCCAGGATCAGCCGGCCGGTGGTCATGGTGCCGCCGCGCCGGGCCAGGGCGTGGACGGTGACGAGCGCGGCCATCGAACCGGCGAACGCGGCGAGCGGCACCCCGGCCCCGCCCGCGGTCCCGGCGGCCCCCGCACCGGCGGCCGTACCGAAGACGATGACGAGCACGGCTCCCGCGGAGGCGCCCGATGAGGCGCCGAGCAGGAAGGGGTCGGCGAGCGGGTTGCGCACGAGGGCCTGGAGCACCGCGCCGGCGACGGCGAGTCCGGCGCCGACGACCGTGCCGAGCAGGACGCGCGGCATGCGGACGTCCCACACGATGGAGGCGAAGGCTCCGCCCGGCGCGTCCGGTCCGGCCAGGACGAGGTCGAGGACCCGGCCGGGGGCGATCCGTACGGGCCCCAGGGCGAGCCCGGCCACCGCCGAAGCCGCCAGCACGGCGGCGAGGAGCAGGAGGACGGTGGCGGTCCGGCGACGCCTCACGCGGCGTCGGGGTGGAGTTGGCGGCCCAGGGACTCGACGGCGTCGGCGACGCGTACGCCGAGTACGGCGGAGGAGAGCGGCAGTACGACGAACCGCCGGTTCTTCACGGCGGGAACCTGAGCCAGCGCCGGGTCGTTGAGCAGGCGTTGCTTCTTGGACTCCACGGTGGTGCCGCCGTAGTCGTGGATGAGGACGACCTCCGG
Organism: Streptomyces sp. NPDC031479; assembly: GCF_055581065.1. Taxonomy (NCBI): domain Bacteria; kingdom Bacillati; phylum Actinomycetota; class Actinomycetes; order Kitasatosporales; family Streptomycetaceae; genus Streptomyces; species Streptomyces sp. NPDC031479. The sequence goes on from NZ_JBVIKC010000017.1 coordinate 33,394, forward strand.
CTTGCGCTCGATGACCTTCTCCCAGGACACGTCGCCGAAGGTGTCGTCGAGGTCGGCGAAGACGTTCGTGCCTCCGGCGAGGGTGACGATCTCGTTGCCGACGCCCTTGCCGCCCGAGGTGAAGGCGGAGCCCTCGCCGGAGTCGTAGACGAAGACGGACGGCCTGGGCGCGTCCTTCAGCCGCGCGGTGACGGCGTCGACGCGGCGCTGCTCGTCCTCCACGAGGGCCGCGCCGCGTTCGGGCACGCCGAAGGTCCGGGCGACCTCGGTGATCTCGGTCTTCAGCTGGGCGAGGCCGACCGGGCCCCGGGTGCAGTACTCCACGCTCAGCCGGGAGCCGATGCCGGACCGGGCGAGCCCTTCACGGTCCCGGCCCTGGCCCTTGTCGAATGCGCTGGCGTAACCGCCGTACACGAAGTCGGGGTCGGCTCCGAGGAGCACCTCTTTGGAGGGGTATTCCCCGGCCAGCACCTTGATCTTGTCGTAGGCGGGCCGGTAGGCGGGGAGCACGGAGTCGTCGAGGTAGGCCGTGCCGACCATCCGGTCCTGCAGTCCGAGGGCCAGCATGATCTCGGTGGCGTGCTGGTTCATGGTGACGGCCCGCTCGGGCGGGGCCTGGTAGGTGCTGGTGACACCGCAGTTGGTGACGGTGTACGGGAACCCGGGCGCGGGCCGCGCTCCGGGGCCGGGCCGGGCGGCACCGGCGGATCCGTCGGCCGGGCCGCCGCACGCGGCGAGCGGAACCAGGAGGGTGAGGGCGGCTATCGAGCGCAGGGTTGCGCGGGAACGCGACATGCGAGGCCTCTCCGGGGGATCCTCGTCCCCGGTCGAAGTGAAGAGGCGGCGCGTCAGTGTCTGACTCCCGGGGGCCCGCGGGTGGGCGGAGCTCCGGTCACAGTGGCGGGACCGCACCGGATTCGCACCGGTTTCCTGTCCTGCGCCGCCTGGGACAACCCACACAAGTCTGCCAGATGCCCCCTTTGCCCCGAACGGGGGTCCGGAGGGCCGACGCAGCCGTCCGGCCCTGACCGTCGCACTCGAACGGCCGCGGCCGCGGCCCACGCGCAAACGGCCGGGGGTCCGGACCGGCAGCATTCGCTGCGGTCCGGACCC
>NZ_JBVIKC010000017.1:34516-174044 GCF_055581065.1 Streptomyces sp. NPDC031479
CCCCCCTCCCCTCCCCCCCCCCCCTCCCCCCCTCCCTCCCCTCCCCCCCCCCCCCCCCCTCCCCCCCCCCCCCCCCCCCCGGCCGTTCTCCGATGGCAGGGGCGGCAGGATTCGAACCTGCGGCCTACGGTTTTGGAGACCGTTGCTCTGACCAGCTGAGCTACACCCCTTCGGTGGGACCAACCATGGCATGCCGCGCCGCGAAGATCCACTGAATTCGGGTGTCGACTCGGGGAAAGTTCGCGGCGGCCCGGCGGGAACCTTCCCGGGCACTCCCGAACCCAACAGGCCCAGCAGGCGAAATCGGTCACAAGTTACCTCGACGCATGTAGTGACTTGGCAGGCGTTCGACAGTAGAACTTGTTCTCACTCCGTCGAGAGTGAGGATGGCCACATGAGTGACAAGAGCCTGCACAGCAAGGTGTCCAAGGGTGTGTCACGCCGCGGATTCATTGCTGGAACCAGTTCCATTCTTGGGGCCCTGGCCCTGGCGGTCAACACCGCCCCGGCGCGAGCGGCGAGCGCCACCGGAGCGGCCGCCGCGAACGCGCCCATCGACTCCGGGGCCCACGTCCCGGCCCTCGTCATCGGTACCGGATACGGCGGCTCCGTCGCCGCGCTGCGGCTCGCGCAGGCCGGGGTCGACGTGCACATGATCGAGATGGGCATGGCCTGGGACACCCCCGGCAGCGACGGCAAGATCTTCGCCAACACCACCAGGCCCGACTACCGTTCGTACTGGCTCCGCACCAGGACCAAGGCCCCGCTCAGCAACTTCCTGGGCTTCCCCATCGACAAGGACGTCCCGCGGTACACGGGCATCCTCGACGCCGAGGAGATGGGCGGGATCATCGTCTACCAGGGCCGCGGCGTGGGCGGCGGTTCGCTGGTCAACGGCGGGATGGCGGTGACGCCCAAGCGGCAGAACTTCGCCGCGATCCTGCCCTCGGTGGACGCGGAGGAGATGTACACCACCTACTACCCGCGCGCCAACGCCGGGCTCGGCGTGGGTCTGATCGACCCTGCCTGGTTCGACACCGTGGACTGCTACCAGTTCGCCCGCGTCGGCCGCAAGCACGCCCAGCGCTCCGGCTTCCCCTTCGTCTTCGTGCCGGACGTCTACGACTGGGACTACATGAAGCAGGAGGTCGCCGGCACCGTCCCCAAGTCCGCCGTCGACGGCGAGATCCTCTACGGCAACAACGCCGGCAAGAAGTCCCTGCAGAAGACCTACATCGCGGCCGCCCGGGCGACCGGCAAGGTCGCCATCTCCCCGCTGCACCGGGTCACCACCGTCTCCCCCTCGGCCGGTGGCGGCTACACGGTCGGCATGGAACAGCTCGACACCACCGGGGCGGTGGTCGCCACCAAGACCGTCACCGCCGACCGGGTCTTCTTCGCGGCGGGCAGCGTCGGCACCAGCAAGCTCCTGGTCAAGCTGAAGGCCACGGGAGCGCTGGCCGGCCTGAACGAGGAGATCGGCAAGGGCTGGGGCGACAACGGCAACGTCATGTGCGGCCGGGCCAACCACATGTGGGACCCCACCGGCAAGGTGCAGGCCTCCATCCCCTGCGGCGGCATCGACAACTGGGACGCGGGCGGCGCCTTCGCCGAGGTGGCCCCGCTGCCCACGGGGATCGAGACGTACGCCTCCTTCTACCTCTCGATCACCAAGAACCCCAACCGTGCCGAGTTCACCTGGAACGCCGCCGCCGGCAAGGTCGACCTGAACTGGCAGACCGCCTGGAAGCAGCCCTCCATCGACATGGCGAAGAGCATCTTCGACAAGATCAACTCGAAGGAGGGGACGATCTACCGGACCGACCTCTTCGGCACCAACAAGGTCTGGGGCGACCACCTCACGTACCACCCGCTCGGCGGCGCCGTGCTGAACAAGGCCACCGACAACTACGGCCGCCTGCACGGCTACACCGGCCTGTACGTGATCGACGGGGCCCTGATCCCCGGCAACACCAGCGTCAACCCGTTCGTGACGATCACGGCCCTCGCCGAACGGAACATAGAGAAGATCATCGCCACCGACCTCTGAGGGCGGCGGTCCGGTCCCGGGGCCGTGCGGAACCGCCTCCGCACGGCCCCGGGCCGCTTCAGCCGCCCGGCAGCACACAGACGCTGTCGAGGCCCAGCACGTGGTTGAGCCGGCCGAAGGCGAGCCAGGAGCCGATGCTCATGCTCAGCTCCACGATCTCCAACTGGCTGTAGTGCGCGGTCATCCGCGCCCAGAACTCCTCGTCGAGGTTGTGGTGGTCCAGGGCGTAGCGCTCCGCGTACTCGGCCGCCAGCCGGGTGCGGTCGTCGAAGGCCCCGGTGGTCCGCCACTCGGTCACCGCGTCGGCGAACCCCTCCTCGACCTTCTCCCCGTCCCGGTCGGTGCGCCAGTCGAGGCAGAAGACGCAGCCGTTGATCTGCGCGATGCGCAGCCGGGCGGCCTCGAACTCGCGCAGTCCCAGGGTGGTGTGCGCGTAGACGGACAGGGAGAAGTTGGCCGCGGCCATGCCGATGCCGGGTACCAGATCGCCCCACACGTACTCGATCGGGTGCTGTCCTTCGGGAACGTCGATCCTCATGGCTGCTTCCTTCCGAGTTTGCCGACTGCGGGTCGCAGCGGGACGTCGAGTGCGTCGTAGAGCCCCGGTTCGGCGTCGACCAGCCAGTCGATGGCGCCGACGAGCCGGCCGACGGCGGTGGCGTTGCCCCCGGCGGAGCGGTTGTCGTCCTCGTCCGTGCACTCGACGGTGACCTCGATGCGCGGGCGGCCCTCGATGACGACCCGGTGGGCCCCCGTCCCGTCGGGCGGGGTGGGCCAGTCGGGTGCGCAGGACGGGTGGATGCGGGTGACGTGTTCGATGACGATGCGGGGCTCGCCCCCGACGATGCCCTGCACCTCGAAGCGGATGGCGCCCTGGGTGCCGGCCTCGAACTCGCCCATGGTGCGGGTGGTCACGGTGGTGTCGAGGGCGCGCCGGTCCGAGGTCTCGCGGATCCCGTCGAGTTCCACGCCGAGGGCGCGGGCCATCATCCGGATCTGGCCGCCCCACACCATGGTCGGGACCGAGGGCATGAGCATCATCGGCTCGTAGTCCATGGGCCGGCCCATGCCGACCAGGTAGCGGACGGAGTCCGGCTGGTCGTACGTGGAGTAGTCGAAGATCTCCTGGCAGCGGATCACGTCCACCGTGGTGCCGAGTCCGCTGAGCAGCAGCGGGAGCACGTCGTTGCCCCAGCCGGGGTCGACGCCGGAGGCGAAGAGGGAGCCGCCGCCTTCCGCGACCGCCGCCAGGACCGGGTCCCGGAACTCGGGCGGGGCGCCGCGGTGGTCGTAGAGGGGGTACAGGGCGGGGCTGACGACGACCGCTCCGGCCGCGATCGCCCGCGTGATGTCGGTGAGGGCGTCGTCGGGGCGGACGTCGCCGGACGCCGCGTAGACGACGGCGGCGGGCCGGGCGGCGAGCACCGCCGCGGCGTCGTCGGTCGCCGCCACCCCCAGCCGCCGGGCCAGTCCGGCGAGTTCGCCCGCGTCGCGGCCGATCTTGCGGGGGTTGTGGACGATCACTGCCGTGAGGGCGAGCGCCGGGTGGGCCTCGACGGCGCGGATCGCCGCGCGGCCGACGTTGCCGGTGCCCCAGACCACCGTGGGAATCATGCGCGGAGGGTAGCGAGGGGGCGCAAAGGTGCCCAGGGCCGTGGAGGATGTTTCTCGGACGGCCGGGCGGCTGCGCGGAAAAACCGTTCCGGCCCGGCGGCGCCCCCCACGTACCCTCGCGCGCATGAGGAACTCGACGGTACGCGCGGTCAACCGGCTCACGACACGCTGGGCGGCCGCCGCCCCGACCGCGGAGGCGGGAACCGTCTTCACCGCGGCCGGGCTCTGGCCGCTGCTCGCCCTCCTCGCGGGCGGCGCGGCCGGCCCTGCACGGACGGAACTGGCCGAGGCGCTCGGCATACCCGCCGAGGACGCGGCGCCGGCCGCACGGGAGCTGCTGGCCGCGCTGGGCGCCGTACGGGGGCTGCGGTCGGCGACCGGGCTCTGGACCCGCGAGGACCTTCCCCTGGAGCCCGGCTGGTCGGCGGCGCTCCCTCCCGGCACGAGGGGCACGCTGAGCGGGGACACGGACCGCGACCGCGAAGTGCTGGACGGTTGGGCCCGCGAGCGCACCGACGGCATGATCGAGCGGATGCCCGTCACGCTGCCGGAGGGACCCGACCCGGTCCGGCTGGTGCTGGCCTCGGCCCTCGCGCTGCGGCTGAGCTGGATCCGGCCGTTCCGCGAGGGGTACGGCGAGGCGCACGAGGGACCGTGGGCCGGCCGGCCCCTGCGCATGCTGCGCCGCGACACAGCCCTGCTGGACCGGGTGAAGGTGGCCCGGGGCCCCGGCGGGGCGGTCACCCTGCTGGAGGTGGTCGCGGACACCGGGGTCGACGTCCACCTCGTGCTGGGCGAGCCACAGGCCGGCCCCGGTGAGGTCCTCACCACCGGCATCCGGGCCGTCACCCGCGCCCTCCCCGCCACGGGCGTGAGCCTGCTCCCGAACGGCGCCCCCGGCCCCGGCCTGCTCACCGGGACGGCGGTCTGCGCGTCCCCCGAGCCCCGGCTCTTCATCGAGACGGCCGCCTTCGACGTGCGCGCGGAGCACGATCTCCTGGAGCGTGCGGGGGTGTTCGGGCTGGAGACGGCCGCGGACCGCGGCCGCGGCCATTTCCCCGGCATCAGCCCGGAGCCGCTCGCGGTGGCCTCGGCCCGGCAGGCCGCGCTGGCCCGCTTCCACGCGCGCGGGTTCGAGGCCGCCGCCGTGACGGCGATCGCCACCGCGCCGGGCAGCGCGGCGCCGGGCCGGCGCTACCGGACCCGCGGGGCGAAGGTGACCTTCGACCGGCCCTTCGGGTTCCTGGCCGTCCACCGCACCTCCCGCCTCGTCCTCGCGGCGGGCTGGGTCACGGACCCGGTTGCGTATCCGGACGGACCGTAGCCGCCAGCGCGGCCGTGTCCGCGAAGGCCGGCACGCACCCGGTGCCCCCGCGCCCCGAGACCGAGAGGGAGGCGGCCGCCACCCCGTGGGCCACCGCCCGCTCCAGGGTGTCGCCCAGCGCGATCCGGGCCGTGGCCGTGCCGGTGAAACAGTCCCCGGCGCCGGTCGCGTCGACGGGCGCCGGGTTGGGCGGGACCGGGAAGCGGGCCACGCGGGAGCCCTCGTCCAGCAGCAGCCGCCCGGCGCCGCAGGTGACGGCGACGGCACGGGCCCCCAGCGCCCGGAAGCGGGCCGCCGCGGCCGCCGGGTCGGCGGTGTCCACCAGGGCGAGCGCGTCGGCCGGGCAGGAGGTCTTGAGCAGCCCGGTCATCGGCGCGATCCGGGCCAGCAGGTCCCGGGCCCGGTCCCGCCCGGTCAGCCGGGGCCGGTGGTTGGGGTCGTACGTGAGGTGCCCGCCGGCCGCGTGGACGGTGCGGGCGGCGTCCAGTACGGCTGCCCGGGCGCTCGGGGAGAGCGCGCCGGTGATCCCGCTGGTGATGAGCGCCCCGGTGCCGGTCAGCAGCTCCCGCCAGGCCCGGGTATGGGCCGGCGAGAGGGTGGAACCGGCGCTGCGGGTGCGCCAGTAGACGAACTCCCGGTCCCCGTCGGTGTCGGCGCCGAGCAGGTAGGCGCCGTTGGGGCGGGCGGCGCGGTGGACGTGGGAGACGTCGACTCCGAGTTCGGCGGCGCGGCGCAGCAGCGGGCCGGCGAGTTCGTCGTCGCCGACGACCGTGAGGAGGGCGGTGCGCGCTCCGGCCGCCGCGGCGGCGGCCGCGGCGTTGAGCGCGTCGCCGGAGAAGGAGACGCGGGCGGTGGTTCCGTCGGCCACCGCGCGCAGGGCCGTGCCGGCGTGGATCTCCACCAGGACCTCGCCGAGCACGAGGACGTCGTACGCGCGGGATGCGGCGGCCATCGTCACCGCACCCCGCCGCCGGGGTCCGCCGCGCACGCGGCGCAGCACGGTCCGGCCGGTTCCGCGAAGAGCGCCGCCAGCCGGGCCGGGTCCGCGGGCAGGCCGCCGCCGATGCCGACGGCGCTCGCGCCCGCCGCCAGCCAGGTGGGGACCTCGTCCGGCCGGATGCCCCCGGTGGCGATGAGCAGGGCGTCGGGGAGGACCGCCTTGAGGGAGCGGATGAAGTCCGGGCCGCCCACGTGGGCGGGGAAGACCTTCGCGGCGCCGGCGGACCGGACGGCGGCGGCGATCTCGCCGGGGGTGAACCCGCCCTCGACGAACACCGCCGCGCGCCGCCGCGCGACCTCGCGGACCGCGGGGGCCGGGTAGGGGGAGACCAGGAAGCCGGCGCCCGCGTCGAGTGCCTCCTCGGCCTGCGCGCGGGTCGTCACGGTGCCCACGCCGATCAGCGCGCGGCGCCCGCGGACGTCGGTGAGCGGGGCGGTGCGGGCGACGGCCGAGGCCCAGCCGGGGGTGGAGGTGGTGAGCTCCACGGCGCGGCAGCCGGCGGCGAGCAGCTCCGTGGCGGCCCGGACGGCTTCGTCCGGGCCGGTGTTGCGCAAGACCGGCAGCAGGCGCTGGGCGGCTATCACCGCGTACGGGTGGCAGGACAAAGCACCCTCCGATGTGTTCCACGTAGTGGAACGAGGTATCGTGTGGCGGAACTTCGTGGTCCAGACCCTACCCATGCCGGGAGATGACGTGTCAACGGAGCGAGGACCGGGGCAAAGGCCCGGGGAAGGGTCCGGGTCGGGATCCGAGGACGGGCGCGAGGGCGTGTCCCAGGACGTGGCGGAGGCCGCGGCCGAGACCGCCGGGCCCGCCCGCGCGGGCCGTACCTCTGCTGCGGGGTCCGCCCTGGAGAAGTCCCTGCGGATCCTGGAGGCCGTCGCCGCGCCGGGCGGCCCGCACCGCCTCACCGACGTCATGACGGCGGCGGCCGTACCGAAGTCGAGCACCTTCCGGATCCTGGCCGCCCTGATCGAGCAGGGTTTCGTCCGCCCGGAAGGCGACGGCCGCTACGGAACCGGCCCCCGGCTGCACGGCCTGTCGGCCCTGGTCCGCGCCGCGGAGCCGGCCGGCGTCGACGAGGTCCTGCGTGAACTGCGGCGGCAGACCGGCCAGACGGTTCACCTGGCGCTGCACACCGGGGAGACCATCACCTGCATCCGCAAGCTGGAGGCCGACCAGCCCTTCCGGACCGCCTCGCGCGAGGGCACCCGGATGCCGCTGCACACCACGGCGATCGGCAAGAGCGTCCTGGCCCTGCTGCCCCCGGAGGAGGTCCGTGCCCTGGTCGCCTCGGCCGGGCTGCCGCGCCGCACCCCGAGGACGCTGACCACGGCGGTGGAACTGGAGGCGGAGCTCGCGGCGGTGCGCGCGCGGGGGTTCGCCGTGGACGACGAGGAGAACGAGCCCTCCATCCGGTGCACCGGGGTGGCCGTCCCCGGACCGGACGGCCGGCCGCTCGGCGGGGTCTCCGTCACCACCGTCACCTTCCTGGTCTGCCGCCAGGAGGCCGAGGGGTACGCGCCGGCCCTTCGGGAGGCCGCGCGGGCACTTTCCCCCCTGCTCTGAGCCGTCCGGACGCCCGCGCGGAGCGGCTCCGCGAATTTTCCCGGAAACTTCTTCCGGATAAGTGTTATCGGGGCCCCACTCGACGGTCTCCCAGTCATTGGGCATCATCGACCGCCGGTACGGACAGGGACTTTCACATGAGTACACAGCACACGGCAGCGCTGGTGGCAGCGGCCCGCGCGGGCGACCCCCGCGCGCAGGACGAGCTCGTCAGCACCCACCTGCCGCTCGTCTACAACATCGTCGGACGCGCCCTGAACGGGTCGGTCGACGTGGACGACGTCGTACAGGAGACGATGCTGCGCGCACTCGACGGGCTGAGCGGTCTCCGCGCGGACGAGAGCTTCCGGTCCTGGCTGGTGGCGATCACGATGAACCGGGTCCGGGCGCACTGGCAGTCCCGTCAGAACGGCCCCGGGCAGAGCGGCCTGGAGGAGGCCGGGGACCTCGCCGATCCCGGCGCCGACTTCGCCGACCTGACCGTCGCGCGGCTCCACCTGTCGGGGCAGCGGCGCGAGACCGCCCGTGCCACGCGCTGGCTGGAGCCCGACGACCGGGCGCTGCTGTCGTTGTGGTGGCTGGAGTGCGCCGGGGAGGTCACCCGGGCCGAGATGGCCGCGGCGCTGGAGCTGACCCCGCAGCACGCGGCGGTGCGGATACAGCGGATGAAGGCGCAGCTGGAGTCGGCCCGGGTGGTGGAGCGGGCACTGGAGACGCAGCCGCCCTGCGAGGGGCTGCGGGCGATGACGGGCACCTGGGACGGGCGGCCCTCCGCCCTGTGGCGCAAGCGAATAGCCCGGCACGCCCGCGAGTGCCTGCGCTGCTCGGGGCTGTGGAACGGTCTGGTCCCGGCGGAGGGGCTGCTGGCCGGTCTGGCGCTGGTGCCGGTGACGGCGGCGCTGCTGGCGGGCGTACGGTCGGCCACCGCCGGCGCGGCGTTCGCCCCGGCGGGCGCGGCTTTCGCGGGGGCGGAGACCCAGCTCGCGCCGGTGGTGTCGGGACCGGGCCGGGCGGCGCGCCGCAAGGGGGGCGACGCGGGCGACCCGGGCTCCGGGGCGGACGCCGGCCGCGGGGCGCAGCGCAGGAAGCGGCAGAACCGGCGCCGGGCGATCGGCGGGGCGGTGATCGCCGCGTGCGTGGCGGGCGGCGGCCTGGTCTACCTCGGCTCGCTGCCCGGCAAGCGGGGCACCGAGGCGGGCGGCGGCGCGTCCGCGTCCCCGCTGGCGGCGCTGTCGGCCCCCGACGCGAACGCCGGGGCACCCTCCGCGTCGGCCTCGCCCTCGGCCTCCGCTTCGGCCTCTCCCTCGCCTTCGGCGTCCGCTTCCGCTTCGGCCTCCCCCTCGCCCTCCGCCAGCTCGTCGAAGGCCCCCGCGCCCACGCCGCCGAAGACCAGCGCTCCGCGCCCGGCCGCACCGGCTCCGGCGCCCGCTCCGGCGGGTGTGGCGGGGCAGGTCATCGCCCTGGTCAACTCCGAGCGGGCGGCGGCCGGCTGCGGGCCGCTCAAGGAGGACGCGCAGCTGCGCTCCGCCGCCCAGGGGCACTCGGAGGACATGGCGCAGCGGGACTACTTCTCGCACACCGACCCCGACGGGGGCGACCCGGGAACGCGGACGACGGCCGCCGGGTACCGCTGGTCGACGTACGGGGAGAACATCGCGAAGGGTCAGCAGACGGCGCAGGACGTGATGGACGCGTGGATGAAGAGCCCGGGTCACCGGGCCAACATCCTGAACTGCTCCTTCAAGGACATAGGCGTGGGCATGCGCCCGGGTTCGGGCGGCCCCTGGTGGACGCAGAACTTCGGCGCCCGCATGTGACCGGCGGTCCTCCGCGAGCGGCCGGCCGCCCCCGGGTGACCACCCGGGGCGCACGGCGGTCCGGGTCCGAACCGTCCGGACGCAACGGCGCGGACGTGACGGCGCGGACGTGACCGTCCGGACCTCCCCCCTTCCCCCGTTTGTCTCAGAATCCGGGCAAGATAGGACCTGGAGCAGAACGGGCAGATCAACGGGGACGGGGTGACGAATCGGATGGCGAAGCCGCAGTTGCGCGCGCATCAGCGCGAGGCCGTCGACTCCGTCGTCCGCGCGCTGGAGCCCCCGGCCGACGGCCGGCTCCCCGAGCGGGGTCTGCGCACCCAGGTGATCATGGCGACCGGGTCGGGCAAGTCCCTGGTCGCCGTGCGCGCCGCCGAGGAGTTGCGGGCGGGGCGGGTGCTGGTCCTGGTGCCCTCGCTCGACCTGCTCGTGCAGACCGTGTCCGCCTGGCGGGCGGGGGGCCGCACCGGCCGCGCCGTCGCGGTGTGCTCGCTGCGCGGCGAGGAGGCGGGACTGCCGACCACCACCGATCCGGGCCAACTGGCCCGGTGGGGCACCGGGCCGGTGGAGCGGTTGACCGTGTTCGCCACGTACGCGTCGCTGGGGCAGGGCACCGTCGAGCGGGCACATCTGGCGGGTCTGCCGCCCTGGGACCTGATCGTGGTCGACGAGGCGCACCGTACGTCGGGGCGGATCGGCAAGCCCTGGGCGGTGGTCCACGACAACACGCGCATCCCCTCCGCCCGCCGGCTGTACATGACGGCCACCCCCCGGGTGTGGCGGGACGGGGAGGACCCCGAGGCCGAGGGGCCGGAGGACGGGTACGGGGAGGGGCGTGCGCCCGCCCCGGGGACCGGCGGGCTCCGGGGCCGGGGCGAGCTGGTCGCCTCCATGGAGGACGATCCGGAAGGGCCGTTCGGCGCCCGCTGCTACACGCTGGCCCTGTCGGAGGCCATCGACCGGGGCATCTGCGCCCCGTACCGGGTGGTGTGCGTGGACATCAGCGATCCGGGCTTCCGGTCGGCGGTGCTGCTGGGCGCGGACGGCCGTTCGGACCGGGTGCGCGGGATGCGGTTGGCGGCGCTCCAGGCGGCGCTGGTGAAGGCCGCGGCGGACCAGGGGTTCCGGCGGACGCTGGTGTTCCACCATCTGACCAAGGAGGCCGAGGCCTTCGCGGCGGGGCTGCCGGCGGTCGCGGCGCGGCTGCGCGCCGCGAGCCGGTCGGCGCTGCCGGCGTACCCGCGCACGGTGTGGGCGGACTGGCTGTGCGGGCAGCACACGGCGGCCCACCGGCGGCGCGTGCTGGACGCGTTCGCCGCGGACCGGGTCGCGGAGAAGGCGTTCCTGGGCAGCGTCCGGGTGCTGGGCGAGGGTGTCGACACCAAGGAGTGCGACTCCGTGTTCTGGGCCGACGTGCGCGGTTCCATGCCGGACCTGGTGCAGGCCGTGGGCCGGGCGCTGCGGATCCGGCCCGGCGAGGGGAAGGTCGCCTCGCTGGTGGTGCCGGTGCTGCTGGGGCCCGGGGAGTCCCCCGAGACGATGCTGACCTCGCGGGCCTACGGGGACCTCGCGCGGCTCCTGGAGGCGCTGAGGGCGCACGACTCACGCCTGGTGGAGGCCCTGGCCCAGCCGCAGGCACCCGGCGGCCCGGCGACGGCGACCGGTGCGGCCGGGAGTGGCGGCGGCCCCGGGCCGGGGGCCGCGGCGCTGCTGAGCTTCTCCACGCCCCGGGATCCGGCGCTGCTGGCGGCCTTCGTCCGGCTGCGGGTGCTCAACCCGGAGCACACGCGGTGGCGGCGCGGTGCGGAGGCGGCGCGGATCTACGCGGCGACGGCCGGGGACCTGAGGGTGCCGTTCGCCTACCGGGTGCCGGAGTCCGGCGGGGGGTGGCCGCCGGCCCTGGCGGGGTTCCCGCTGGGCCAGTGGATCGCGGACGCGCGGCGCACGTACCGCCGGGGCGCGCTGGGCCGGGAGCGGACGCGGGAGCTGGACGAACTCGGCATGGTGTGGAGCCATTTCGACGTGGCCTTCGAGGAGGGTCTGGCGGCGGCGCGGGCCTGGGCCGCCGAGCACGGGCACCTGCTGCCGCCGGTCGACGCCACCTGGCACGGGGCGCCCGTCGGGGTGTGGATGAAGAACAACCGGGCCGCCGCGCGCCGGGAGGGGCCGGGGGCGCTGGCGGAGGAGCGGCGGGAGGCGCTGGACCGGATCGATCCGTCCTGGTGTCCCGTCTGGGACATCGGCTGGCAGCGGGCCTTCCACCTGACCCGGGTGCACCTGGACGCGGGCGGCCGGGTTCCGCCGGTTCCCGGCCGGGTGCTGGTGCAGGGCGAGGACCTCGGCGGGTGGGTGCGCGCCCAACGGCTGGGGTGGGAGCGGCTGGGGTGGTCGCAGCGGTGGCTGCTGGAGCACGCGCTGGGTCTGTCCCCGGCGCCGGAGGCGGAGCGTCCGCCCGCGCGCCGCAGCCACGCCTCCGCGTGGGCGGGGTATCTGGAGGCGGCCCGGCGGTTCCACGCCCGCGAGGGGCACCTGAGGGTCCCCCGACCGCATGTGGAGCGGTGGGGGGACCAGGAGCTGAGGCTCGGGGCGTGGATCGCCAACCAGCGCGCCCGGGCGGCGGGGCTGCCGCCGGAGCGGGCCGCCGCGCTGACGGCCCTGGGAATGCACTGGTCCCGTTCCGGTCGGTGACCGCGGGCGGTCAGTGGTGGAAGCCCGACCTGGGTTCCGTGGCGGGGACCGGCTGCGGGTGGGCGCGGAGGTGTTCCACGGCCGCCCGCAGGTCGGTGACGAGCAGGGCGATCTGGTCGCGGGTCACCCCGTGGCGGATCAGGACGCGCTGCATGACGGTGTCCTGACGGTCCGCCGGTAGCGGGTACGTGGGCACCTGCCAGCCGCGCATCCGCAGCCGGTCGGAGAGGTCGTAGAGGGTGAACCCCTCGCCGTCCGGGTCGGCGAGCGTGTAGGAGACGGCGGGCAGCCCGCCCCGGCCGTCGTAGAGCAGGGTGAAGGGGCCCATGCCGGCGATCTCCCCGGCCAGGTACTGGGCGGTGTCGGCGCAGGCCTGCTGGACGCTCCGGTAGCCGCCGCGGCCCAGCCGCAGGAAGAGGTAGTACTGGGCGATGACCTCGCCGCCGGGGCGGGAGAAGTTGAGGGCGAAGGTCGGCATGTCGCCGCCGAGGTAGTCCACGTCGAAGACGAGGTCGGCGGGGAGCAGCTCGGCGGTGCGCCAGACGATCCAGCCGACGCCGAGCGGGGCGAGCCCGTACTTGTGCCCGGAGGTGTTGACGGAGGCCACGCGCGGCAGCCGGAAGTCCCACACCACGTCGGGGTGGAGGAAGGGGGCGACGAAGCCGCCGCTCGCGGCGTCCACGTGGACGGGGATGTCCCAGCCGTGCTCTTGCTGGATCCGGTCGAGCTCGGCGGCGATCTCGGCGACGGGTTCGTAGTCGCAGGTGTAGGTGACGCCGAGGATGGCGACGACCCCGATGGTGTTCTCGTCGACGTGGGCGGCGAGCTGGTGGGGGAGCAGGCCGGTCGCGCCGGGCTCCAGGGGGATCTGGCGGAGCTCGACGTCGAAGTAGCGGGCGAACTTCTCCCAGCAGATCTGCACCGGGCCGCAGACCAGGTTGGGCCGGTCGGCCGGTTTGCCCTCCGCCCGGCGGCGGGCCCGCCAGCGCCATTTGAGGGCGAGGCCGCCGAGCATGGCGGCCTCGCTGGAGCCGGTGGTGGAGCAGCCGGTGCCGGAGGTGCCGGGCGGGGCGTTCCAGAGGTCGGCCAGGATGTTGACGCAGCGGGCCTCGATCTCGGCCGTCTGCGGGTATTCGTCCTTGTCGATCATGTTCTTGTCGAGGCACTCGTTCATCAGGCGGTGCACGCCGTCGTCCGACCAGGTGGTGCAGAAGGTGGCCAGGTTCTGGGCGGCGTTGCCGTCGAGGAGCAGCTCGTTGTGGAGGAGCGAGTAGACCACCTCGGTGGGCGAGTGGTCGTCGGGCATCCGGTACTTGGGGAGGATCTGGCCGCTGAGGGCGGACGTGAACACGTCCGTATCGGCGTCCTGGGCACGCGCGTCCTTCGTCTCATGAAGAGCCATATCGGGACTATAAGGTGCAGACCGTCATCAAGTCGGCTTCGGCACCCCTCGGGAAACGCTTGAGGAAAGAGCGGCGGAACCCACAGCTTCCGGCCGACCCCGGAGTGTGACCCTCTCCATAGCAACCCCGGAGAGCCGCAAGAATTACCGTCCAGTAGCATTTCTGCCACAGATCTTCCCGTCCCGACCGCCGGAGTCGATCCGAACAGGAAGATCATTTCATTTGTTCTACACACAACTTATGCACTGATGTCCGGATAGCGGCCAACTGCCGCCATGGCCCTGATAGTTCTTCGGCCATGAACAAGATCACCCGTCGGCAGGCCTTGGGCACCACTGCCGGCGCACTCACCGTCCTCGGCATCGCGGGCGCCACCGCGCACGCCGCCGCCACCGACTCCCGTGCGGCCACCACCCCGGCCGGCACCGTCGACGAGGTGTACCAGGGCCGCCGGATCCAGATAGCCCCCGGCTCGGGGGGCGGCCACCACGGCGGCCACCACTCCCCCGGTCTGCCGACCGTGAAGATAGACGGCCGCGAACTGCACGTGATGCAGAACGCGGACGGCACCTGGATCAGCGTCGTCAACCACTACGAGACCTTCGCCGACCCGGCCTCGCTGGCCCGTGCCGCGGTGCGCGAGCTCCAGGGCTCTCAGCTCGCCCCGATGCAGATGGGGGGCATGGCATGACCGTCCGCAAGAACCAGGCCGCGCTCACGCCCGAGGAGAAGCGCGCCTTCACCAACGCGCTGCTCGAACTGAAGCGGACGGGCCGCTACGACCGGTTCGTCACCACCCACAACGGCTTCATCATGAGCGACACCGACTCGGGCGACCGCGTCGGCCACCGCTCCCCCTCCTTCCTCCCCTGGCACCGCCGCTTTCTCCTGGAGTTCGAAGCGGCTCTTCAGGCGGTGGACGCGAGCGTGTCGATCCCGTACTGGGACTGGACCGCCGACCGCACCCGCTCCTCCCTCTGGGCCGCCGACTTCCTCGGGGGCACCGGCCGGGCCCGCGACGGACAGGTGATGGACGGACCCTTCGCGTACGCGACGGGCAAGTGGGAGGTGGCCGTACGGGTCGACGGGCGCAACTACCTGCGCCGCGCGCTCGGCGAGGGCGTCGCCCAGCTGCCGACCAAGGCCGAGGTGGACGCCGTCCTGGCGATGCCGGTCTACGACATGGCGCCCTGGAACAGCTCCTCCAACGGCTTCCGCAACAACCTGGAGGGCTGGCGCGGCGCCAACCTGCACAACCGGGTGCACGTGTGGGTCGGCGGCCAGATGGCCACCGGGGTCTCGCCCAACGACCCGGTGTTCTGGATGCACCACGCCTTCATCGACAAGCTGTGGGCCGACTGGCAGGCGAAGCACCCGCAGTCCCCCTACCTGCCGGCCGCCGGCACCGCCAACGTGGTCGACCTGCGCGACACCATGCGGCCGTGGAACGACGTGACCCCGGCCGACATGCTGGACCACCGCAAGTTCTACACGTTCGACACGGAGCCGGCCGCCGCCGCCAGCCAGCGGTAGTGCAGTTCGGGGCGGCCGACCTGACCGTACCGGGGGGTGCGGTCCGCCCGGCCGGTGTCCACCAGGTGCTCCAGGTACCGGCGGGCGGTGATCCGCGAGATCCCGGCCGCCTCGGCCGCCCCCGCGGCGGTGAGCCCCTCGGGCGCCGCCCGCAGCAGCGCCGCGACCCGGTCCAGGGTCGGGGCGCTGAGCCCTTTGGGCAGTTCCGCCGGACCCGGTGCGCGCAGTGCGGCGAGCGCCCGGTCGACGTCGTCCTGACCGGCCGCCTCGCCCGCCGAGGCCCGGAACTCGGCGTAGCGCAGCAGGCGTTCGCGCAGCGTCGGGAAGGCGAAGGGCTTCAGTACGTACTGCACCACGCCCAGCGAGACGCTCTCGCGGACCACCGCCAGGTCCCGGGCCGAGGTCACCGCGATCACGTCGACGGGATGCCCGGCGGCCCGCAGGCCGCGCGCGAAGCGCAGCCCGTGGCCGTCGGGCAGCGTGAGGTCGAGGAGCAGCAGGTCGACCCGGGTCCGCTCCAGCACCCGGGTGGCCTCGGCGAGGGAGTGGACGGCCGCCACGGCCGTGAAACCGGGCACCCGGCCGACGTAGAGCGCGTGCGCGGCGGCGGCGACGGGATCGTCCTCGACCACCAGCACCCGCACCTCGGGCGCGCTCACGACGCACCCCCCGCGCGGCGCTGACGGGGGATGCGGGGCCGCGGGTCCGGGCCTTCCGCGGCCGGGTCCCCGGCCTCCCCGGGCCCAGCCTCGCGCGCCCGCGGCATCCGGTCCCGCGGCGGCCCCTCCGTCCCCGCCGCCCCCGGTCCGCCCTGCGCTTCCGCCGCCCCGCCCGGCCCGGCACCGCCGGGGCGCAGCGGCAGGCTGACGGTGAACTCCGCGCCCCCGACCGGCCCGGAGACCGCGTCGACGGCTCCGCCGTGCCGGTGGGCCACCTGGCGGACCAGCGCCAGTCCCAGGCCCCGCCCCTCCCCCTTGCCGGACCAGCCGCGCCGGAACACGTCCACCCCCTCGGGCAGTCCGGGGCCGTTGTCGGCGACCCGCAGCAGCAGGCCGTCCGCGTCCCGGCGCACGGTGACGGCGATCCGCGCTCCGGGCACCCCCGTGAGGGCGTCGACGGCGTTGTCGATCAGGTTGCCCAGCAGGGTGACGAGGTCGCGCGCGGGCGGGAGCCCGGGGAGCGCGTCCATCCCCTCGACGGCCCCGCTCGCACCGCTGTCCGGGGTGACGACCAGCTCTATGCCCCGCTCGTGCGCCTGCGCGGCCTTGCCGAGCAGCAGGGCGACCAGCACCGGCTCGCCGACGGCGGTGACGACCTCGTCGGTCAGGGCCTGGGCCAGCTCCAGTTCCGCGGTGGCGAACTCCACCGCCTCCTCGCTGCGGCCCAGTTCGATGAGGGAGACCACGGTGTGGAGCCGGTTGGCCGCCTCGTGGGCCTGGGAGCGCAGCGCCTGGGTGAAACCCCTTTCCTGGTCCAGCTCCCCGGTCAGCGACTGGAGTTCGGTGTGGTCGCGCAGGGTGACCACGGTGCCGCGGCGTCCCCCGCCGGCCACCGGTGAGCTGTTGACCACCAGCACCCGGTCGGCGGTGAGGTGGACCTCGTCGACCCGCGGCCGGTCGGCGAGGAGCGCCCCGGTGAGCGGGGCGGGGAGGCCGAGGTCGGCGACGCCGACGCCGGTGATCTCCCCGCGCAGGCCGAGGAGTTCGCGGCCGGCGTCGTTGACGAGGGTGATCCTGCGGTGGCCGTCGAGCATCAGCAGCCCCTCCCGGACCCCGTGCAGGGCCGCCTGGTGGTAGTCGTACATCCGGCTCAGCTCGGCGGCGTTCATCCCGTGCGTGTGGCGGCGCAGCCGCGCGTTGACCACGTACGTGCCCACGCCGCCCAGGGCCAGCGCCCCGGCCGCCACCCAGGCGAGGGCGGAGAGCTGCTCCGCCAGCCGGTCGCTGACGGCGCGCACGGTGATCCCCGCGCTGACCAGGCCGACGATCCGGCCGTCCTCGCCGGCGAGGGGGGTGACCACGCGGATGGAGGGGCCGAGCGTGCCGGTGTAGGTCTCGCTGAAGGTCTCGCCGCGCAGGGCGGGGGCGGTGTTGCCGAGGAAGCGTTCGCCGATGCGGCGCGGGTCGGGGTGGGTCCAGCGCCGTCCGTCCGGGGCCATGATCGTCACGAAGTCCACGCCCGAGTCGGCGCGCACCCGCTCGGCGTAGGGCTGGAGGGCCGCCGAGGGGCCGGCCCCGCTCCGGCCGGTCCGGACGGCCTCGCGCACCGACGGGGAGTCGGCGACGGACCGCGCCACGGCCCCGGCCTGGCGCCGGGCGGCGTCCTCGGCCTGGCCCCGGGCGGTCGCGTACGCGAAGACCGCGCACCCGGCGACGACGACGGCGACCAGCAGCACCTGCATGGCGAAGAGCTGGCCGGCGAGGCTGCGGGGCGGTCGGGGAAAGCGGAACATGGCGCTCAGTGTGCACCCGGCCGTGAACTCAATGAACGCAAGGGTGACCGGGGTCACAAGGTGGGCGATGGTCTCCCGGAACACATTCACCACCAGGAGGCGACGTGGCCGCCAGGCGCGACAAGACCCACTATCTCTACATCGCGGTGATCGCCGCGGTGCTGCTCGGCATCACCGTGGGCTTCGCCGCTCCCGGCGTGGCCGTCGAGCTCAAGCCGTTGGGCACCGGCTTCGTCAACCTCATCAAGATGATGATCTCACCCGTGATCTTCTGCACCATCGTTCTGGGGATCGGCTCGGTCCGCAAGGCGGCCAAGGTGGGCGCGGTCGGCGGACTCGCCCTCGGCTACTTCATGGTCATGTCGACGGTGGCCCTCGCGATCGGGCTGGTCGTGGGGAACCTCCTGGAGCCCGGCAGCGGGCTGCACCTGACCGAGGCGGCCCGGCACGCCGGGGAGGCCCAGGCCAAGGCGGGCGGCGCCGAGAGCACGCCCGAGTTCCTGCTGGGGATCATCCCGACGACGCTGGTGTCCGCCTTCACCGGGGGCGAGGTGCTCCAGACACTGCTGGTGGCACTGCTGTGCGGGTTCGCGCTCCAGGCCATGGGCGCGGCGGGCGAACCGGTGCTGCGCGGGATCGGACACGTGCAGAAGATGGTGTTCCGGGTGCTCGCGATGATCATGTGGGCGGCACCGGTGGGTGCCTTCGGGGCGATGGCGGCGGTGGTCGGAGCGACCGGCATCGACGCGCTGAAGTCCCTGGCCGTGATCATGATCGGCTTCTACACCACCTGCCTGCTCTTCGTCTTCGTCGTGCTCGGCACCCTGTTGCGGGTGTGTACGGGCGTCAGCGTCTTCGCCCTCCTGCGGTACCTGGGGCGGGAGTTCCTGCTGATCCTGTCGACCTCCTCCTCGGAGTCGGCGCTGCCGCGGCTCATCGCGAAGATGGAACACCTCGGCGTCTCCCGGCCGGTGACCGGCATCACCGTGCCGACCGGCTACTCCTTCAACCTGGACGGGACGGCGATCTACCTGACGATGTCCTCCCTGTTCGTGGCGGAGGCCATGGGCAAGCCGCTGGCGCTCGGCGAGCAGATCTCGCTGCTGCTCTTCATGATCGTGGCCTCCAAGGGCGCCGCGGGCGTCACCGGGGCGGGTCTGGCCACGCTGGCCGGCGGGCTCCAGTCACACCGGCCCGAACTGGTCGACGGCGTCGGCCTGATCGTGGGCATCGACCGCTTCATGAGCGAGGCCAGGGCGCTGACCAACTTCGCGGGCAACGCCGTCGCCACCGTGCTGATCGGAACGTGGACGAAGGAGTTCGACCGGGAGCGGGCCACCGAGGTCCTCGCGGGCCGGCTGCCCTTCGACGAGGCCACGCTGATCGACGACGGACACGGAGCCCGCCCCGACGAGGCGCCCGTCGCGGTGCCCGCACCCTCGACGGACTCCTCCGCCACCCCCTCCGCCGGCCCGTCGGCCGGGGCCAAGGACGGTGTGCCGGCCTGACCGGCGCACCCGCGGGATCCGGCCGGGCAGGGCTCGCCCCCACGGTGCCCAGCCCGGCCGGTGTCCCCTGCTCCGGGGGGGGCGATAGGGCGACGAACCCCCGCCAAGCACCATTTTCGGCCAACCGGCCGGTAAGTCCGCTGCGCTAAAAGGTACTTCCCTCCGGGGTGGCCCGTCTGACATCTTGCGTCCACCACTCGTTTCGTACGGCCCGGCAGGTGCCAACAGCACCGCTGTGCCATCGGAGGACGCATTGATACCCCACATATCCAGCCGACCCCGACGTAGCCTGGTGATGGCGGCCGCCCTCGGCGCCGCCCTCGCCTTCGGAGCCCCCGCCGCGATCGCCGGCACCGCTCCCGTCAACCCGAACGGCTCCGCCCCGGCTTCCGCTCCGGCGGCCGCCCCCAAGGCTGCGGCCCCGGCTTCCCAGAGTGCGACCTGGGCCGCCGGCACCCGTGCCTACCTCGTGATCAGCGCCCCCGGCGACAGCACGGCGATCCGCTCGGCCGTCACCGCCAACGGCGGCACGGTCTTCTCGTCCTTCGACGCGATCGGCGTGATCGTCGCCCACTCCGCCTCCGCCACCTTCGCCTCCACCATGCGCGGCGTCAGCGGGGTGCAGCAGGTGGGCGCCACCCGTACCTCGGACGTCCCCGCCGACGCCTACAACCCGGCGCTGCCCGCCAACCCGGCGCAGGCCTCCACCGCGGCCGGCGAGCCGGTCCGCGCGGACATGAGCCAGATCAAGGCCGACCAGGCCTGGGCCGTCACCACCGGCTCCCCGTCGGTCAAGGTCGGCATCCTGGACACCGGTGTCGACGACCAGCACCAGGACCTGGCCCCGAACTTCAACGCGGCCGACTCGGTCTCCTGCGCCTACGGCAAGCCCGACACCCGTACCGGCGCCTGGCGTGACGTGGACACCCACGGCACCCACGTGGCGGGTACCATCGCCGCCGCCAAGAACGGCAAGGGCGTCGTCGGCGTGGCCCCGGGCGTGAAGATCTCCGCGGTCCGCGTCGCCGAGCCGGGCAACTCGTTCTTCTTCGCCGAGAACACCATCTGCGGCTTCGTGTGGGCCGGTGACCACGGCTTCAAGGTCACCAACAACAGCTACTACACGGACCCGTGGCAGTTCAACTGCCCGGACAACATCGACCAGGCGGCCATCATCGAGGGCGTCAAGCGCGCCCAGGAGTACGCCGAGAGCAAGGGCTCGCTCCAGATCGCGGCGGCGGGCAACGAGAACTACGACCTCGCGCACAAGACGACCGACACCGCGAGCCCGAACGACTCGACCCCGGTCACCCGCACCATCACCAACGCCTGCATGGACATCCCGACCGAACTCCCGGGCGTGGTCACCGTCGCGGCGAACGGCACGGGCGTCACCAAGGCCTCGTTCTCCAACTTCGGCCAGGGCGTCATCGACGTCGCGGCCCCCGGCCAGGACGTCTACTCCACGCTGCCGGGCGGCAAGTACGGCACCAAGAGCGGCACCTCGATGGCCACCCCGCACGTGGTGGGCGTCGCGGCGCTGATCGCAAGCGCCAACCCGGGCATCACCCCGGCGCAGATCCGCGACAAGCTGGCCACCCAGGCCAACGACATCGCCTGCCCCGCCGACGGCCGCTGCACCGGTACGACCGCGAACAACTCCTTCTTCGGCGAGGGCCAGGTCGACGCCCTGAAGGCGGTCGGCGCCACCCCGCCCGCGGGCAAGTACTTCGAGAACACCGCGGACTTCGCCATCGGTGACAACACCACCGTGGAGAGCCCGATCACCGTCTCCGGAGTGACCGGCAACGCGCCGACCACCCTCAAGGTCGGCGTGAACATCGTGCACACCTACATCGGTGACCTGAAGGTCGACCTGGTCGCCCCCGACGGCTCCGTCTACACGGTCCACAACCGTGCGGGCGGCGGCACCGACAACATCAACCAGGTCTTCACCGTCAACGCCTCCTCCGAGGTCGCGAACGGCACCTGGAAGCTGCGGGTGAACGACAACGCCGGCGGCGACACCGGCAGGATCGACTCCTGGAACCTCACCTTCTAGGAGCGGTCCGGGCGGAGCGTCCCGTCCAGCCAGTCGAAGACGACGTCGCAGTGCTGCTGCGGGGCCATCGGGGAACAGTGCAACTGTGCCCCGGTGGCCTGCGTCATCTTCACGTACTCGCGCCGCGAGCGCAGCAGGTCGTACATCTGCCGCGGCTGGCCCGGGTAGAACTGCTCGAAGTCGTAGTCCAGGACGAGCGTCGGCGCCTTGATCTTCGGGACCAGCCGGGTGACGTCGAGGCCGATGGCCACCTGCGCGGGCGTCCAGAGGTCCGTGAGCACCTTGCCCGCGCGCGCCTGGCGCAGCGCCTGCCGGTCGAAGATCTCGAACCGCTTCTTGACGGTGAACGCGAGCTGCGGGGGCAGCTCGGGGACCACGTCCTCGTTCCAGACCCGGTTGGTCTCCGCCTTGTCGGGCGTGACGATGTCGCGCAGCTCCTTGTCGAAGCCCAGCCAGGGGCTGAGGCAGCCCGGCTGGCAGACCACGGCGGCCAGGCGCTGCTCGAAGGCCGCGGCGCGGGCGACCAGGTTGCCGCCCATGCTCAGGCCCGTGAGGGCGATCCGGGCGGCGTCCACGTCCTTGCGGGCCGCCAGCCAGTCGACGAGCGGGGTGACCACCTTCTCCCAGCGGGTGGTGAAGGGGATCTCCTCGACGAAGAGCAGCTGTCCCTGGCCGGGGCCGTCGTAGACCAGGGCGTTCCAGCCCCGGTCGAGGGCGGCGGAGACCCCGTAGGTCCACATGTCCACGTTCTGCCCGTCGCTGCCGTTGGTGAGGATCACGGTGGGGCGCGGCCGGGCGGGGCCCTCGGGACGGAAGAACCAGACCGGCAGGTGCGTACCCCCGTACGGGACCTCCGCCCGGACGGCGGCCGGCGAGCACAGCCGGGTGAATGCGTCCCAGGCGGCGCGTCCGGCGAGGTAGACCGCCTTCTCGTCGGCGGGTGAGGTGGTGCCCAGTACGTAGAAGAGGGCCTGGGCGTAGTACTGCGCGGCGCGCAGCGAGCGGAAGCGGCGGGTCTGCTGGGGGACCTCCCCGCCGTGGCGCCCCGCGGCGGGGGGCGCCGCGAGCCGGTCGCCCCAGGCGCGGAAGGTGTCGGTGTAGCTCTGCTCGGACAGGCCGGCGGCGTTGACCGCGTTGACGGCGGTCAGCACCTCGCCGACCTCGGACGCGCGCATCCCGGCGGCGCCGAGGGCGAGGAGCCCGGCGAAGTCGAAGCCCGGGTCGGCGAAGAGCTTCATGGCCCCGGGCGTGGGATCGGCGGCGGCCGCGGACGGGGAGGGCGCGGTGGGCCCGGTGGGCCCGGCGGCCCCGGTGGGCCCGGTGGGCCCGGCATGGGCCGTGCCCGACAGGGCGAGGGAGCCGGCTCCCGCGGCGAGACCGGTGAGCGCGGCGCGGCGGGACACTCCGCCCGGATTCGTCGGTGTGGGGGCGTTCATGCAGCGGACGCTAGGCGATGCTCCGGCGGGCCGCCCGGCGGCCGGGCCCCCGGCTGCTCCGAACGGCCCCCGGCAACGGGCGGCTACCTGGTCCGCAGCACGCAGTCCCCGCAGAGGCCACCGCCGGGCACCCGGTAGTACAGGCAGCAGCTGCGCCGTACGAAGGCCACCCCGAGCCCCTCCTCGTGGAGGAAGGTGCCGGTGCCGGCCAGGGGCCCGCCGTCGGCGAGCAGGGCACCGGCCAGCTCGACGGCCGGTTCCGCCGGGACCCGGTCGAGCAGCACGCGCAGCGCGCCGACGAGCCCGGAGGCGGCGTTGCCGCGCAGCACCTTCGCCGAGACCCCGTACCGCTCGCGCAGCGCGGCGTCGAGCACGGCCAGGTTCCCGAGCACGCTCTCGCCGAGGGCCGCGGACGGCCGGGCGGCCGGCTCGGGGAGCCACAGTTCGAGCGAGCCCGCCGCGGGCAGGCGCCACCACAGGCGGGCGGGGTCCAGGTCGGGTACCCGGCCGCCCAGCGCGGCGCAGCCCAGGCCCAGCGACCACAGCCGCGAGGCGATCCCGAACTGCGCGGTCGAGGCCGCCACCCGGCCCGGACCGCTGCCGATCCGCCGTCCGACCTCGGCCACGTAGGGCGCGAGGTGCTCCCCGTACAGCTCGGCGAGCGGCCGGAAGCCGGGGCCCGGCGGTCGCTCGCCGTGCGCGACGGTGAAGAAGGGGCCCACGGCGGCCAGTCGCCGCAGTACGTCGTCCATGGACGGATGATCGCAGCCGACGGCCCCGGTCCCCGCGGCCGGGTCGGCCGTGGGGACCGGGCACGGGGGTTCCGGGGCGTCCTACGCGGCCACTCCCCCGGCCGGCACGCCCCCGTCCGGCACGTCCTCGGCCCGCGCGGCCGACCGGGCCCGGCGCACCGCGGGGCCCATCGCGTAGGAGGCGGCCAGCAGCAGGGCGCCGAGCAGCAGCCAGCCGGGGATCCCCCAGAGCAGGAGCAGCGAGGTCAGCAGCAGCGGCCCCAGGGTGCGGGCCACCGGCACCCCGGTGCCGAAGAAGCCCTGGTACTGGCCCATGTGCTCGGCGGGAGCCAGCGAGAAGCCGATCTGCCAGGACCCGGCCGACTGCCGCATCTCGCCGTCGGCCTGCAGCGCGGCGCCCGCCACGAGCAGTGCCGCGGCGGCCCATCCGGCCCC
Source organism: Streptomyces sp. NPDC031479 (assembly GCF_055581065.1). Classification (NCBI taxonomy): domain Bacteria; kingdom Bacillati; phylum Actinomycetota; class Actinomycetes; order Kitasatosporales; family Streptomycetaceae; genus Streptomyces; species Streptomyces sp. NPDC031479. The sequence goes on from NZ_JBVIKC010000017.1 coordinate 58,160, forward strand.
CGGCAGCGCCGAGGCGGCGAACACGGCGCACGACAGGGCCATCACCAGCCCGGAGACCCGCAGCGCCCGCGTGGCGCTGTCGAGGTCGGTCACGGGCCGGGCCGCCCGCACCTGGAACAGCATCACGGCCACGGTGTTGAGCACGAACAGCGCCGACACCAGCCAGCCGGGAGCCTGGGTCCGCTCCACGATCCACAGCGGTATGGCCAGGCTGAGCAGCGGCATCCGCAGCAGCAGCACGGCGTTGAGCAGGGTGACCAGCGCGTACGGCCGGTCGCGCAGCACCGCCAGCCGGGGCGCCCCCGCCGCCCGGTCCGGTACGGGCGGCACGGCGGGCAGGGTCGCCAGCAGGGCAGCGCAGCCGAGGAAGCTCAGCGCGTCCAGGGCGAAGACCACGAGGTAGGCCCGCTCGGTGCCGGCGCCGAGCGCCAGTCCGCCCAGTGCCGCCCCGAGGGCCAGTCCGGCGTTGAGGGTGGACTGGAGGTGGGCCAGCACCCCCGTCCGCTCCCCCGGGGCGACGAGCCCCGCGAGCAGCGCCTGCCGGGCGGCCGCGAGACCGCACTGGGAGACGGCGTAGAGGACCACGGCGCACAGGAAGGCCCCGTAGGACCGGATGAACAGGAAGGAGGCCACGGACGCGGCGGTGGCCAGGGCCAGGAACACCGAGGTGCCGCGCGGGCCCCGTCGGTCGGCGAGAGCGCCCAGCGGGACCCCGGCGACCGAGCCGACCGCCCAGGCGAGGGTCAGGCCCAGGCCGATCTGGGCGGGTGAGAGGCCCACCACGCGGGTGAAGTAGAGGGCCGAGCACACGTAGTAGGCGCCGTCGCCGACCGAGTTGCTCAACTGGGCGGCGGCCAGGCGGCGCGGGGCGCCGGGGGCGGGCAGGAAGCGTATCGTCACCGGTCCATTGGATCAGCGGAATGGCCCATTCAGGTGGTCCAATAGGGGGTGGGTCCGATGGGCCACCCCGATGGGCCGTCCGATACCGCCGCCGCCCCCTGCCGGCCCCCGGCCCGGCAGGGGGCGGCCGGTCACAGGGCGGCGAGGAACTCCAGCAGCGCCCGGTTGAACTCCTCGGGCCGCTCGACCCCCGGCAGGTGGCCCGCCCCCTCGATCACGGTGAGCCGGGCGTGCGGGGCGAGGGCGCACATGCCCTCGGCGTCCGCGACCGGGGTGTACACGTCGTCGGCGCCGACCAGCACCAGGCAGGGCACGGTCGCGGGCAGCGCCGCGAGCACGGGCCGGTAGTCGGGCCGCTCCGCCCGTCCGCGCAGGGCCGCGGCCGCCCCCCTGGGGTCGGTGGCGCGCATCATCGCGCTCACCCGGGCGGCGGCCCCGGGCTGCGCGATGAGGTTGTAGGGGGCCAGCATCTTGTCCATGACCTCATCCGCGTACGGGGCCATGCCCTCCTCCAGGAGCCGCTCGGCGAGCTCCCTGCGGAACTTCACCCCCTCCGGCGTCTCCGGCGCCGGGGAGGTGTCGCTGAGCACGAGCGCCCGTACCAGACCCGGGTGGCGCAACCTGACCTCCAGAGCGATCTGCCCGCCCATGGACACTCCGCCGACGACCGCCTGTTCGATTCCCAGATCCGCCAGCAGCGCGGCCGCGTCATCGGCGAAGCGGGCCAGCGTCGTCTTCTCCTCCAGAGCCGGACTCTCCCCGTATCCTCGCAGGTCAGGGGCGATGACTCGGTATCCCGCAGCCGTCAGGGCAGTCGCCTGCGGCACCCACATCGAGCGGTTGAACGGGTGTCCGTGGAGAAGGATCACGGGCTCTCCGTCGCGCGGACCAAAGTCATCGAAAAACGATGTCGCGCCATTGCCAAATTGGGGGTTCATGAGAGGACTTTAAGGGGCTACATTGAGCCACTCGCGTTCACCTGACAGCCCGTTGCCTTTCACCCGCGTTTTGCGCGGGGGGTGACGTCAGGAGCGCAGACTGTGCAACCACCCCACCGCCCAGAAGGACCGAAGGCTCCGTGCCCGTACCCGTACTCCTCGTCGGCCGCTCCGTGCGGCTTGAGCCCCTCGCCCCCCACCACACCGAGGCCCTGGCCGTGGCCGGGGCCGAGGATCGTACGACTTACGCCTTCACTCCCGTGCCGCACGGGTTGCAGGCGTCCCACGAGTACATCGACCGCGCCCTCTCAGATCAGGCAGCGGGTCGATCGCTTGCGTTCGCCGTGGTCAGAGCCACTGACGGGCGGGTCGTCGGTTCGACCCGGTTCCTGGAACTCGACTACTGGCAGGGCCCGCTGGTGTGGCCCGCGGTGCCGGGGGTCCCCTTCGGTGATCCGGCGACCGCGATCCCCGACGCCGCCGAGATCGGCAACACCTGGCTGTCGCCGGGTGCCCAGGGCACGGGGATCAACACCGAGGCCAAGCTGCTCATGCTCCGCCACGCCTTCGAGACCTGGGGCGTACGCCGCATCTCCCTGCGCGCGGACGCCCGCAACGGGCGCTCGCGGGCGGCGATGGAACGTCTCGGCTTCACCTGCGAAGGGGTCCGCCGGGCCCATTCGCGGGGGCTGGACGGCGCGGTGCGCAGTACGGCCTTCTACTCCGTCCTCGACGAGGAGTGGCCCACCGTCCGCGCCCTCATCGAGCTGCGGATGTCGGGCGCCCAGCCCCGCAAGCGCCGGCGCAAGACGCTGATCCCGGCGTAACGGTCCTGCGACGCTCCCGGCCTTCCTCCGCGGCTCAGCCGAGGAAGGCCGGGGCGAGGGCCGAGGGCATCAGCCGGGCGGGGGCTCCGCTGCCGTCGGCCGGCAGGGTGTACAGGTCGGCGCCGAAGTCGCCGGGCAGGGAGTAGACGACGGTCCGGTCGTCGCTCCACACCACCTGGTCGTCCACGCTGCGCTCCTCGGCGAGCGGGGTCTCCTTCATCGAGGCCAGGTCGAGGAGGTAGAGGCGCCACGGGGCGTCGGCCGGCAGGCCGGGCACCCGCTTCTTGAACACCAGCCGGGTCCCGTCCGGGGACAGCGAGGGGCATTCGAGGTTCTCCCTCAGGGTGGTCACCGTGCGCGCGGCCAGGTCGCCCCGGACCAGGTAGGTGTGCCCGCCGGTGGCCAGCGTCGCGTAGAAGGTCTTCTCGTCGGCGGCGAAGGTGACCCCCCAGAAGTTCACGTCGGCGTTGCGGTAGGTCTCGCCGTCCTTGCGGATCGTGAAGTCCTCCAGGGAGGCGTCGTACTTCCCGGTGCGCAGGTCCAGCAGCGAGGTGCGGGTGGAGAAATCGGTACCCGCGTACGAGTCCCCGCCCACGAACACGGTCCAGGCGACGAGGTGGCCGCCGGGCGAGACCCGGGCGCGGGTGGGGATGCCGGCCAGGGGGCGGTCGGTGATCTCCTTGAGGCGCGAGTCGAGCACCACGGCCCGGTAGCTCTCCTGCACGGCGCCCGCTTCCGCCCGGAGGCAGATCCCGGTGCCCCCGGCGGAGTGGAAGCGCAGGCACTTCACCCCGGAGGCGGTGCGCGGGCCCTCGGGCGCGTCCGCCGGGACAGTGGCGAGCTCGTCGCGGAAGGGACCCCAGGCCATGTTGCGGAAGACGAGTCGCCGCCCGCCGCCCTCGGGGGCAAGGGTCACCTCGCCGTGGGAGACGGCCGGGCCGCCGGCCCGTGCGTGGTTCTTCTCGTCGGCCCGCGACGAGGCGCGGACGAAGGCGAGCACCCCCACGGCCGCGAGCAGGACGACCGCGCTCACCAGGATCAGCATCCGGCGCCGCGGGGTCATCGGGGACGGGCTCGCCGGGGACGGGGCCTCGGGGGACGTGGTCGTGGGGGGCGTGGCGGTCATCGGGGCCTTTCGGGGAAGCGGCGGGGTCAGGCGTCGGCGGGGCGGAGCCGGACGCAGCAGGCGACGGCCGCGGCGAGCAGCACGGCCGCCACGGCGAGTGCGGGGCGGGGCCCCCACAGGGTCCAGGCGGCGCCGAAACCGAGGGAGGCGGCGAACCGGGCGAGGGCCTGGCCGGTCTGGACGAGGGCCAGCCCGCCGCCGCGGTGCTCCTCGGGGACGGCTCCGGCGGCCTCGGCCATGAGCACGCCGTCGGTGGCCGCGTAGAAGCCGCCGTGCAGCAGGAGCACCGCGTACGGCAGGGCCGGGTGCCCGCCGCCGGCCAGGAGCAGTCCGTAGACGAGCAGCAGCGCGAGGTGACCGCCGAGGAAAACGCGGCGGCGGCCGACGCGGTCGGCGAGCCGGCCGAGCGGCAGGGCCAGCAGGAAGAAGGCGGCCGCGGTGCCGAGCGGGAGCAGGGCGAACCAGCGGTCGGCGATTCCGGTGGCGCGCTGGAGCAGCAGGAAGACGAAGGCGTCGCTGACGGTGCACAGGCCCAGCAGCAGGGCGCCGAGGCTGATCCGGCGCAGGTCGCGGCGGCGCAGCAGGCCGAGGGAGGCCCGCAGGGAGACGGGTTCGGCGTCGGGGGCGGGCACGGCGCGGCGGCCCGGCACGAAGAGCACCAGCACCAGGACGCCCAGGGCCGCGACGCAGGCGCTGACGGTGAAGACGGCGTCGTAGCCGCCGGCGGCGCCCCGCAGGATGAGGAAGGCGAGGATCGGCCCGATCAGCGCGCCGGCGGTGTCCATGGCCCGGTGCACGCCGAAGGCCCGGCCGCGGTCCTCGGGGGTGGCGGCCAGCGAGATCAGGGCGTCGCGCGGGGCGGTGCGCAGGCCCTTGCCGGTGCGGTCGAGGGCGAGCACGGCGCCGATCGCGGGCAGGGTGTGCGCGAGGAGCAGGAGCGGCTTGCCCAGGGCGGAGAGGCCGTAGCCGATCCCGGCGAGTGCCTTGTGGCGGCCGAAGCGGTCGCCGAGGTGGCCTCCGGTGAGCCGGACCAGGGCGCTGACGCCGTTGTAGACGCCGTCGAGCAGGCCGAAGCCGAGCGGGGAGAGCCCGAGTCCGGCGACGAGGTAGAGCGGGAGCACGGCCGTGACCATCTCCGAGGAGACGTCGGTGATCAGGCTGACCGTGCCGAGGGCGAGCACCGTGGGGGCGAGGGCGGCGCGCCGCCCCGGGCGGGTGCCCGGGGCGGCGGCCTGCGACTCGGGGAGCACGGCGGGCGCGTTGTTCGCGCGCGAGTCCGCGACGTACATGGTCAGGAGGTCCAGATCCCCGTGATGTCGGTGGCGGTGGCGGCGTTCCCGGCGTGGGTGGTGAGCCCGGCCAGGTCCTCCAGCGTCCGCAGCATGTCGTAGTGGTTGTAGGTGGTGCTCGACGTGGAGCCGGGGGTGACGGGCTGGCCGTAGAGCACGGTCGGGATCTTGTTCCCGGCGAGCCGGTTGTCCTCGTCGAAGGTGACGACCAGGAGGCTGTTGTGGGTCTTGGCCCAGTCGGCGTAGGCCTTGAGGTTGTTCTTGAGCCAGGTGTCGCCGGTGCCGACGGAGCAGTCGTGCATGTCGTTGCAGAGGTTCGGGACGACGAAGGACACCTTGGGCAGGGTGGTGTAGTCCGTGGGGAACTGCGTCATCGTCTTCGCCGTGCTGGTGGGCACGTTGGAGAAGGCGAACCAGGGGTTGTGCTTGCGGGCGTAGTTGCCGCTGGAGCAGGTGGTGGAGCCCTGGCTGGGGAGGGTCTCGTTGTAGCTGGCCCAGCTCTTGCCGGCGGCGATCAGCTCGGAGGCCAGGTTGGGCGCGGAGCTGAAGCCGGGCGTGTAGCAGCTGTCGCCCGTGACGCCCTGGTTGGAGCCCGAGAAGAGCTGGAGGTAGTTGGGCTGGCTCGGGTGGGTGATGCCGAAGGAGTTGGTGAGGTTCGCTCCGCCCGTCTTCAGGGAGTTGATGTACGGGGCACTGGAGCTGCCGATCACCTGGTTGTAGGCGTGGTTCTCGAACACCACCACGACGACGTGGTCGGGGGCGGGCAGGGCCGCGGCGTGGGCGGGCTGTGCGGCTCCGATGCCCGCCCAGAGCGCGGTACCGGCGGCGGTGACGGCGAAGGCGGTGGCCAGGGCGGCCTTGCGACGGGACCATGAAATGCTCATGCCAAACACGGGGACGTACCTCCGGGCGTGAGGGGGTCTGGGGGCGGCGGCGCGGACGCACCATACCCAGGGCCGTGTGCATGGGCCAGGGACGGTGGACCAACAGCACGGGAACAGCGCGGGCCCACCAGGCGACGGGTAACGGCCTCCCCCGGGAAAACCCAAGAGAAGTAAAAATAGGGAACCCGGACGGACTATCGTTCATCATTCGAACGGAAGCAGTCCACCCCCAAACGGGGCAGCAACAGCCGGAGACCACCGCAGATGTCGCACGATTCCGACGGGCAGTACCAGCCGCCGTACCGGCCGGACGGGCAGTACCCGCAGCAGCCCCCGTACGGTCAGCAACAGGGCCGACAGCAGGGCCAGCCGCAGTACGCGCCCCAGGGCCGGTCCCAGCCTCCCTACGGCCAGCCCCCGCAGGGCCGCCCCCCGCAGGGTCAGCAGCCCTACGGCCGGCCCGGCTACGGGCAGCCGCAGCAGGGCGGGGGACCCTACGGCCAGAACGGCTACGGGCAGGACCAGGGGTACGAGGCCCCCACCATGCAGCAGCCCCGCTACGAGCAGCCGCCGTACCAGCAGCAGCACCAGCACGACCAGTACGAGCCCCCCTACGGGGAGGAACCCCCGCGCCGGAAGTCCAAGGCGAAGAAGTGGATCATCGCCGGAGTCTCGGTCCTGGCCCTCGCGGGCATCGCCGCGGGCACCATGAGCTACTTCGAGATACCGCCGTTCACCGACAAGGGCGAGGCCGTTTCCTTCGGCAAGCCCGCGGGCGACAAGGGTGGGGAGGCCAAGCAGGCGCCGAACTCGAAGGCGCTGATGCCGACGAACCCGACGGCCCAGTTCAAGAACGCGTCGACCCTGTCGGACGGCACCCACGTGGCGGTCACCGAGCTCGACGGCAAGAAGTCCGGCTTCAAGGGGAAGGTGTGGATCTGGGCTCCGAAGGAGTACAACGACCCCAAGTTCGCCAAGAGCGGCTTCCCGGTCATGATCGCCCTGCCCGGCGGCGCCGGCTACCCGATGAACTACTGGATGGGTACCGACCTCAAGCTTCAGTCCAGCATCAGCCAGTGGTACTCCGAGGGGAAGAGCAAGCCCTTCATCCTGGCGATGCCGGTGCTCAACCCGCAGCCGGACGAACCCAAGGCCATCTACTGGGACGGTTCCGACATTCCGGAGCAGCCCAAGATGGGCACCTGGCTGACCGAGGACGTCCCGAACCTGGTGAAGGAGAACTTCCGCACCGTCAAGTCGCGTGACGGCTGGGCCTACATGGGCTCGTCCACCGGCGGCTTCGCCAGCCTCAAGGCCGTGCTGAAGTACCCGGAGAAGTTCAAGGCCGCGATCTGCTCCGGACCGGACATCGTCCCGGACTCCCCCCTGTGGGTGGGCCACGACAAGGAGAAGGCCGAGAACAATCCGGAGCTCCTCGCCAAGCAGCTCATCGACAAGAAGGGCCCGGACGTCTACCTGGCCTTCCAGGTCGGCGACAACGAGAGCAACAAGAAGACGCTCCCGGACGTGCAGAAGTTCGTCGCGACCTACACCAAGGGACCGATCCACACCAGCCTGAGGGTGATCCCGGGCGGCCAGCACAACGCCAAGACCTACGTGCCGAACATGGGTCTGGGGCCGATCGAGTTCATCAGCAAGGTCATGGAAGGACCAGTGGAGTAGCAGCCTCCGCACGCACTGCCTCCGGCTCCGGCCCGCCGAACACCTTCGGCGGGCCGTTGCCGTTCCAGGGCTCCCAGCCGGGGTCCCCGGTGGTGGCGTAGCGGACCCAGGCCCCGTGCATCTCGTCGGCGAGGGCCTGCGGCGCGTCCGGCCCGGCCAGCCAGGCGGACTCCGGCAGGCCGAGGGTGTCGAAGACGAAACCCAGCTCCAGCGCGTGGCAGGCCCCCAGCCCGGGTACCCCGCTGTGCCAGCCGAACTCGTACAGATGGCTCGGGGCCGCCCGCCGGGCCCCGGCGATCCGGCGCAGGGGGTCGCGCAGCAGCCGGTCGGTGACCAGGTGCCCGGCCAGGTCGGCCGGGGAGGCTTGCGGCAGCACGGCGCGCAGGGCCCGTACGGCGGCCCGGTCCTTGCCGCCGCGCAGCCGGCCGTACGCCACGGCCAGCGGGCCGAGCCGGTCCAGCAGGCGCATCCCGCCGGTGGGCGCCAGCCACAGCCGGTGCTCCTGGGCGGTCCAGCCCATCAGCAGCGGCACGTCCGAGGCCGCGGCGGCCTCCAGCGGGTCGGCGGGGAGCGTGTCCGGGTCCGTGACCAGCCCGAAGGCCGGACCGCCCAGCACCGGGGAGGAGCGGCGCATCGCCGCCGCCTGGGCGGAGAGCAGCGCGGGCAGGCCCACCGCCCCGAAGGCCCGGGCGGTGGCCGGCACCCCGAGCCGGGCGGCCATCCGCCGCACCATCGTGCGGACCTGGTCGCGCGGCAGCGCCTCGGGGGCTCCGCTCTGCAGGACGGCCCGCGCGAACAGGCCCTCGGCGCGTGGGGCCGCGAGCAGGGCGCCCACGCTGATCGCCCCGGCGGACTCGCCGAAGACGGTGACGCGGCCGGGGTCGCCGCCGAAGGCCGCGATGTTGTCCCGGACCCATTCGAGGGCGGCGATCTGGTCGAGGAGGCCGCGGTTGGCGGGGGCGTCGGGGAAGAGCCCGTACCCGAGTACGCCGAGGCGGAAGTTGACCGAGACGAGCACGACCCCGTCGCGGGCGAAGGCGGAGCCGTCGTAGACGGGGACGGCGGAGGAGCCCCGGGTGTGGGCGCCGCCGTGCAGCCACACCATGACGGGCAGCCGGGCCGCGGGCGCCGGGTCGGGGGTCCACACGTTGACGGTGAGGCAGTCCTCACCGGAGATCTCCGGGTCGGACAGCAGGGCGGCGAAGGCCTCGGGGTAGGGCACCTTGGGGGCGGTGGGGCCGAACGCCCCCGCGTCGCGTACGCCGTCCCAGGCCGCCGGGGGTCCGGGGGCCGCGAAGGCGCGCGGGCCGACGGGCGGGGCCGCGTAGGGGACACCCCGGAAGACGGCGGTCCCGCCGGGGCCCCAGCGGCCCTCCACCGTGCCGTGTGCGGTACCGGCCCGGGGCCGTCCGCCGCCGCTCGCTGTGCTCATCCGTGCTCTCCTCGGTCCTCGCCCGCGCTCCGGGCACGGTCGCACAGGCGTGCCGGGGGTGACAAGGCGTGACCCGGGCCGGGGGCGTCCGGGTTGGACCGGCATGCGAACCGTTCGGAACCCCCGCGCACCACGCGTCCTGTCCGCCCTGCTGCTGGCCGCGGCCGGCCTCTCGGGGGCCGTCGGCCCCGCCCTGGCCGCCGGGCCCGACTTCCAGTACGTCGGCCAGGACGACCGGGTCCACGCCGTGGCCTCCCCGAAGGGCTGCGTCGAGGCGGAGGGCGGCGGCACCCGGGCCGTCACCAACCGGACCCGGGCCACCGCGACCCTCTACCGCGAACCGCGCTGCGCGGGGCCGGCCGTGGCGGTCCTGCGGCCCGGAACGGTGACCCAGGTGCGGCAGTACTTCGCCTCCGTCCGGTTCTCGGTCACCGGGTAGGCCCACGGACCGTGACCACTCGGCGCTCGCCGCGTTGTATGCCATGTCAAACGCCGCAACCACTGCGGCGCCCCACATCTCACGAGGAGATCTTGATGTCGCGTATCGCGAAGGCGTTCGTCATCACCGCTGCTGCCGGTAGCGCCCTGGCCGCCGGTGCGGGTCTGGCGGCTGCCGATGCCGGAGCGCACGGTGCGGCGGTCGGCTCCCCCGGTGTCCTGTCGGGCAACCTCGTCCAGGTTCCGGTCCACGTCCCGGTCAACGTCTGCGGCAACACCGTGAACGTGATCGGCCTGCTGAACCCGGCCTTCGGCAACACCTGCATCAACGCGTCGGGCGGCGAGCACGGCGACCACCACACCCAGGGCGGCTACGGCGGCTGACCACCGGCCCGACCTGACGAGAAGGGCCCCCGCCGGACGGCGGGGGCCCTTCCCCGTGCCCTCGGCCCCCGGCCCCCGGCCCGCACGGGAGACCGGGCCCGGGGCGGGGAGCTCACGCGTAGCGGTAGACGCCCTGGTGTCCGTACATCTCGCGCGGGCTCACGCCCCACGGCGGCATCGGCTCGTCGAGGGCGATCACCCGGCCCCGCTGGAGGTCACCCGGGGCGAGGGGGGCGGCCGGCAGGTAGCCGGAGTCGGGATGCTGCTGCTGCCAGCGGTCCCAGAGCAGGTCCACGAAGGCGTGGTGGAGCCAGAAGGCGGGGTCGTTGGGGGCCGTGCCGCCCGTCATGTGACCGCCGATCCACTGGTGGACCTTGTTGTGGTTGCGCCAGCGCTCGCTCTTGGGCGCGGCCCAGCCCTCCAGTTTGTTGCGGAAACCGCCGCCGGCGGCGGTGGAGTCCCAGGGCGAGCTGTCGTAGAGGGGGTCGTCGAGCGCCCACTGGAGTTCGGCCGGGGTGGGCAGGGAGATCGGGTTGCCCGGACGGCCGAGGTTGCGGGTGAGGAACCGGGCCTCGGTGATCCCGACGGTGATCGTCCAGTTGCCGTGTTCGTAGGCGAAGGGGCCGGTCATCACCTGCCGGTCGCCCTCACGGCCGGTGCCGCCGAGGAAGTCGTCGGCCCACAGGGAGGAGACGGGGCTGGTGTCGGTGGTCCAGTCCCAGTACGGGATGGACACCCCCGGGTCGAGGGCCCTCAGCTCCTTCTCGAACTCCAGCAGGTAGCGCCGGTGCCAGGGGAAGAAGGACGGGGACATGTGCCCGACGCGCAGTTTGCGGTCCCGGTCGGGCACGAAGTACCGGTCGTGGGTCCGCACGAACGCGTCGTACGTGCCGTTGCGCTTGAGCTCCAGCACGGCTGCCGTGAACCGCTTCTTCTGGGCGCCGGTCAGGTCCTTCTGGTTCTGCCGCGTGTACAAGGCGGGGCTCCTCCCGGGATGTCCGTCAGCCGTGGTGCGGGGCCGCGAGGGCCAGCTGGGTGGTGCCGAGTTCGTCGACGGCGGCCCGGGCCAGCTCCAGCGGGGTCGCGAAGGACTCGAAGTGGTTGACCCCGCTCAGGTAACTGCCGTCGGCACGCCGCATGACGTGCAGGGGGCGGCCGTCGATGCGCACCCCGGCCCCCGCGAGGTCGACGCTGATGTGGCGGCCGCGGTACGTCTCCTCGGTGAGCGGCGCCGGGGTGAGGGTCTGGCGCGGGCGCCGGGCCCCGAGGACGGGGGCCAGGGCCGCGGCCGTGCCGGCGAGCACGGCCGCGGTGAAGGCCGTACGCAGGACCGTGCGGCGGCTCGGTCGGGCTGCTGCTGCTGCTGCTGCTGCTGCTGCGTACATACGGTCTCCCTCGCTCGGCGTTCCGCGCTACGGGGTCTAACGCGGCGTGGCGGGCGAGGTCACCTCCGCTCGGCGGCCCGCTCGGGGTGCTTGTAGTAGAGGGTCGTGGGGCACAGCCGCCCGGCCGGGTCGGTGGCGTAGTCGGGGATGGTGCCGGCCTCGGTCCAGCCGGCCGCGCGGTAGACCCGTTCCGCCGGGCTGCCGGTCTCCGTGTCGAGGAACAGCAGGACGATCCCGGCCACGGCGGCCTGGTGCTCGGCCTCGGCGAGCAGGGCACGGGCGGTGCCGCGGCCCCGGGCGGACGGGTGGACCATCAGCTTGCGCAGTTCGGCGCGGTGGCGGCCGTTCGGCTTGGTCTCCCGGTGCCAGCCGACGGTGCCGTCGAGCCGGCCGTCGGGGGCCCGGGAGATCCAGAGGGCGAGGGTGCCCTCCTCGACGGTGGGCAGCAGGGAGTCCCACCAGGCGGCGGCCTCCTCGTGGCCGAGGCCGGTGAGGAAGCCGAGGGAGGCTCCGTCCGCGACGACGTCGCGCAGGAGGGCGGCGAGTTCGTCGCGGTGGGCGCGCAGTGCGGGCGCGGTGAGGCGGGTGAGGGTGGCCGTCATGGGCCGAGGATAGGAACCGTCCCGTGGCACGGCGCGGGCGGGGCCGCTGGATGCCGCTGGAACGAACCGGGGGCCCGGGCATCCGGATCACCAAGTCACGCGCTGTGTAAGCTGATTACTGAAGATCATTTCTTCTTCCGCACGAGACTTCTGGGGGACCACGCATGAATCCGACCACCCGTAACGCCGCCGTCGTCGCGGCCGCCGTCGCCGCTCTCACCGGAGCGGCCACCGCCGGGTCCGCGAGCCCGGCCGCCCCGGCCGACCGGGACGGCATCAGCGTCGTCGCGCACATGGCGATGCCGTCCGCGCCCGCCGCCCAGGCCGAGGACACCCTGGCCATGGTCCGGCACGGGTACCTGTCGTAGCAGCCGCCCGCATGAGCGATCCACTGGCCGCTCCGGCGACCGGTCCGACCGTGGTGGAGAGGCTGGTCGAGCTCTCCACCCGGTTGCAGGCCATGTGGGAGGCCACGCCGACGGTGATGCTCCCGGGCTGGGGGCACCCGTTCCGGTCCCTCGCCGAGCTGCTCCCCGAGCGGGACCTGCTGCTCGCCGACCGGAACCCGCAGATGGTGCCGCTGCTGTGGTACCCGGCGCTGCGCGCGCCCGGACCCGCCGGCCCGGTGGTCGAGGTCTTCGACCACCTGCCGGGCGACCGGCCCGCGTCCCCGCTGATGCTGCGCCGCCAGGACCTCGCGGGTCTCTACAGCTGGGCGGTGTGCACCACCTCGGCCGTGGAGTGGATCGCGGCCGTCACCGGCGGCGCGCCCCTGGTGGAGGTGGGCGCCGGATCCGGCTACTGGGCACGGCAGTTGTCCCTCGCCGGGGTCGGCGTCGTGGCCACCGACCTGCATCCCGTCGAGGGGAACGGCTTCACCCACGGCTTCCGTTACGCCGAGGTCCACACGCTCGCGGCGGCCGACGCCGTGCGCCGCCACCCCGGGCACACGCTGCTCCTGGTGTGGCCCCCTCCGGCGGACCCGATGGCCGCACGGGCCCTGCGCGCCTACCGCGGGGAGCTGTTCCTCTACGTCGGCGAGGGCCCCGGCGGGATGTGCGCCGACGCCGCCTTCTTCGCGGAGCTGCGCCGCCACTGGACCGTCGAGGCCGTCTGCCGGCCGACGGTCCGCTGGCTGGGCCACGCGGACCGCGTCACGCTCTACCGCAGGCGCCGTCCGGCGCGGTCCTGACGCCGCGGCCGGCGGTGCCGGTCGGCCGGGGCCGCCGGTCCGCCGGTCCGCCGGTCGGCCGCGGCTTCAGGCCGGCGCGGGAAGTTCCGCGAAATCCGCGACGAGGCCCAGGTGGTGGCCCGTGGTGCCCAGGGCGAGGGAGTCGGCCTTGGCCCGCTTGAGGTAGAGGTGGGCGGGGTGTTCCCAGGTCATGCCGATGCCTCCGTGCAACTGGACGCACTCCTCGGCCGCCCGGACCGCGACCCCCGAACAGTAGGCCTGGGCGACCGCGACCGTGAGCGGGGCGTCGGGCGACGCCGTCGCGAGGGCGTCGGCGGCGGCGCGGGCCGCCGCGCGGGCGGAGGCCACGTCGAGCCAGAGCCGGGCGAGACGGTGCTTGAGGGCCTGGAAGGAGCCGACGGGGCGGTTGAACTGGTGGCGGCCCCGCACGTGGGCGACGGTCTCGGTGAGGCACCACTCGGCCAGACCGAGCTGTTCGGAGGCCAGCAGTCCGGCGCCGGACAGCAGTGCTCCGGCGACGGCCGCCCGCGCGGTCGCGGGGTCCGCGAGGCGGGTGCCGGGGGTCCCGTCGAGGGTGACGGTGGCGAGCGGCCGGGTGAGGTCCAGTGGGACGGCCGGGGTCAGCCGGGCGCCGGCCGCGGGGACTGCGTGCAGCCCGGTGTCGGCCAGGACCAGCAGGACGTCGGCCGCCGTCGCGTCGGCTACGGAGGTGACGGTGCCGCTCAGCGCGCCCCCGCCGGTGTCGCGCAGCGGCTGGGGCAGGGGGGCGCCGGGGGCCTGGGTGAGCGGGAGGGCGGGGACGCAGACCTTCCGTCCGGCCGCGAGTTCGCGCAGCAGGTCGGCGGCCTCGGCGGTGTCGCACCCGAGCAGGATCTCGGCGGCCAGGACGCAGCCGGTCAGGTACGGAACGGGGGCGACGGCCCGGCCGAGCTCCTCCAGGACCACGGCGGCCTCGCGGTGGCTCGCGCCCGCTCCCCCGAGCTTCTCGGGGACGAGGAGCCCGGCGGCGCCGATCCCGGAGGCGAGCGTGCGCCACAGGCCGGGGTCGTGCGGGCTGCCGCTCTCCGCACGGGCCAGCACGGTCGCGGGGGCGCAGTGGTCGGCGAGCAACGCCCGTACGGCGGAGCGGAGTTCCTCCTCGGTATCGGAGTAGAGCAGGTCGAGGGAGGCGCGCGAGGCGGTCATCGGGCGAGGTCCTTCCAGGCGATGTCCTTGTCGTCGCGCGGTTCGGCGGGCAGACCGAGGACGCGTTCGGCGACGATGTTGAGGAGGATTTCGCTGGTGCCGCCCTCGATGCTGTTGCCCTTGGCGCGCAGGTAGCGGTAGCCGGCGTCGCGGCCGGTGAAGTCGACGGTCTCGGGACGGCTCAGGGTCCAGTCCTCGTAGAGGAGTCCCTCCTCGCCGAGGAGTTCCACCTCCAGGCCGCTGATCTCCTGGTTGAGGCGGGCGAAGGTGAGCTTCATGCCGCTGCCCTCGGGGCCGGGCTGACCGGCGACGAGTTGCTGGCGCAGCCGCTCCCCGGTGAGACGGGCCACTTCGGCCTCGACCCACAGGCCGAGCAGCCGCTGGTGCAGGGCGTGGGTGCGCAGTGCGGGGCGTTCGCGCCAGACCGCGGCGACGGGGCCGATCATGCCGCCCTCGCGGGGGATGCGCATGCCGCCGATCGAGACGCGTTCGTTCATCAGGGTGGTGCGGGCGACGGCCCAGCCCTGGCCGACGGCTCCGAGGCGGTGGGCGTCGGGGATCCGGACGCCGGTGAGGAAGACCTCGTTGAACTCGGCCTCGCCGGTGATCTGGCGCAGGGGACGGACCTCGACCCCGGGGGCGTGCATGTCGCAGAGGAAGTAGGTGATGCCCTGGTGTTTGGGCAGGTTGGGGTCGGTGCGGGCGATGAGGATGGCCCAGCGGGCCGTGTGGGCGCTGGAGGTCCACACCTTCTGGCCGTCGACGACCCACTCGCCGGTGGTGTCGTCGAGGACGGCGCGGGTGCCGAGGGCGGCGAGGTCGGAGCCGGCGCCGGGTTCGCTGAAGAGCTGGCACCAGACCTCCTCCCCCAGCCACAGGGGGCGCAGGAAGCGCCGCTTCTGCTCCTCGGTCCCGTAGGCGAGGATCGTGGGGGCCGCCATGCCGAGGCCGATGCCGATGCGGCGCGGGTCGTTGTCCGGGGCCCCGGCGGCCTCCAGTTCGGCGTCGACGACGGCCTGCAGCGAGCGGGGCGCACCGAGGCCGCCGAGGCCTTCGGGGTAGTGCACCCAGGCGAGTCCGGCGTCGAAGCGGGCGCCCAGGAAGTCCGGGCGGGCGGTGGTGGCGGGCGGGTGCGCGGCGAGCAGGGCCCGGGTGCGGGCGGCGAGCTCCTCGGCGGTGGGCGTCATCGGTCGGCTCCGTCCGGTGCGGGTGCGTCGGCCGGGGAGGGCAGGGAGGGCAGGGACGGTACGACGACCAGCCGGCCGGTGGTGGTGCCGTCGGCGAGGCGCTGGACGGCGTCGGCCGCCGCGGTGAGCGGGACGCGCTCGCTGACCAGCGGTCTGACGAGGCCCTCGGCGGCCAGGCGGGTGAGTTCGGCGTGGCAGGCGAGGACGGCGGCGGGGTCCTTGGCGGCGTACAGACCCCAGTGCAGGCCGAGGATGGCGTAGTTCTTCACCAGGGCGTGGTTGAGGGCTGGGGTGGGGACGGTGCCGCCGGCGAAGCCGACGACCACGATCCGGCCCTCGAAGGCCACGCACTTGGTGGAGGCGGTGTAGGCGTCGCCGCCGACCGGATCGTAGACGACGTCGGCGCCGCGTCCGGCGGTGAACTCCTTGACGCGGGCGATCAGGTCCTCGGCGGTACGGTCGATGACGAGGTCGCAGCCCAGTTCCTCGGCGGTGCGCGCCTTGGCCTTGCCCCCGACGACGCCGATGACGGTGGCTCCGGCGGCCTTGCCGAGCTGGACGGCGGCGCTGCCGACGCCGCCCGCCGCGGCGTGCACGAGCAGGGTCTCCCCGGGCTGCAGCCGGGCGCGGCGGTGCAGGCCGAACCAGCCGGTCTGGTAGCCGATGTGCAGGGCGGCGGCCTCGGCGTCGTCGAGGGTGTCCGGGGCGGGCAGGAGGGCGCGCGCGGGGGCGGTCACGTACTCGGCGAACCCGCCGTGGGGCAGGCTCGGGTTGGCGATGACGCGGCGGCCGTCCTCGGTCTCCCCGCAGATCTCGACGCCCGGGGTGAAGGGCAGGGGCGGCTTGATCTGGTACTGGCCGCGGACGAGGAGCGCGTCGGGGAAGTTGACGTTCGCCGCGAGCACCCTGAGCCTCACCTCGCCCTCACCGGGCACGGGTTCGGGCACCTCTTCGAGACGCATGGCCTCGCGGGGTTCGCCGGTCGTGTGTACTCGCCATGCCTGCATCCGGGGCCTCCAGCCGCCGTCGAGGAACCACGCTCGGCGGCATACTAAGCGGTCGCTTGCCCCCTTGGGAACCCACGGGCCCCTCGGGGACCCTTCACCGGCCCCTGCCCCCGTCAGGTGACACCCGGCGGCCGGGGCGGCCGGTTCCGAAATCAGACACACGAACGACGGGTTAACACCGGTGTCTGGAGATAACATCAACACGCCGGTTTCACACGGCATATGACGCAATGGGGGATCACGCGCGCCCGCCGTCGGCACCGCTCGGGGCGGACGGCCGCGCCGCCACCGCACACCACAGGGGGAATCCGATGAACAGCACACCCATGAGACGGGGCGCCTCCGCGGCCGCCGCCGCGATCGTCCTCGCCGGAATCGTCACCGCCGCGGGCCCCGCCTCGGCCGCCGCCACCTGCACGCCCAGGATCCAGGTACTGGGCTCCATCGGGTCGTCCCTGCACAACCCGGGCAACCGGCAGGCCGAGGGGGTCAACGACCTCGGCAAGGGCAACCTGTCCGTCGGTGTCTCCGGCGGCCTGCCCGTCTACTGGACCGGGACCACCCTCCACAAGGTCCCGCTGCCCGCGGCGGGCCTCGGCGGCGAGCTGCTCGCCGTGAACAAGGACGGCCTGATGGTCGGCCGGATCTTCACCGGCGGCGGCTACGTGTTCACCTACCGGGCGGGCGACGCGGCGATCACCCCGCTGCCCGGCAGCGACGACCCGTACGGCGAGGCCGACGTCAACGACGCCGGGTACGTCGTCTCGCGCAACCGGGCGGGCGTGGGCCTCGTCTGGAAGGACGGCCAGAAGGTCCGCGAGCTCGCGCCGCCGGCGAACACCGATCCGCACACCCGCGTCGACCTGGTCACGGGCATCAACAACAGGGGCGACATCCTCGGCACGGCCAAGGTGGACTACACCGACGACGGCGACAACCAGCACTGGGACGTCACCCCGGTGCTCTGGCCCGCCGACGGCGGCCCGGCCGTATCCCTCGCCCCCAGCGGTGGCGGCATGTACCAGGAGAGCTACGTCCAGGGCCTCGACGAGAGCGGCCGCGTCGTCGGGTACGACTGGTACGGGCCCGGGTACGCGTACAAGCCGTGGACCTGGACGCCCCCGTACACCGCGCCCGGCACCTCCCCCGGCGTGCTGAACCCGTTCCCGTACGGCACCTTCGAGGCGATCAGCCCCACGACGAACGTCAGCGTCGGCACCGCCAAGTTCCACCCCGACGAGCCGACCCAGGCGGACCAGGCGCAGCTCTGGCCGGGCTCGGGCCCGCTGCTGGCCCTGCCGCGGCTCGCCGCGGACAAGGCGAGCATGGCCGAGTCGGTCTCCGACGACGGCCGGGTCGGCGGGGCCGCCGTGAACGCGAAGGGCAAGCTGAAGCCGGTGATCTGGACCTGCGCCGCCAAGCAGGCGTACCTGCCGAAGCCGTAGGCCCGTCACGGGCATGGCGATCTGAGCGCCCGCGCGCTATCGATGCCCCCATGACGGACAACGCTCGGCGCGGCCTGCCCGCGCCACCGCCCCTCGGCGCCGCCGCCCTGCCCCCCGGGACCTTCGCGGGGCAGGTGGTCCTCGTGACCGGCGGCGGCACCGGTCTGGGCAAGGCCATCGCCGCCGAGTTCGCGCGGCTCGGCGCCGGCCTGGTGATCGCCGGCCGCCGCGCGGAGCGGCTCGAAGCGGCGCGCGCGGAACTGGCGGCCGTCCCCGGCGCGGGCCGGGTGGCGGCCGCC
Source organism: Streptomyces sp. NPDC031479 (assembly GCF_055581065.1). Taxonomy (NCBI): domain Bacteria; kingdom Bacillati; phylum Actinomycetota; class Actinomycetes; order Kitasatosporales; family Streptomycetaceae; genus Streptomyces; species Streptomyces sp. NPDC031479. The sequence continues at coordinate 76,363 of NZ_JBVIKC010000017.1, forward strand.
GTCTGCGACATCCGCGACCCCGAACGGGTCGCGGAGGTGTTCGACGCGGCCGAGGCGGCGCTCGGACCGCCGGACGTCCTGGTCAACAACGCGGCCGCCAACTTTCCCTGCCCGGCGGAGGACCTGTCCCCCAACGCCTGGCGGGCCGTGGTGGACACCACCCTGACCGGAACCTGGTTCACGACCCGGGAGTTCGCCCGCCGCCACCTCGCGGCCGGCACCCCGGGCTCCATCGTGAACATCGGCGCCTCCTACGCCTGGACGGGCGGCCCGGGGTTCGCGCACAGCGCCGCCGCGAAGGCCGGGGTGAAGAACCTGGTGGAGACGCTGGCCGTGGAATGGGGCCCGTACGGGATCCAGATCAACGGCCTCGTGCCGGGGCTGGTCCCGCACCCCGACATGAGCGCCGACATCCGGGGCGGCCTGGAGCGCGCCGCGCCCGGCGACCGGGACGGCCGGCAGCCCGCGCTGCGCGTGGGCGCGCCCCGCGAACTGGGCTGGGCCGCCACCTTCCTGGCCTCGCCCTACGCCCGCTTCGTCACCGGCCACACCCTGGTCGTCGACGGGGCCAACTGGCAGCGGCGGGCGCTGGTGCAGCCCGGGGTGGTCCCGGTGCGCGAGCAGCTGGGGCGCGCGCCGTTCAGCCCCTGACCGGGCCCCGCCGGGGCCGATGACGGCGGCGGTGCCGGCAGGAGGTGCCGCCAGGGAGTGCCGGTGGGCGGTGCCGGTGGGCGGTGCCGGTGGGCGGTGTCAGGATGCGGGCGCGGAGCTGAGCCCGCCGCGGACCGTGGAGGTGCCCACCGTCTGGATGGCGGTGGAGGCCGAGGCGGCGCCGGAGCTCGCGGACGGGCCGGCGGCCTCGCCGGCGGCCTCGCCGGCGGCCCGTGGGCTCCGGCTGCCCGGCGCCGACGAGTGGGAGCACGCCTGCGGGGCCGGCGCCCGCACCCTCTTCCGCCGGGGCGACGAGTGCCCGCTCGACGAGGCCCCGTACGGCGCCGGCGGGATCCGGCACGAACCGAACGCCTTCGGTCTGCGCATCGCCTACGACAGTTACGCGGCGGAGCTGAGCAACGACCGCGGGGCCGTCCACGGCGGGGACGGCGGCACGGCCGTCTGCGGGGGCTACGGGAGCCTCCTGGGCTGGCTCCCGCTGGCCACGGCGCACCGCAACGCGGACATGGCGGAGTTCGCCTACGGCCCGGACGGGGAGTACGCGTGGGACAGCTTGTCGGTCCGGCCTGTGCTCATGCTCCCCTGAAGCGCGGGGGCCGGCGGGCGGCCCCGGCCCCGTACCCCTCCCGGCAGTCCTCGGAGGTGAGGGTGAGCGCGGCGGTCATGGCGACCCGGTCGAGGGCGGCGGGCAGGGCCGCGTCGGCGTAGGCGTCGATCCCCCGCTTGATGCCCTGGACGGCGAGCGGGGCGTTGGCCGCGATCTCGGCGGCGAGCGCGCGTGAGGTGTCCTCCAGCTCGTCCGGCGGGACCACCAGCTGGACCAGGTGGAGGCGTTCGGCCGTCGCCGCGTCGATCCGGCGGCCGGTCAGGGCGAGGAACTTCGCCCAGCCCGCGCCCGCCTCCCGGGCGATCCTCAGGTCGCCCCCGGCGTCCACCGCCACGCCGAGCCCGGCCTCGGGCAGGGCGAAGACGGCGTCGTCCGCGGCGATCCGGATGTCCGCCATGAGGGCCAGCTCGAAGCCGAAGCCGAGGCAGTATCCCCGCACGGCGGCGATGACCGGCTGCGGGAGGCGGGCGAGGACCGCGAAGCGCTCGTGGACCCAGCGGATGCCCTCGTAGTAGTTGCGGGTCCGTTCGGCGGGAGAGTCCCCGGTGATCGCCCCTCCGGGTGCGGTGACGTCGATGCCGGCGCAGAAGGCCCGGCCCTCCGCGCGCAGCAGGACCGCGCGCACGGACGGGTCGAAGCGGATCCGGTCGGCGAGCAGGCCCAGCTGGCGGGTGGATTCCCAGCTCCAGCCGTTGAGTTTGTCCGGGCGGCAGAGGGTGAGGAGGGCGATGCCGTCCTCCACGTCCAGCCGGACCCGCCGCTCCGCACCCTCGCCGGTCTCCGTGGAGACGGTGTCGATCACGTGGCTCGCACCCCCGCCCTGCCTGATGGACCGTCAGGTTAGGGCAGGCCGCGTCAGCGGGGGAAGACCTCGAACGCCACCGCCGGACGGCCGCCGAAGCGGCCCGCGGCCCGTTCGGCGTTCCCGGTCAGGAAGGTCCGTACGTACTCCTCCGGATCCTGGTCGGTCAGCACCTCGATGTACGCCTTGTGCTCCATCAGGGACCTGACGGAGCGCTCCAGTCCGGGGGTGGCGTCGGCCGCGTGGGTCGGCGTGGCGGTACCGGCCACGGCGACCCACCGCACTCCGTCCCAGGGTTCCAGTCCCTGCTCGGAGATCAGCTCCGGGAAGATCCACCGGTTTCCCGCGTCGGCGGCGGCGTCCAGGGTGGCCCGGCCGACGGCCCGGTGGTCGGGGGTGTTCCAGTAGCCACCACCGCCGGGGCCGCCCCAGGTGTCCCGGTGGTTGAGGGTGATCACCAGCTCGGGGCGGTGCCGCCGGATGGCCGCCGCGATGTCCCGGCGCAGGCCGAGGCCGTACTCGACGACCCCGTCGCGGTGGCCGAGGAACTCCACCGTGGAAACCCCGACGACGGCCGCGCTCGCACGCTGCTCGGCCTCGCGCAGCGGGGCGCACTCGTCCGGGGCGACGGTGTCGATGCCCGCCTCCCCGCGCGTGGCCAGGACGTAGACGACCTCGCGGCCGCCGTCCGTCCAGTCGGCGATGGCCGCGGCGCAGCCGTACTCCAGGTCGTCGGGGTGGGCGACCACCGCGAGGGCGCGGTGCCAGTCGGTGGGCATCGGCTGCAAGGGCGCCTGCTGATCGGCTCGTTCGGTCATGCTCCGCACCCTAGGCCGTCCCGGGCACGTCGTGGCGCCGCCCGGGCGGGTCACGGGGCCGGAATTCGCCTTGCGGCAGGGGCATGACAGGTCCTTAATGGGGCTCCGCTCCGACCCGGTTCCGTCTCAGGGGGATGTATGGAAACGAACGGGCCACCGTTACCAGAGCCGTCACCACCGCTGTCGCCACCGCCGGCGCCGCAGGGCCCGCCGGGGCAGCCGCCGGCCGGCTACGCCGGTCTGCCCTCCTCGCTCGATCTCACCGTCACCAAGCGCCTGTTGTGGGTGGGCGGGGCGGTGTACCCGCTGCAGAACGTCGCCCGCGTGTACACCTTCGTCCTCAAGCCCCGGCGCAAGGAATCCGTCGTCACCTTCGCCCGGCGGACGGCGCTCACCCTCCTCGCGGCACTCGGCTTCACCGTGTTCGGCACCATCGCAGGCTTCCTGGCGCGCGGCGCCGACACGACCTTCGACGGCACCATCCGGTTCGTCTGGGTCGCCTCCGGGATCGGCCTCCTGTACTACTTCGCGGACATGATGGCCGTGCTGACGGCGGCCTCCCACTTCGTCCTGGCCGTCGAGTCCAACGGGCAGTCGACCGCCCTCGTCACCGGCCGCACCGACCACCTCAACGGGCTCGTGCACCAGATCGCGTACGCGATCGAGAACCCTGACACGGAACTGCGCGTGCAGGTGCAGCGCCTGACCATCAGCAATCCCAGCCACTACTACTTCGGCGACACCGTGAACATGTACGGCGGCCAGGGAAACTCGGGGGTGACCCACGGATGAGCGGTGACACCGTGAACATGTTCGGCGGGCAGGGCAATCAGGGCATCGTCCACCAGCACGCGGCGCCGGCGGCGCCGTCCCTGGAGCAGGCCCTGCGCGAACTCCTCGTACTGCTGGCGGAGCTGCGCCCGCAGGTGCCCGCCGAGTCAGCGCGGATCATGGACTCCGCCCTCCCGGCCATCACGGCCGACGCCGCCGCGTCCCCCGCGGAACGGCACCGGGCACTGTTGGCGGTGGCCGGCATCGCCGCCACCGTCGGGACGATCGGGCAGCCCGTGCTCGAAGCCGTCCGCGCGCTCCTGGCGCTGCTCGGCGCCTGACGGGGAGCCTCGCGACGGGTGGCCGGGTCGGGGTCGGCTCAGCTCAGGTCGGTCAGAACTGCACCACCGAGCGCAGCACCTCGCCGCGCTCCATGCGGGCGAAGGCGTCCTCGACCCCGTCGAGCGGGATGGTCTCGGAGACGAAGGCGTCGAGGTCGAGCCGGCCCTGGAGGTAGAGGTCGATCAGGAGCGGGAAGTCCCGCTCCGGCAGGCAGTCCCCGTACCAGGAGGACTTCAGCGCACCGCCGCGCCCGAAGACGTCCAGGAGCGGCAGTTCGAGCTTCATCTCCGGCGTCGGCACGCCGACCAGCACCACCGTGCCCGCCAGGTCGCGGGCGTAGAAGGCCTGCCGGTAGGTCTCGGGGCGGCCGACCGCCTCGATGACGACGTCCGCGCCGTTGCCGCCGGTCAGCTCCTGGACGGCCTTGACCACGTCCTCCGTGCGCCCGTTGACGGTGTGGGTGGCTCCGAGGCCGCGCGCCCACTCCAGCTTCCGGTCGTCCAGGTCCACGGCGATGATCTTCGAGGCGCCCGCCAGCCGGGCACCGGCCACCGCCGCGTTGCCCACTCCCCCGCAGCCGATGACGGCGACCGAGTCGCCGCGCCCGACGTTGCCGGTGTTCAGGGCTGCGCCGAGGCCGGCCATCACCCCGCAGCCGAGGAGCCCGGCGGCGGCCGGGGAGGCGGCGGGGTCCACCTTGGTGCACTGCCCGGCGGCGACCAGGGTCTTCTCGGCGAAGGCCCCGATGCCCAGCGCCGGGGAGAGCGGGGTGCCGTCCTCCAGGGTCATGGGCTGGGTGGCGTTGTGCGTGGCGAAGCAGTACCAGGGACGGCCTCGCCGGCAGGCCCGGCAGGTGCCGCACACCGCACGCCAGTTGAGGACGACGAAGTCCCCGGGGGCGACCGAGGTGACGTCCGGGCCGACGGACTCCACGACGCCGGCCGCCTCGTGACCGAGGAGGAAGGGGAACTCGTCGTTGATCCCGCCCTCCCGGTAGTGCAGATCGGTGTGACAGACCCCGCAGGCCTGGATCTTGACCAGGGCTTCGCCCGGCCCCGGGTCGGGCACGAGGATCGTGGTCGTCTCCACCGGTGCGCCCTTGCTCCGCGCGATGACACCTCGTACGCGATGCGTCACGTCATACCCCGTTCTGTTCGGATCGGTCTGGATCATCGAACGTACACGGGCGCCGACCGGTACGGGAGTTGCGTCACGCTTCCGCGCGCGCTGCGGCCAGATCCGGCGGTACGGCGGCCCGCAGGGCGGCCGTGAAAGCGGCCACGGCGGGGTGGGCCCCGGCCCCGCTGCGGAAGGCGATCTTGGTGCGGCGTTCCATGCGCAGGCGGACGAGGGTCACCGCGGGCCCGGCCGGCCCGGTGACGCCGAGCTGCGGCACCACCGCGACCCCCTGGCCCACGGCGACCAGTGCGAGGACGGTGGCGAACTCGTCCACCTGGTGGCGCACCCGGGGCGTGAACCCGGCGGCCCGGCAGGCCCGGACGGTCATGGCGTGGCAGAGGGTACCGGGGGTGGCGGTGATCCAGGGGTCGTCCCGGTGCGCGCGCAGGACGGCGTCCTGCCCGGGGCCTCCGGCCGGCGGGGCGCCGGGGTCGGGGGCGCCGGGGTCCGGGGTGGCGGGGACGACCGGGATGGTGGCAGTGGCCGGCGCCGGGGTCGCCAGGTACATCGCCTCCCCGTACAGCGGCCGCGTGGCCAGCCCCGGCTCGGGCGGCTCGGGGACCAGGTCGTACTCGTGCACCAGCGCCACGTCCAGGTCCCCGGCCCGCAGCGCGTGCGCGACCGCCGCCGGGTCGGTCTCGGACACCATCGGCTCCAGCCCCGGATGGCGGCGGGCCAGGTGCACCAGGGCGGCCGGGACGATGGCCCGCGTGGCGGTGGGGAACGCCCCGATCCGCAGCGCGCCGGCCAGACCGCTGCGGGCCTCGGCCAGATCGGCGTCGGCCCGTTCCAGCCGCTCCAGGACGGCGTCGGCGTGCCGGACCAGGTTCTGGGCGGCCGGGGTGAGCCGGACCGTGCGGCCGGTGCGCTCCAGCAGCGGCAGCCCGGCCTCCCGCTCCAGGACGGAGAGCTGCTGGGAGACGGCGGAGGGGCTGAAGGACAGCGCCTCCGCCACGGCGGCGATGGTGCCGCGGCGGGCGAGTTCCCGCAGGAGCCGCAGGCGGCGTACGTCGAGCATCGGTCCAGCTTACGGTTCGGGTAAGAAATGCGAACTGGATTCGATGCTCGGAGACGGCGAAGCTCGTCCCATGCGACTGGACACACACGACACGACAGCCGAGACGACGGCGGAGACGACGGCGGAGACGACGGCCCTGGAAGGGATCCACGTCCCGCTCATCACCCCCTTCGACCGGGCGGGGAACGTCGCCGCGGATGCCCTGGAGGCCCTCGCACACGCGGCGCTCGACGCGGGTGCGGCCGGGATCGTGGCACTCGGCACCACCGCGGAGACGGCCACCCTGGAGGAGGCCGAGCGCGATCTGGTCACCGAGGTCTGCGCCCGGGTCTGCCGGGAGCGGGGCGGCCTGCTCACGGTGGGGGCCGGCGCCAGCGGGACGCGGGCGAGCGAGACCGCGCTGGCCCGGCTGGCGAGGTGGCCGGAGGCGGGGGCGGCGCTGGTGGCGGTGCCGTCGTTCGTACGGCCCTCGGCGGCCGGGGTGCTGGCGCACTTCACGCGGCTGGCGGAGGTGAGCCCCGTACCGCTGGTCGTCTACCACATCCCCTACCGGACGGGGCAGCCACTGGACGCCGTCGCGCTGCGGGCGCTCGGGGCCCTGCCGGGGGTGGCCGGGCTGAAGTACGCGGGGGGCGGCATCGACCAGGACACGGTGGCCCTGCTGGGCGATCTCCCGGACGGGTTCGCCGTCCTGGCCGGGGACGACGCCTACCTGTCGCCGCTGCTGGCGCTCGGGGCGGCCGGCGGGATCCTGGCCTCGGCCCATCTGGCGACGGAGCGCTTCGTGGAGCTCGCGGCGGCCTGGCGGGCCGGTGACGTGCCGCGCGCACGGGCCCTGGGTCACGCGCTGGCCCGGCTCTCGGCGGCGGCCTTCGCGGAGCCCAACCCGTCGGTGGTCAAGGGCGTACTGCACGCGCAGGGCCGGATCCCGACCCCGGACGTACGCCTCCCGCTGCTGCCGGCATCACCGGAGGCGGTCGCGGCCACCCTGAAGGAGTTGGCCGAAATCCAGTAGGCGCAGAGCGGTCGAGCTCCTGTTCACTGGGGCCATGGGGAGCGGGGAGGACGGTGCGACGGGCACGGGGCCGGGCGTCCTCGCCCGGTCGCGCCTGCTCATCGCGCACGAGGGACGCCGGCTGCGGAGCCTCGCCCTGTGGGCGGCCCGGCGCAGGGACGGCGTCGGCGCGGGGGACACCGCCGTCGGCTACGCGCGGGCCCAGGCGCCGACCTCGTACGGGCTGGTCTTCGTGTTCGCGCTGGAGACGGCCGGAGTGTCGTTCATCCTCGCCCCGTATCCGGTGGCCCACCTGGTGATGCTGGTGCTCGACCTCTACACGGTGCTCCTGGCGCTGGGGCTGCACGCGGCGGCGGTCACCCGGCCCCACGTGGTCGGGCCCGCCGGGGTGCGGGTGCGCCACTGCACCTCCCTCGACCTGTGGATCCCGGCGGAGCTGATCGACTCCGCCCGCGAGGAACTCCGCTTCCCCGACGCGAACCGGTCCGAGGAGGGGGTCCTGGACGCGGCCGTGGCCGGTCAGACCGCGGTCACCCTGGAGCTGGTCCGGCCGGTCACGGTGGTCGGGGCGTGGGGCCGGCGGACCCGGGTCCGTACGGTGCGCTTCCACGCCGACGAGCCGAGGGCGGCCGTGGCGGCGATCCGGAAGCTGCTGCCCGCCGCCCTCTGAGACGCGGCGGCGCCCGAAAGAGTCCGTCATGGGCGATTCGCCACCATCGCGCCGGTAGCCCGAATCGGCAGCATCGGTCGGCTAATTGACCATATTGCGCGAAGCGGCATTCCGACCCGTCAAACCGTGATGTCAGTCACGCGCACGCGTTCAACATCAATTCCCGCGCCGCGCCGATTTCCTTTTCCCAGAAAGGAAATAGCCCTTTCCGGGATCTTCATTCAAGGTCATTCACCGGGCCGCCGACGGGAAGTCGATCTCCCGGGGGAATTCGCGCCTTGTTCCGGTCCCCCGCGCTCGCCTACGGTCACCCTCACTCCCGGCGGCCGCACACCGAATCCGGTCGGCGCCAGGGCTCTCCCGTACCCCCACGTGAGGAACAGCGCCATGTCCGCAAAGGGTAAGCACCGTCGGCCGAAGCAGTACCGGATCGCCCGCAGGCTGGCCTTCGCCGGCACGGGAGGCGCGGCACTCGCCCTCCCGCTGATCAGTGCCACCACCGCCGGCGCGGCGGTCACCCAGCCGGCCGCGGCACCCGCGGCGAGCAGCCTCGCGCGGCCCGCCGTACAGCCGGCGGCGCGGCCCGCCGCCGAAAAGGCGGCGCTCTCCCTCACCTATTCCGTGGTGGGCGGGGACACCCTTTCGAAGATCGCGGCCGAGCATTCCGTGAGCGGCGGCTGGCAGACGCTCTACGCCGACAACCGCAGCGCCATCGGCGCCGACCCCTCGGTCATCCGCCCCGGCCTCAAGCTGCGCCTCGGCGCCGCGGCGAAGGCCGCCGCCGCCAGGGCCACCGCGGTCACGGCGGCCGCGGTGAAGCCCGCGGCCACGTACGCCAACAACCTCGACGGCTGGATCCGGGAGTCCCTGGACATCATGGCCCGGCACGGAATTCCCGGCAGCTACAACGGAATCCACCGCAATGTGATGCGGGAGTCCTCCGGCAATCCCCTGGCCATCAACAACTGGGACTCCAACGCCGCGGCGGGCATTCCCTCGAAGGGCCTCCTCCAGGTCATCGACCCGACCTTCCGCGCCTACCACGTTCCCGGCACGCCGATGGATTCGTACGACCCGGTCGCCAACATCACGGCCGCCTGCAACTACGCGGCCGCCCGCTACGGTTCGATCGACAACGTCAACGGCGCGTACTGACGGCCTTCACGTACGCCGCGCCCAGCTCGGTCACGTCCACCGACCAGTGCACGACGGCGTCCGGCGCGGCGTCGGTGGACGAGCGGAGCAGCTCCAGCACGGCGCGGCCCAGCTCGGCCTTCGCGTCCTCGGAACGGCCCGGCAGCAGGGCCAGTTCCACGTGGACGACCGCGTGTTCCGGCGCCCCGTCGTCGACGAAGGTCTCCTCGACCCGCCGGAACCGCGTCTTGCAGGTCTCCACCGGGGTGTCGACGAGCTCGGCGGTCAGCGGGTGCAGGGCGCGGGCGAACCCCTGACGGTCGAAGGCGTCCGCGAGGGACGCGGAGTAGTCGACGGTGATCTGCGGCATCGGTCGCTCCAAGTGCGCTGCGGCTGCCCGGTGTCGGGCCTCACCCGCCAGTCTCGCGCACCCCTCCCGTACGGTCAGAGCCACCCCTGGCGGCGGGCCGCCCGTACGGCCTCCATGCGGTTGCGGGTGCCCGTCTTGCCGATGGCCGCGGAGAGGTAGTTCCGTACCGTCGATTCGGACAGGTGGACCCGGCCCGCGATATCGGCGACGGTGGCCCCGTCGGCGGCGGCGTTGAGGACGTCGATCTCGCGCGGGGTCAGCGGGTTGGGACCGGCGCCCAGGGCGGCGGCCGCCAGGGACGGGTCGATCACCTTCTCCCCGGCGAGCACCCGGCGCACGGCGACGGCCAGTTCCTCCACCGGACCGTCCTTCACGAGGAACCCGGCGGCCCCCGCCTCCATCGCGCGGCGCAGGTACCCCGGCCGGCCGAAGGTGGTCAGGATCAGCACGCGGCAGCCGGGCAGCCGGGTGCGCAGCTCGGCTGCGGCGTCGAGGCCGCTGCGGCCGGGCAGTTCGATGTCGAGGAGGGCGACGTCGGGGCGGGCTTCGAGCGCGGCCGCCAGGATCTCGTCCCCGGCGGCGACCTGGGCCACCACCTCGATGTCCTCTTCCAGCCCGAGCAGCAGCGCCAGCGCGCCCCGCATCATGCCCTGGTCCTCGGCCAGCAGGACCCTGATCATCGGGCCTCCCCCTCCTGTTCCCCACCGGTCGGCTCCAGCGGCAGTTCGGCGGTGACCCGGAACCCGCGGCCCGGGGCCGGTCCGCTGCCGAGGGTGCCTCCCGCCAGGGCGAGCCGTTCACCGAGGCCGGTCAGTCCGCTGCCCGGCGGGGTCGAGCCTACGCCGCTCCCGTCGTCGGTGATCACCAGTACGGCCCGCTCCGCGCTGCTGCGCAGCTCGATCTCGCAGGTGGCCGCTCCGCTGTGGCGGATGGCGTTGGTGGCGGCCTCGCGGACCACCCAGCCGAGCAGGGCCGCGGTCTGCGGCGGCAGCGGGGGCCCGGACTGGCGCACGACGGGCTCGATGCCGGCGGCGGTCAGCGCGCCCCTGGCCCGGTCGAGTTCGGCGGCCAGGCTCGCCTCGCGGTAGCCGGTGACGGCCTCCCGGATCTCGGTGAGCGCCTGCCGGCCCACCGATTCGATGTCGCGGACCTGGTCGAGGGCCGCGTCCATGTCCCGGGGTGCGATCCGGCGGGCGGCCTCGGACTTCACGACGATCACCGAGAGGGTGTGGCCGAGCAGGTCGTGCAGGTCGCGGGAGAAGCGCAGCCGCTCCTGGTCGACGGCGGCCCGGGCCAGCTCCTGCCGGGTGTCGCGGAGCTGCTTGACCGTCTCGGACAGGGCGAGGATGGTGGCGGTGACCATGCCGGACAGGAAGGTCCCGTAGACGATGCCGAGGGTGTCCCACCCCTCCTTCTGCCCCGCGATCACCCCGGCCACGGCGGTGAGCACGAACATGGCGGGGGCGAGCCTGCGGCCCCGGACCACGGCGCCGGTGGCCAGGGCGCACAGCGGGAAGAACAGCAGCCAGTTGCCCCCGTAGGCGAGGGCGAGGGCGCAGGTGACCGCGCCGAGGGCCACGAGGCACCAGCGGGTGCCGGCCGCCGCCCGTGCCTTCGGGTCGAAGGCCCGGAACACCAGGGTGATGTAGAGGGAGTTGAAGACGAGCAGGCCGAGGCCGCCGATCCACGGGTTGGGGGTCTCGCCCTTGATGACGTTGGAGATGGCGCCCATGCCCAGCAGCAGCCACGGCAGCAGCGCGAAAGCATTGGGCGGGCCCATCGGGCCGCGGCCGTAGTCGGGGGACTCGCCGCACGCCTTGCGCTTCTTCTCCGCCGCCCGCCATTCGGCCTTGCTCACCTCCCACGCGGCCTTGCGCTCCGCCGCGCGCTCCCGTCGGCTCTGCATCGTCATTCCGGTTACCTGCTCCATGTGTCACACCTTCCTGGCGGACCGACGGTACGAGAGCACCGCGTACGAGGCGAACAGCAGGGCCCACACCGCGACCACCGCGGCGGCGGCCGGGCCCGGGGCGGCGCCGGCGGCGAGGGACTGGCCGAGTTCCGCGAAGCGGCGGGTGGGGGTCAGCTCGGAGAGGGAGCGCAGCCACCGCGGGAACGCCTCGACCGGGAACCAGAGACCGCCGAGGATCGAGAGCGCGAGGCTGCAGCCGACGTTGACCAGGCCGGTGCTCTGGGCGGTGAGCCGGTAGCCGTTGCCGATCCCGAGCAGGGTGAAGGGGAGCGCGCCGAGCCACAGGACGAGGGCGACGGCGGCCCACTGCCAGGCGTCCATCCGGACCCCGTTGACGAAGGCGCCCGCGGCGAGCACCGCGGCGATGGCGGGCAGGACGGTCACCGAGCCGGTCAGCGCCCGGCCGGTCACCACCTGGCGCGGGGTCATCGGGGTGACCCGCAGCTGCCGCAGCCAGCCGCTGCCCTTGTCCTCGGCGACCCCGGTCCCGGTGGACAGGGCGGCGCCGAGGGCCCCGTAGGCGGCCATGGCCACCATCGAGGCGGTCTTCCACTCGGGGTCGACGCCGCCGAGGTTGGTGAAGAGGAGGTACATCAGGACCGGCATGCCGATGCCGAAGACGACGAAGGAGACGTCGCGCAGGGTGCGCCGCACCTCGAGGCGGACGTAGGCGGTGATCATCGGGCGTTCCCCCCGGAAGCGGTGGCGCCGGTGGCACCGGTGAGGGCGAGGAAGACGTCGTCGAGCGAGGGCGCGGTGACCTCGATGCCCCGGACGGCGCCGAGGGCGGCGAGGGCGGTCACGGTGGCGTCCGGGTCCTGCGTACGGAGCCGGGCGCGGTCGCCCCGCACCTCGACGGCGTCCACCCCGGGGAGGGTGGCGAGGTGGCCCGACGGACGGCCCGCCAGGTCGACGCAGACCAGCGAACCGCGGGCGGCGGTGCGGCGCAGCTGCTCCCCGGTGCCGTCGGCGACGATCCCGCCCCCGTCGAGGACCAGGATCCGGTCGGCGTGGGCGTCGGCCTCCTCCAGGTAGTGGGTGGAGAACAGGACGGTGTTGCCGCGCCGGGCGTAGGCCCGCATGGAGCCCCAGAACGCTCGCCGGGATTCCACGTCGAGGGCGGCGGTCGGCTCGTCGAGCACGATCAGCTCCGGGTTCCCGGCGAGGGCCACGGCGAAGCGGACGCGCTGGGCCTGCCCTCCGGAGAGCCGGTCGACGCGGCGTCCGGCGAGGTCGGTGAGGCCGGCGAGGCCGAGCGCCTCGGAGACGGCCAGGGGCTCCGGGTAGGTCCGGGCGACGAAGGCGACGAGCTCCCGTACGGTGATCCGCGGTACGGCGCGCCCCTCCTGGAGCATCGCGCCCACCCGCCCGGCCCGCACCGCCTCGGAGGGGGTCCGGCCGAAGAGCCGGACGCTGCCCGCGTCGGGCTCTTCGAGGCCGAGCAGCAGGCCGATGGTGGTGGACTTGCCGGCGCCGTTGCGGCCGAGGAGGGCGACGGTCTCGCCGCGCCGCACGTCCAGGTCGAGCCCGGTGACGGCGCGGACGGCGCCGAAGGACTTGGCGGCGTGCCGGAACCGGATGGCGGGCACGTCCCCGTCGGGGTCCCGGACCTGCCGGTGTGCGGTGCGGGCGGGGTGCGCCGCGCTCGGGGTCTTCGTCATGTCCCCAACGCTACGAACGGAGCCCCCCGGCCCGGCAGATGCGCTTGTACGGACCCGGGCAGTACGAATGTCACGGGTCCGCCGGGGTCACCGGGTGGCGCCGGCGCGGACGCGGGCCCGCAGGAGGGTGCGCAGCGGGGCGACGAGGCCATATCCGGTGTCGCGGCGCAGGACGGCGGTCCCGGCCCTTTCCACCGCGGTCAGTTGGTGGTCCATCAGTTCGGTCATGGCGGCGATCACCGGGCGCAGCCCCGGTTCGGTGAGGTCCAGGATGCCGTCGGTGGCGGCCAGGGCGTGGCGGGCGAGGCGGGTCTCGGCGTCGAGGAGGGCGCGTACGGCCGGGGTTTCGCGGGCCCCCTCCAGGTCCGCGCGGGTCACACCGTGCTCGTCGAGGCGGGCGCGCGGGATGCAGAGGCGGCCCTCGGCCAGGTCCCCGGACAGATCGGCGAGGAAGTCGACGCGCTGGGCGGCGTCGACGAACCGGCGCCAGCCGGCGGCCTGTTCGGGGTCGGGGCCGCCCTCGTACTGGAGGCCGGTGAAGACGAGGACCCCGGGCCAGGCGTAGGCGTCGAGGTAGGCCTGGAAGTCCTCCTCGGCGGCGAAGCCGTCGAAGGCCGCCTCGGCGGTGGCCGCGCCGTCGAGGAAGCGGGTCACCCAGGACCCCGGCAGACCCCGGGTGCGCACGGCGTGGGCGTAGGCGCGCAGCAGGGGGTCGGAGCTGTCCCCGGTGGCGAGGGCCGCCTCGACGTGTCCGGCCAACGCGGTGGTGGCGGAGGCCCGTTCGGCCGGGGTGCCGGTCTCGGCCACGTCGTCGACCCGGTTCATGAAGGCCAGTCCGGCGGTGAGCCAGGGGACCAGGGGCGGGGCGGCGAGCAGGCGCAGGGTGACGTAGGGGGCCGGTTCCCGGCGCAGGACCCGGCGGGCGGAGTGCGTGTAGTCGTCCCGCAGGCGGGGGGTCGTGATCCCCGCCCGGGTGAGGGTGGTGCGCCAGCTGGGCATGGTGGCCGTGCTCCTCGGAACGTTGCGGTGGTGCCGGACGTGTCGGACCCCCGCGTGCGCACGGGTCCGCGGTGTCAGGATCGGACGACCTTCTTGACCTGGCCGTCGGTCCCGGCGAGTACGTAGCCGCCGCGGCCGTACTCGTCGCTGAGGTAGGTCCGCATGCAGGGGACCTGGTCCATCATCCAGGGGTCGACGACGACGTACCGGGATGACGGCTTCTGGACGCCGAGTTCGCGGGCGGAGGTCTCCAGGAGGGCGGGCAGCGCGTCCCAGCCGACGGCGGCCATGTCGATCAGGGGGGCGCCCTGCTCGACCGTGCCGGCGGGGCCGGTGTGGCGGGCGGAACCGCCGCGGTACTCCCAGTGGTCCAGGGTCTCCGCGCCGGCGGCGGTGGGAACCGAGGCGATGACGTACCCGTCGTAGACGCTCATCTTGGCGAAGGTGGTGGTGCCGGTCTGCTGCTTGAGCGCGGCGAGGGCGGTGCGGATGCGGTCCGGGGTGAGCAGGCTCCCCTTGGGGGCGGTGGCGGCCTGGCTCGCCGGGGCGCTCGTGCGGGGGCCCAGCGGAGGGGCGGCGGGCGCGGATCCGGAGGGGGCGGAGCCCGCGGGGGTGGCGGTCGCGGGGGAGCTCGCGCCGCCGCCGGGTTTGGCACCGGCGCCGGTACCGGTGTCCCCGTCGGGGAGCCACTGCACCGCGCCGAGGATCCCGGCGGCCAGGGCGGCCGCCAGCAGGACGGCGGGGAGGGCTCGCGGGCGGCGGCGGCCGTCCTCGCGCGCCACGGGGACGGTGGCGGCGGGTGCCGGGCCGGGGGCGTAGGGCGCGTGGGGCGGGTGCGCCCCGGGCGGAACGGACTGGGCGGCCGGGGCGGGGGCGGGCGGCCCGAAGTGGCCGGGACCGGCCGGGGGGACGGCGGCGGGCCCGGCCGTGCGGGAGCCCGCGGTCCCCGCCGCGAGAGCGGTGCTCGCGTCCTTGAGCAGTGCTTCCAGCGCCGCCCCGTCGGGCCGCGCCGCCGGGTCCCGGACGAGGAGGCGTTCCAGTACGGGGCCCAGCGGGCCGGAGCGCACCGGCGCCGGGATCGGGTCCTCCAGTACGGCGACCACGGTGGCCAGGCTGGTGGACCGGCGCAGCGGGTGCGTCCCCTCGGCGGCAACGTAGAGCAGCATCCCGAGCGACCAGAGGTCGGAGGCGGCCAGCCCCTCCTCGCCCCGTGCCCGCTCGGGCGCGATGTACTCGGGCGAGCCGATCAGCACCCCGGTGGAGGTGAGCGCGGTCGCGCCGTGCAGGGCTGCGATGCCGAAGTCGGTCAGCACCGCGCCGCCGTCGGGCCGCAGCAGGACGTTGGCCGGTTTCACGTCCCGGTGCAGGACGCCCTCGGCGTGCGCGGCCCGCAGCGCGGAGAGCACGTCGAGACCGAGCCGCAGCACCTCCCCGAGCGGCATCGGTCCGGCGGCCAGGCGGTCGGCCAGGGAGCCGCCCCTGACGAGCTCCATCACGATCCACGGGTGGCCGTCCGACCCGGCCGCGGGCTCCACGATGTGGTGGATCGTCACCACGTTCGGGTGCGCGAGGCGGGCGAGGGCGCGGGCTTCGCGGACGGCCCGCTCGCGGAGCTGGACGGCGAGGCCGGGCTGGGCGGCGGCGGTGGCCGGGTCCGGCGGGCGCACCTCCTTGAGGGCGACCTCGCGGTGCAGGGCGATGTCGCGGGCGCGCCACACCGTCCCCATGCCTCCGGCGCCCAGGGGGCCGATCAGTTCGAAGCGGCCGTCGACCAGCCGTCTGCCGGCGTCACTCGTGTCCATGGGGCGTCATCGTAGGCGCCGCCGGTGTCAGCAGCGGCGCCGGTCCTCCGTCACGGTGCCCTGCGCGGTGCCCACCGTACGGTCGTAACAGCCGTCTCCCGCGGTGGAGCCGTACAGCCGGTAGCGGGCGGTGGTGGTGCCGACGGCGTGCCGCTGCTCGCGCGGGACGTTCGCGGTGTACGAGGCGTCGCCGGTGTACCGGTCGTCGAGCCGGGTGCGGTCGACCTCGCGGCCGCCGCGCAGGGTGACCGTGTCGGCCCGGTCGCCGAGGGACAGCACGGTGCGCAGCCGGTCCGCGGGGCCGAGGGTGGTCTCGCCGTCCATGCTGTACGCGCGCTGCGTGCGGGTGGTGGTGGCGCCCCGGGTGACGCTCTCCTCGTCGCTCCAGGAAGCGGTGAGGGCGTCACGGTCCTCCCCCTCGGTCCAGCGGTGGGCGGAGGTGGCGTGGACGGCCCGGGTGACGGTGGTGGTGACCCGGCCGTGGGAGGTGTCGAGGTGTCCGGTGACGGTGAGGCGGTGTCCGCCCTCGGTGTCCAGGCGGTGTTCGGCGCCGGGGCCGGGGGCGGGGGTCCAGCGGGTGCCGCCCTCCGGGGCGCCCTCCTCGTGCCGGGTCAGGGCGCCGGTGACGACCGGGCGGCCGTGGTCCTGCCACAGGAGCAGGTTGGCGGGGGTGCTCCAGCCGCTCTGGCCGGCCGGCACCCCGGCGACGGAGACCTCGATCCGGTGCGGGCGGCCGTCGTTGAGGAGGGCGGCGTAGGGGGTGAGGTCGTAGCGCAGGGGCTGGACGTCGAAGGCGCGGGGGCCGGGGGTGACGTACCAGAGGAAGGGGTTGGACCAGCCGCCGGTCCAGACGGTCGGGAAGGGGGCGGCGAGGCCGGCGAGCTGTCCGTCGACGGAGATCCGCACCTCGCGGTAGGGGCCGTCGGCGGCCTTGCAGGAGTAGGGGGCGGCGTCGGGGACGGTCAGGTACCAGTACTCCTCGCAGCCGCCTCCGGAGCCGGTGGCGTAGACCTCGGCGAGGAGCCGTTCGGTGTTGCGCGGCGTGGTGACGGCGGGCGTGGTGAGCGGGAGGACCAGGTCGGGGGTGTCGGCGGGCGGGGTGCGGCCCTCCGCGGCGTAGAAGGTCAGGGTGACCTTGACGTCGATGACCCCGGTGTAGGTGTCGTTGACGACGTTGCCGATCAGCATCTCGACGGGCTGGGGGCGGCTGAGGGTGTCGCGGTACGCGGTGACGTCCTTCTCCACGGACCATGCGATGCCGTCGGGCGACGGTTCGGGGGTGGAGGTGCGCAGGATCTCCACGCCGCCGAGGGTGAGGTTGCCCAGGCGGTCGTACTGGCGGCCCTTGACCTTGCCGTCGAGGCGCAGCACGACCTTGGCCCAGGCGGAGCGGCCGCAGGCGGCGGGCGGGGCGTAGCTCCCCTTGTAGGGGGTGAAGTCCCGGAACTGCGCTTCGGCGAGGGTCACCTCGCAGGAGCGGGTCGGGGGCCGTTCCACGGGTGGGGCGGCGGTGAGCGGGTCGTGCCAGTCGGTGCCGAACTCGGCGGGCGGGGTGGCGCCCGCCGCCGCGGCGGGTCCGGCCAGGACCCCGGCGGCGAGGGTCAGCGCGCCGAGCAGGCCCATGATCCTGATCCTGTGTCGTCTCATGGGCCCGCAGTGAAACCGGTCGCGGACCGCCGCCGCCAGGTCCCGGTGTGCGCGGGTGGCGGAAAACGTACGGCGCGCCGGGCGTCCGCGCCGCGGGTCAGTGCCCGGCGGGCAGCACGACGATGCCGTCGTCGTCGACGTGGACCGTGTCCCCGGCCCGGAAGGTGACGCCACCGATGGTGACCGGTTCGTCGACGGTGCCCGCACCCGTCTTGCCGCTCTTGCGGGGGCAGGTGCCCAGCGCCTGCACGCCGAGGTCGAGTCCGCCGAGGGCGACGCTGTCGCGGACGGCGCCGTTGACGATCAGCCCGGCCCATCCGGATGCCGCCGCCGCCCCCGCGAGGAGGTCGCCGACCAGGGCGGTGCGCAGCGAGCCGCCGCCGTCCACGACGAGGACGGCGCCGTCGCCGGGGGTGTTGACCAGTTGGCGCAGCAGGGCGTTGTCCTCGTGGCAGCGCAGGGTGCGCACGGGGCCGGCGAAGAGCCGGCGGCCGCCGATCCGGCGGAAGGGGGTGGCACAGATGCCGAGGTCCTCGCCGTACTCGTCGTAGAGGTCGGCGGTGGGGACGGGGGTGACCGGGGTGGGGCTCATGGTGCGGGGCTCCTCGCAGCTGTCGTACGTCGCGCCGTGCGGGCCCAGCGTAGGCACTGCGGTACGCCGGGTCAGTCGCGGGAGTTGCCGAAGAGGATGCGGTAGCCGATGAGCAGCACGAGGGAGCCGGCGATGGCGGATGCCCAGGTGGTGAGGTCGAAGAAGTGGGTCGGGATCGGGCGGTCCAGGAACTTCGCGGAGAGCCAGCCGCCGATGAAGGATCCCGCGACGCCGATGAGGGTCGTGCCTATGAGGCCGCCGGGGTCGCGGCCGGGCAGCAGGATCTTGGCGATGCCTCCGGCCAGCAGGCCGAGGATGATCCAGCCGATGATGCCCATGGTCGTTCACTCCGCTCGTTGGTGTGGGTCTCTCCCGTGGGAGGACGCCACCGGAGGCGGAACGGTTCTCAGGCCCGGCGGGCGCGCAGCAGCGCGGTGGCCAGGGCCGCGGTCGTGACGGCGCCTACGACCGCGATGCCGTGGTGGGAGCGGTAGGCGAACAGGGAGAGGCTGGAGCGGGCGGAGAAGGCGGAGCCCGCGCTCAGCCAGGAGGCCGCCGAGCCCAGCGAGAGCGTGGACCCGAGGGAGCCGACGGACAGCACGCTGCCGACGGAGCCGATGGAGAGCACCGAGCCCACCGAGCCGATGGAGAGGACGGAGTTCCTGGACCACAGGGAGAGGTACGACCGGTCAGCCATGCGGATCATGCTGTCACACGGCCGGCCGGAGGGGACGGCTTTCGGCGGACGCGGCCGGGGCGCCGGGCGGGGTACGGGTGAGCAGCAGGACCCCGCGCGTGGCGGCCAGGGCTCCGGCGACGGCGAGCAGGATGCCGAGGGCACCGCCCTGGATGCGTTCGCCGAGCAGGATCATCCCGATGGCGGCGGCGGCCAGTGGATTGGCCAGGTTGACCACGGCGAGGGGGGCTCCGAGGCCGCCCCGGTAGGCGCGCTGCGAGAGCAGCATCCCGCCGACGGCGAACACCACCACGAGCAGGGCCACCGTCACCACCCGGACGCTGAGCAGGGCGCCGCCCCGGCCGCCCGCCACGGCGACGGTCTGGGTCAGGGCGGAGGCGACAGCGGAGGCCAGTCCGGAGGCGGTGGCGTGGCGCAGGCCGGAACGGGGGTCCTTGCGCGCGGTGAGCAGGACGATCACGGCGGCGGTGGCACCGGAGACGCCGAGGGCCTCGGGGAGGGTGAGGGTGTCGTCGGGCGCCGGGCCGGAGGCGGGGAGCAGCAGCAGACCGAGCCCCACGACGGTGGCCAGGGTGCCCCGCCATTCGGTGGCGGCGACCCGCCGTCCGGCGCCGCGCGCGCCCAGCGGAACGGCGGCCACCAGGGTGAGCGCGCCGAGGGGCTGGACCAGGGTGAGGGGGCCGTAGCGCAGGGCGGCGGCGTGCAGCAGCGCCGCGGCCGCGTTCAGCCCGGCCGACCACCACCAGGCGCCGTTGCCGAGCAGGGCGGCGGCGGTACGGGCGACAGCGCGGCGGGCGAGCCGCTCCTGCGCGACGGCGGCGGCTGCGTAGGTCGCGGCGGCGGCGAGGCAGAGCGCGACGGCGAGGGCGGTGGCGTTCACCGCCGCCCCCCGACGGACGCGACGGCGGTGGGTACGGGCCCGGTCGCGCCGGCCGCGGAGACCGGGACGGGGGCGGAGACACCGGCGGGGGCCGCGGGGACCGGGACGGACGCGGAGACGCCGGCGGGGGCCGCCGGCGCCGCGGGGACGGCCGCGGAAGCCGGGACCGGCGCCGTGGCGGACACCGGGGCTCCGGCGCCCGTCTCCGCCCCGCCCCGCCCGGCCGTCGGGCGGGGGACCAGCAGGAGGGTCGCCCCGAGCAGCACGGTGGCCACGATCGCGTCGAGCCAGTAGTGGTTGGCGGTGCCGACCACCACGAGCAGGGTGACCAGCGGGTGCAGCAGCCACAGCGCGCGCCACCGCGACCGGGTCGCCGCGATCATGCCGATGGCCAGCATCAGTGCCCACCCGAAGTGCAGCGAGGGCATCGCGGCGAACTGGTTGGCCACGGTGTCGGCGGCCGCCTCGGCCCGGTAGACGGTGGGCCCGTAGACCTGCCCGGTGTCCACCAGGTGCGCGGTGCCGAGCATCCTCGGGGGCGCGAGCGGGAAGGACAGGTGGAGGGCGAGGGCGGCGCCGGTGAGGACGGCGAGCACCCGGCGGGTCCACAGGTAGTGGCGTGGGCGCCGCAGGTACAGCCAGACCAGGAACAGCGCGGTCGCCGGGAAGTGCACGACGGCGTAGTAGGTGTTGGCGGTGTGCACGAGGGCGTCCGAGTGGATCAGCAACCGCTGCACGGCGCCCTCGCCGGGCAGGTGCAGGGCGCGCTCGGCGTCCCACACGCGGTCCGCGTTGCGCAGGGCCTCGTCGGTGCGGCCCGTCGAGAGCGTCCGGCCCGCCTTGTAGACGGCGAACAGGCTCACGACGAGCAGCAGCTCGCGTATGAGCCGTCGGCGCGCGTCCCTCTTCCCGGCGGCCGGCCGGCCGGGCGTGGTGTGGGAGGTCATCCCCCGGTCTCACTTCTTTCGGGTGTGGACACGGGCCCCCGGCGGTCTCCCGTCGGTCCGTACCCGCTTCCTATCGACACGCCAGTGTATCGATACATTCGCGTATCGATACGCAGGTGTACCGATACGCCTCCGTAGCCGTACACTCGGAACACCGGAACCGGCCACCCAGGAGACCGCGAGGAGAGCGCACCCCCATGACGTCGACGCCCCAGGTCACCGCACGCCGCTCCAAGATCACCCCGGAGCGCGAGCAGGAGTTCTACGACGCCGTCCTGGAGCAGCTGCGCGAGCACGGGTACGAGGCCCTGACGATGGAGGGCATCGCGGCCCGCGCCTGCTGTGGCAAGTCCACGCTCTACCGGCAGTGGAAGACCAAGCCGCGGCTGGTGGCCGCCGCCCTGCGGGCGAGCCGCGCGAGCCGCGGGGACCGGACGCTGTCCGGTGTCGACACCGGCACCCTGGCCGGCGACCTGCGCGAGGCCGCCCGGATCGCCGCCTGCACCTCGGGGCGCGACACCCGCCTCACCCAGGCGCTCGGGCACGCGGTGCTCAGCGACGAGGAGCTCCAGGGCGCGCTGCGGGAGGCCCTGGTGGAGCCGGAGCTGACGGCGTTCGACGCGATCGTGGCGCGGGCGGTGGCGCGGGGCGAGATCGCCGCGGACCACCCGGCCGTGGAGTTCCTGCCGGCGCAGCTGATGGGCGTCCTGCGGATCCGGCCGGTGCTGGAGGGGCGGTACGCGGACGCCGACTACCTGGTCAGGTTCGTCGACGCGGCCCTGCTGCCCTCGCTCGGCATCACCCCCTGACCCCCGTACCGGTGGGCCGCCGTCCACGATGACCGGACGGCGACCTGCCCGCGCTGCCTCGTGGGGACGGCGGCAGCGCGCCACCCGGACGGGGTGGCGGTCACTCCCGAGCAGAGTGGCCGCCACCCCGTCCGCAAGGCTCCCGGGGCGTTCCGCGCGGGATCAGCCCCGCGCGGCGCCCATGACGCGGGCGAACTCCTCCGGGTCCGCGTCGAATCCCCGGGGGCGCGCGTCCAGCGCCCAGCCGCCCGCGCCGTCCCGGACGAACTCCGCGACGGTGGCCGCCGTGGCGTGCGCCACCTCCTCGAAGTCGCCGGTCGCGAGGTCGGTGTAGCCCTCGCGTATCCGCAGCCCCTTGCCGGCCACCCCGCCGAAGGTCTTGCGGCCGTGCTCCGCGGCGGGACCGGCGTCCTGGATCACCACGCCGACCACCACCCGGCCCAGCTCCGGCGCCAGCCGGTCCAGTTCGAGGGTCATCACCTCGTCGAAACCGAAGCCCTGCCCGGTACGGCTGTCCCGCGTCAGGGTGATGGTGCCGTCGGGGGCGCGGCTGCCGAAGTGCACGAGGTAGACCGGCTCCCCGTGCGGGTCGGAGGCCGCGTACACCGCCGCGACGATGTCCAGGTCGTTGGCGGGGGTACCGGCCGGGCTGGGGTCCCAGCGCAGCGCTATCTCCACCTTGGCCAGACTCTTGCGTACTGCGCTCATCGAACTCCCCCTCCGCCCGGCCGCTTTGGCCCGTGCCGCCCCGCCATGCTGTCACGCGCAGGTGATCACGGGGTGCGGCACCGTACGTTCCCGGCCAGTCCGGACGGTCACCGGGTGAGGTCGACGCGTACGGTCTCCACCCAGTGCGGCGGCCGCGGGGCGTCGGCCCCGATCAGCGCGGCGATCAGCCGGCAGGACTGCGGCTCCTGCGGCCACGGCGTGTATCCGTCGGTCAGGACGACCACGACGTTCGGCCGGTCCGCCAGGGCCAGCGCGGCCCGTATGCCCACGCGCATGTCGGTGCCCCCGCCACCGGCCAGTTCCACCTGGCCGCCGCGGGTCACGCGGCTCACGGTCTGCACGTCGGCGTCGCAGGCCAGGACGGTGACCCGGTTGCCCCCGACCCCCACTTCCCGGAGCACGCCGGTGACCTCCCCCAGCGCCGCCGCGAGCTCCTCCTCGCCCATCGACCCGGAGGTGTCGATGACGATCGCGACCCTCGGCAGCGGGCGGCGCAGGCTCGGGAGCACGACGCGGCCGCCCAGCGCGGGCGTGCGGCGCGAGGGACGCCGGTAGGTGTAGTCGACGGCGCCGCCCGCCCAGGCCGCGGCCTCCCGCACCGCCCCGGACAGGGCGCGGCGCCAGTCCACGGTGGGCTCCAGCACCTCGCGGGCCCAGCGGTCCCAGCCGCCGGGAAGGGTGCCGCGGGTGCGCTGGTGGGCCCGCATGGCCCCGGCGGTGGCGCGGCGCAGGGCCTCCGCCTCCGCCGGGCCGATCCCGTTCGGGTCCCGTCCTTCTCCCCCGCCCGGCCGGGCCTCCCACGGGCGCGGGATCCCGTGTGACCCGGAGCCGCAGTCCACGCCGTGCGGCGGGGTCGCGGGAACCCCCGGCAGGTACTCCTCGAACAGACCGCCCGTGGCGAGGCCGAAGAGGCGGGGCTCCATCCGCCCGGCGGGCAGGGCCAGTCCGTCGGCGAGGAGGTCGTCGTTGATCTCGCAGTCCTGGGCGATGTTGACCCGGACGGGATCGCGCTGGTCGGCCGGCGGGAGCCGGTCGGCGCGTCCGTGGTGGTCGCGCAGCAGGTGGGCCACCTCGTGGATCCACACGCCCGCCAGCTCCGGTACGGGGGTCCGCTCGACGAACGCGGGCGAGACGTAGCAGCGCCAGTTCCGGTCGACACCCATCGTGCCCACCCCGGACGGGCCCGGGGAGGGGACGACGGTGAGGGCGTAGAGCGCGGAGGCGAGGTAGGGCCTTGCCTCGGCGGCGGAATACCGGGCCGCGAGCAGCTTCGCCCGGTCCAGGACGGGACCCGGGGACGGTTCCGGGTCCGCGACCGGGCCCGGGACCCGCGCCCCGTCCGGGGAAGGGACCCGGTCCCGGTCCGGGTACGGCGCTTCGCCCCGCACGGCCCCGCGCCCCGTCAGCGGGCGCCGGGCAGGGACCCGGCGAGCTGGAGCAGCTCCACGAAGGCGTCGATCCCGGCCGGTACGGGCCAGGCCGGCTCCCGCATCGCGGCCAGGTCGGCGGCGGCCCGCGCGGCCACGTCGGGCACCCCGGCGTCGACGGCCTTGGCGAGGACCACCCAGCCGGCCTCCCAGCGGGCGCGCGTCGGATCGCTCTGCACGGCGGCCACCACGGCGATCAGGAAGGCCAGCTGGCGGTCGCCGCGCTCGGGGAGCGCGAAGGCCTCCGGATGCGCGAGGACCCGCTCCGGGTCGGGCAGGTCGAGGTGCTCCAGGTAGGAGAGCAGTTCCAGGCCCGCCCCGTCACCGACCGACCCGGTGAGCACGGCGGACAGCGCCTCGCCGCTCGCGCCGGCCGCGTACCCGGTGGCGAGCAGGCGCAGCGCCATCTCCCAGGTACGGGGGGAGGGCCAGGCCCGGCCGCGGCCCTCGGCGTCGTTCGGCAGGTGGTGGACGAGGCCCGGACGGGCGGTGAGGAACCCGGAGATCACGCCCCGGGCGCGGGCTGCGGCGCCCGCGGCCCGTGCGGGGTCCACGGTGGGGACGGCCGCCTCGGGCCAGGTGCCGGCCATGCCGCGGGCCACCGTGAG
The DNA here is from genome assembly GCF_055581065.1 of Streptomyces sp. NPDC031479. NCBI lineage: Bacteria > Bacillati > Actinomycetota > Actinomycetes > Kitasatosporales > Streptomycetaceae > Streptomyces > Streptomyces sp. NPDC031479. Next base: position 100,531 of record NZ_JBVIKC010000017.1, read on the forward strand.
CGGGTCGTGCCTCCAGTCGAGGTGGACGAACCGGTTGGCCAGCGGGGGGCTCAGGTGCCAGCCGTCGGCCGCGCTGGACGGCGGGTTGGCCGCCGCGACGATCCGTACCGAGGGGGGCAGCACCAGGCTGCCGACCCGGCGTTCGAGGACGACCCGCAGCAGGGCGGCCTGGACCGCCGGCGGGGCGGAGGACAACTCGTCGAAGAACAGCAGTCCGTGTCCGGTACGGGCCAGGCGCACCGCCCAGTCCGGCGGGGCCATCGGGACGCCGGTGGTGGCGGGGTCGTCGCCGACGATCGGCAGCCCGGCGAAGTCGGAGGGCTCGTGGACGCTGGCGATGACGGTCTCCAGCCCGACCCCGAGGGTGGCGGCCAGCCGCTCCATGCCGGCGGACTTGCCGATGCCCGGCTCGCCCCACAGCAGGACGGGCTGGTTGGCCGTCACGGCCAGTGCCAGGGCTTCGAGTTGGGGAAGGACTGCGGGTTCGCTGCGGGTGGCGCCGAGCCGGGCGTTCAGGGCGTCGGCGGCGGCCAGCGGTCCGGCCGGGTCGTGCAGCGGGCGCGCGGTGCTCACCGGTCCCCGCCCCCTTCCCCTGCTCCGTCGCTTCCTCCGGACCCCTCGGCCCCCTCCGCCCCTTCGGACCCGTCGGCCGGACCGGTCTCCTCGACCCCGCCGAAGGGATCGACCTCGACCGACGGCCCTTCCTCCTCGAAGGGCTCGTCCTCGTAGGCGTCCTGCCACTCCTCGTCGGCCTCCTCCTCGTCCCGCCACTCCATGTACTCGTCGAAGTAGTCGGCTCCGATGTCCGGGTACCGCTCGTCCACCAGCTCCCGTACGAAGGTCAGGTCGTCGCGCCGGAAGCGGCGCACCAGCTGGCTCAGGGACATCTCGGCCTCGTCGGTCACGTCGAGGCGTGCCCCCGCGTCGATCAGCGCCCGGACGAGGCCGGCGGTGCCGCCGTCCCGGACGGCGGCCAGGAGCGGGGTGCGGCCGGGGTCGTCCTCGGTCTCCAGACCGAGTCCGGCCGCCAGCAGCCGGGGCAGGAGTTCCTTGTGCTCCAGGTGGGTCAGCATGTGGAGCAGGGTGCGGCCCTTGGCGTCCCGGACGTGGGGGTCGACACCGGCGTCGAGGAGGTCGAGCACGCCGGGGGCGTCCCCGTGTGCGGCACGCAGGAAGAGGTCCCGGCGCTCCTCCCGCAGGGCGCGCGGGAGCCGCCCTTCGCCCGAGGTCCAGGACTCGCGCACGGCGAAGCAGCCGGAAACGGTCCCGCCGAAGGCCCGCAGGGCGCTCTCGCGCTGCTGCTCCTGCGCGGTGTGCGGCACGTCGAGCACGCCGCCCCGTGAGCGGACCTCGTGCCAGACACCGGTGCACCGCACCCGCACGGGCCGCGGGGCGACGGGGCCGGGCGGTCCCTCGGCCGGGCCGGCGCCGGGGAAGAGGGCGGCGACGACCAGGGGGTGCAGCGCGCCCGGGGCGATCCGGCCGGTCCTCAGCAGCTGGAGGTCGGGCAGCGGGTTCCAGGCGTACTCGGGCAGCCGGGGCACCCCGCGCAGCTCGTCCGGCTCGGCGAGGCGCACGCGCAACGGCAGGGCGGGGCCCGCGCCCTCCTCCGCCGGGGTGCAGGGGAGTTCCAGGAGTACGCGGCAACGCCAGTCGGGAACGTGGCGGAAGCGGTTCCCGGCGCCGGCCGCGGCCAGCAGCCGGACCTCGGACAGCAGCCGCGTCGGGTCCGGGCCGGAGGCCGCCAGTGACGCGAGGGCGTGTTCGGGCGAGCTGACCGACCGCTCCGGCAGGTCGAGGTCCAGCGTCGTGCCGGACACCGCGAAGGCTTCAACGAACTCACCGCGGGCCGACAGGACCGCGGCCCATTCGGCACGGCCCGCCGCGTCGGCGGGTCCCGGGTCGGCGGTGGGCAGTTCGCCGTCGCCGAGCGGGGTGCCGTCGGGACGGAAGAAGGGGAGCCGGTCGGCCGGGCCGTAGCGGGACCGGAGTTCGGCCGTGCGCCGTACGTCCCAGAAGTGGCGGGCGGCCGTCCAGTCCTCGGTGATCCAGTCGATGCGGCTGCCGACCGTGTGGTCCGGGGACAGCGGCCGGCACTCCAGCCGCAGCCGCTGCGGGCCGTCCACCATCCCGAAGGTGGTGACGTACAGCACGGGCACCAGACGTCCCCGGCGGGGCCCGCCGTCCGGGGCGTAGGCGGCCAGCAGGAGCCGGCGGCTCGGGGCGAGCGTGGTGCGCCCGCCCCGGACCCGGGGCAGGTGCCAGCGCAGCAGGTCGGGGGCGAGGTGACGCAGGTCCTCGGTGACCGCGTCGGCCACGGCGGCGCCGTAGCGGGAGGCGAGGGCCGCCGGGTCGAAGCCGATCTCGACGGACGCGGCGGCGCACGCGGCCCGCCAGTCCCCCGCCAGGCGGTGCCGGGTGGCCTGCTCGATCATCCAGGCGGGTACGGCGTAGCGGCGGACCCGCAGCCAGGACGCCGCCGCCTCGGGTGACGGGGTCCCGGGCGCGCGGAGGTCGGGGCTCACCGGTACACGCTGCCGATGGCGCGGAGGTCCGGGTGGGCCGCGCGGGCGGGGCGCAGCCGTTCGGTGAAGGAGCGCTTGACCCGGCGGGGCAGGCCGGGGCCCAGGCCGACGTGTTCCAGCGGGCTGTCGTCGGGCAGTGCGGCGAGGAGCTGCTTGGCACCGCGGCCGGTGATGCCGGTGTGGCGCAGTTCCAGGCGGCGCAGCGGGCTGCCGGGGAGGGCGGCGGCCAGGGCGTACGCGCCTTCGTCCCCGGGGTCGTTGCCGGTCGAGCCGAGGCTGCGCTCGGACATCGTGCGGCCGAGGTCGAGCGACTCGATCCCGTCCAGCGCGTCGGCGAGGGCGCGTGCTCCGGCGACGCCGATGCCGTTGCCGCCGAGACCGAGGCGGACCGGACGGCCGGGGCCGGCCTCCGCCGCGGCGGCGGCCAGGACGGCGGCGCCCTCGTCCCCGAGGTGGTTGGCCGGTACGTAGAGCTCGCTCACACCGGCGTCGCGGATGAGGGCGGCGAGCAGCGGGGCGTGCTCGGCGGTGAGGCCGTTGCCGCCGAGGAAGATCCGCTCCAGCGGCGCCCCCCGGGTGAGCAGGGCGTCCAGGAGCAGGCGTACGCCGTCGGCGCCGATCCCGGTGTTGACCAGGTCGAGGGTGCGCAGCGCGGTGTTGCGGCGCAGGAGCGCGGCGAGGGTGCGGGCGCCGTCGGCGTGGAGGGGGTTGCGCTTGAGCCAGAGCGCGCGGACGGTGGTGTCCTCCGCGAGGGCTCCGGCGAGGGCGAGCGCTCCGTCCGGGCCGATGCGGTTGCAGCCGAGGTAGAGGGTGTGCACCCCGTGCCCGGTGCCCGCGCCGGTGAGGGCTTCGGCCAGGGTGCGGGCGCCGGTGTCGCCGAGGGCGTTGGTGCCGAGCAGCAGGTGCGCGGCGTGCGGGGAGGCGATGGCGGCGGGCAGCAGCCGGGAGCCCCCCGTGGGGCCGAGTCCCTGCTTGCAGAGGTCGAGGCGGCCGTCGGCGCGCAGGGTGCCGAGCGGGAAGGTCTCGTCGGCCTCGACGGGCCGGGCGTCCGCGAGGCGGGCGAGCAGCGGGTCCAGCGCCGCCGGATCGGCGAGCGGCATGTCGGGGTGCTCGATCGCGGGGCACCGTACGGGCGTCGGCTGTGTCATCACCACTCCACCGGTTTCCTCGCCGGTGCCCGGCGACCCACCACTTCGTTGACTGCGTGCACGACGCCGTGACGGCATGGAGGCATGCCGGTACGGCGGTCGGAAGGAGACGCAAGACCGGTCGGATTCGAACCGACGTCCTCCAGCTCGATGCTTGGGCGCGACGACCTCTGCGCTACGGCCTTGCTGAGGTGATCATACCGACGCGACGGCTGAAAATCGATCACCAGTTTGAAAAACCTGGTCCGCCCGGGGCGGTGACGGACCCGCCCGCCCCGGCGGCCGGCCCTGCGCTACCAGTCCCCGTCCTGCACCGGCTCCCCCGGACGCGGGGCGTTGCCCAGCGGGATCACCTGGCCGGGGACCGGGGGGACCCACGGGGTGTGGTCGTCGCCGAGCCAGTCTCCGACCGGCTTGACGGCGCCCAGCGGCCCGGCGGCCGGGAGGTCGGCGCCGGTCTCGTCGTAGTAGTCGTACCAGGGCAGGCCGGCCCGGGTGTAGGCGGCCCGGTCCACGGGGGACGGCGGCGCGTCCTCGCCGGTGATGCGGCGCCACTCGGGCGGCGTCACCAGGTGGACGAAGACCCGCGCGGCCGGGCTGTCGGCCCAGGCGGCCGGTTGGCGGTCGTCGCGGTAGACCTCCTGGCGCATGGTCCCGCCGACGCCGAGCCCCATCATCGCCGGGGCCGACGCCCGGGGGGCGGGGGCAGCCGCCATCGGGGCCGGCGGCGGGGCGCCGTAGCCGAAACCGGCGGGCGCGGAGCCGGGGGCGGGCGGGCGGACCCGCAGCGCGCGCTCCCGTTCGGCCTCGCGCCACTTCTTCAGCTCCCGGGGGCTCAGCGCGAACGCCTGGAGCTGGACCCCGCCCGTGGTCTCCTCGCCCGTGACCTGCCCCTCGACCGTGGCCCCGAGCCCGAGCGGCACGGCGACGAACTGGCGCACCGTCCCGTCGCCCGAGTTGATCCCGTCGAGCCAGGGCTGGCGCGGCAGCACCACGTAGTTCTGCGGCTTGCGCGACAGCCTGCCCGTCCACCGCTCCCCGGAGACGGCGCACACCTTGCCGACGCCGACCTGGAGGGCGGCGGGCTCCCGCGAGCCGCCGAAGCTGAGCCACATCGCCTCGCGCAGGTACACCGGCAGCATCACGCCGCCCTTGGCCCGCCACTGCGGCGGGACGGTGTCCGGATAGTCCTCGACCCGCCGCAGCGGGAACTCCCCCAGACCGGGCGGGAGCGCGTGCGTTCCCGATTCCGGGAGGCGCAATGTCCGGATGAACCGGATACGTACGCCTTCGCCCAACAGGAGCGCGTTCCCCTCGACCCGTGTCCCGCCCGTCACTTCGTCCGCCACGCGCCGCCCCCCCCTTCTCCTGTGACGACCCGTAACCGGCGGAGAATCTTCGGCCGGACCGGATCGTTATCCTCAAGTTTTACTCAGATCTAGTGACGCTGCGCCCGTCACCTTCCTAGCTTCCTCATACACGTGCCGTGACGCCCCCGCGGTTGCGCGCGTGCCCCCGTTCCCGCGATTTCCACCCGTGGTTCCGCGTTTCCGACGAAAGAGTGCAGCATGAAGGTTCCCAAGGCCGGTGCGGTCGCCGCAGTGATCGCCCTCGCCGCCACCGCCTCCGGCTGTGGTGGTGAAGCCCCGAAGGAGCCCCTCTCCATCGGAATCAAGTTCGACCAGCCGGGCATCGGGATGCGCGAGACCGACGGAACCTTCACCGGTTTCGACGTCGACGTGGCCACGTACATCGCGAAGGAGCTCGGCTACAAGCCGAACGAGATCGAGTTCAAGCAGGTGTACAGCTCGGACCGGGAGCTGCTGCTCCAGTACAACGAGGTCAAGTTCGTCGCCGCGAGCTATTCGATCAACGCGAAGCGGCAGGAGAAGGTCGACTTCGCCGGGCCGTACTTCGTCGCGCACCAGGACCTGCTGGTCCGCGCCGACGACGGCTCGATCACCAAGGCCGAGGACCTCAACACCAAGAAGCTGTGCTCGGTGACGGGCTCGACCTCTGCCGAGAACGTCAAGAACAACCTCGCGCCCAAGGCGAGCGTGCTGGAGCTCGGCGGCTACTCCGAGTGCCTCGTCGCACTCCAGGACGGCCTCGTCGACGCGATGACCACCGACAACTCCATCCTCGCCGGGTACTCGGCCAGGAAGGGCAACGAGGGCAAGTTCAAGCTGGTCGGCCTGCGGCTGAGCAACGAGAACTACGGCATCGGCGTCAAGAAGGGCGACAACGACCTCCAGCGCAAGATCAACACGGCGCTCACCAAGATGGTCTCGGACGGCTCCTGGGAAGCGGCCGTGAAGAAGAACTTCGGGCCGGCGAACTACAAGTACGAGCCGGCGCCCCAGGTCACGACGGGCAGCTGACGCCCGCCGGGCCCGCGTACGCGCGGCCCCGGACGCAGCGCGCGACGCCCCCGGACCGGAATCCGGGCGGCGCCGCGCCCTCGGCGCCCCCTGCGCAGCCATCCCCGGAGTCCGGTTCGCCCCCGGCGGGGGCCCTCGCACCCGCTCGCGCCCAAGCCGCCCGCCCGCACCGACCGCGCCCGTCCGACACCGGCCTCCGGTTCTTCGCCGCACTCGGGACGGGCGGACGCTTGACCCGCCGCGCCGCGGAGCCTACGGGCGGGGGCAGGCCGACGGAGCGGGCCATGGGCGCAGGTCACCGCTTCGACCGGGCCGCCGGTCGACGTCCGCCGCACGGGAGCGGGGCTCAGCGGTCGCGGCCCAGTTCCTGGAAGCCCTCCGTGAAGCGCGCGAACAGCCGGGCGAACTCGGCGCGCTCCCCCTGCGACCAGTCCGCCGTCACCCGCTCCACCACCGCCCGCCGGAACGCGTGCGCCTCGTCCAGCGCCACGCGCCCGGCGGGGGTGACGGCCAGGGGCGCGCGCCGCCCGTCCGCCTGGTCGGCGCCCCGCCGGACCCAGCCCGCGGCCACCGCCGCCGTCACCAGGCGGCTCGCCCGGGGCTGGTCGACGTGCAGGGCGTCGGCCACGCCCCGTACGCCCACCGGCTCCCCCGCCTCCTCGGCCGCTTCCACCACGTCGAGGACGTCGAACGCCGGACCTCCGCCCTGGGCCGTACCGGCTCCGGCAAGGCGGGAGAGGGTGCGCCGGGTGACACTGCGCCGCATCGAGACCATGGCCCGCTCGATCCGCACCACGTCGGGCCCCGCCACCTCGGGCCGCACGGCGGCCGCCCGCGCGTCCGCGCTCCCGTCAGCCTTGCCCATGCCCGCCTCCAGATGCATACTCACCAACAATTACTTGTAGTTTTACATCTTTCATGGAGAGGCGGACGGCCATGACCACCCCGTCGCAGCTCAAGCCGATCGGCTACTACCTCAAGCACCTCGACGCCCTGATCGACCGGGAATTCGACCGGGCGCTCACCGCGAGCGGCCTCACCCGGCGCCACTGGCAGGTCCTGCACGCCCTCGCCTCCCACGGCCCGCAGGGCCCGGCCGGCCTCACCGCGCGGCTGCGCCCCTTCTGGGACCAGGGCGCGATCACCCTCGACGAGGTCACCTCCGGCCTGTCCGCCCGCGGCTGGATCGCGCTCGACCCGGACGCCGGGACGTACGCCCTCACCACCGCGGGGGACCGGGGCCACGCGGACGCCGAACGGCTCATCCTGGCGACCCGGGGCAGCGTGACCGCCGGCGTCACGGACGAGGAGTACCTCGGCGCCGTCACCGTCCTCGCCCGCATGTGCGCCAACCTCGAAGCGACCGGCTGACCGCTACGCCAGCGGCGCCTTGGCCCGCAGGACCGTGAGGAACTCCCGCATCCACGCGGAGTGGTCGGGCCACGCGCGTGCGGAGACCAGGGTGCCGTCGACCACGGCCTCGGAGTCCTCGAAACCGGCCCCCGCCGCCTTCATGTCCGGCTCCAGCGCCGGATAGGCGGTGACCCGGCGGCCGTCCAGGGCCCCGCTCGCGGCGGTGATCAGCGGTCCGTGGCAGATCTGCGCGATCGGCTTGTCGGCCCCGGCGAAGGCGGCCAGGATCCGCCGCACGTCGGGGTCGTTGCGCAGGTACTCCGGCGCGCGCCCGCCCGGGACGACCACGGCGGCGTACTCCCCGGGAACGACGTCGGCGAAGGCGATGTCGGCCGGCCAGGTGTAGCCGGGCTTCTCCGTGTAGGTGTCGAAGCCCTCCTCGAAGTCGTGCACGACGAAGCGCAGCTTCTTGACCGAGGGGGCCGCGATGTGCACCTCGTACCCCTCCTCGCGCAGGCGCTGGTAGGGGTAGAGGACCTCGAGCGACTCCGCCGCGTCGCCGGTCACGATGAGGATCTTCGCTGCCATGGGCTGCTCCCGGTAGGACTCTGCACGGTCACCTCGGCCCTGCCGAGGCCACCGCTACCGTGCCCGAGCCGGCCGGACGGCAAACCCCAAGGTCCGCGCCCCCGACACATGGCCTTTACCTGTTGGGCACATGACAATGTGACTCTCGCTCTGCCACCAGACACCCTGCCAACTGCCATGGTGGGGACGGTGCGTGTGGAGAGGTATCCCCCACGTCATGAGAATCTCCCGTACGACCCCCTGGGCCGCCGCCGCGGCGGCGGCCGCGCTGCTCCTCGTGCCGGCCACCGCCACGGCGGGCCAGCGGACGGCGGCACCCCACGCCGCCCCCGCCGCGGCCACCACGGCCACCACGGTCGACGCGTACTACGCCGCCGCCGAGGGCAAGACCGGCGCCGCGCTGAAGACGGCCCTGCACGACATCATCAAGAACCAGTCCAAGGTCACGTACGACGGCGTGTGGAACGCGCTGAAGGTGACCGACCAGGACCCGGCGAACCCCAACAACGTCATCCTCGTCTACTCCGGCCGTTCCCAGTCCAAGGCCGGCAACGGCGGCGGGGTCAACGACTGGAACCGCGAGCACGTCTGGGCCAAGAGCCACGGCGACTTCGGCACCGCCACCGGCCCGGGCACCGATCTGCACCACCTGCGCCCCGAGGACGTCACCGTCAACAGCACGCGCGGCAACAAGGACTTCGACATGGGCGGCAGCCCGGTGGCCGAGGCCCCCGGCAGCTACACCGACGCCGACTCCTTCGAGCCGCGGGACGCGGTCAAGGGCGACGTCGCGCGGATGCTGCTGTACATGGCGGTGCGCTACGACGGCGGTGACGGCTTCGCCGACCTGGAGGTCAACGACAAGGTCAACAACGGCACCGCGCCCGCGATAGGCCGGATCAGCGTGCTGAAGCAGTGGAACCAGCAGGACCCGCCGGACGCCTTCGAGCAGCGCCGCAACCAGGTCATCTTCGACACCTACCAGCACAACCGCAACCCGTTCATCGACCACCCGGAGTGGGTCAACTCCATCTGGTAGCCGTCCGCCCAGCCTGTCCGGGCCCGTCGGATCACGGGCCCGGACCGGACGTCAGACGCGGTCGGCGGCGATCAGGACGTACTGGAACGAGCCGTCCTCGTAAGACCTGATGAACGCCTCCTCGATGCCCGTCACCAGGGAGGACGTGGCGCGCAGCCGCCAGTAGGGCAGCGTGTCCGGGGTGAGGTCGATGACGGTCTGCGGGACCAGCCGGTTGTCGGCCATGGCCCGCAGGTACTCGCGCCGCGAGTGGATGTTGCACTCGAAGTGGGCGTTGATCTGCGAGACCCACTTCGACGGCTGGCCGTACTTCGGGTTCCAGCAGCCGGTGATGGTCACGTAGCGGCCTCCGACCTTGAGGATCCGGGAGTGCTCGGACATCAGGTCGTGCAGGTCGACGTACATGCTGGACTCGTTGTTCCAGGAGGCGGACACCGAGCCGCTCTCCAGGGGGGTGTCGAGCATGTTGCAGACCCGGGCGCGGACGTGGTCCCCGATGCCGAGCTCACGCGCGCGCTGGTTGGCGAAGTCGGCCTGCTTGGCCGACAGGGTGACGCCCTCCACCTTGCACCCGAAGCGCTGGTGGGCCATCACCATCGAACCGCCGCGGCCGCAGCCGGCGTCCACCAGCGTGTCGTCGCGCCCGATGGTGCCCAGGCCGTCGAGCAGTACGTCGGTCTGGGCCGACTCCAGCCGGTGCAGCTCGGCGACCAGCTTCTTCTCGTACGTGCTGTCGGCGGGGTCCCCGAGGGCCTCCGTGGCGACGGGACCCACGCCGTAGTGGTGGTGGTAGAGGCCGTCGACATCGCCGAGACGCAGGTTCACCGGCCGCGCCTCTTCGTTCCAGTAGCGGGCGATGTCGCCCTGGTAGGGCGTCGCCGGGGCGGGGATGAAGGCGGAGGCGCCACGGGTGGGAGTGATCTCAGTGGTCACAGATAAGTCCATTCCTCTTACCAGAAGTCGGGCAAGCTGTAGCGGTAGGTGTTGGTCATGTGCCAGTAGTGGTTGCCGTCGACCCAGACGGCCACGCCCCGCAGGAAGCGCAGCAGGCGCGGGTCGGGCCAGGAGGCGGCCAGCGCGGCGGCCTCGGCCTCGAACTCGTGCATGAGCTCGTTGTGGACCTCGACCGCCTTCAGGTAGCCCTCCTTGTCGGAGAGACCTTCCTGCTCGGCGATCACCACGGGCAGGTTCAGGTGTTTGCCGGGGCTCTTGAGCTCCTTGGTGTAGGAGTAGAGGTCGTTCGAGATCGTGGTGGCGTTGCCGGCGAGCGCGATGACCCGCTGCAGGGCGGGCAGGGCGTGCAGGTCCGGCGGGAGCTCGTAGCCGCCGACCGTGTCGGTGATGGTGGGGCAGGGGCGGAAGTTGTTGAACTGCCGCATCGACAGGTACTCCCACACTTCGGGCGTGTAGTCCGTCTGCGCCCACGCCGCCTCGGCGAGGTACCCCATGTGGAGCCGGGCCATGTCGTGCCGGAACCGGTCCGCCTGGGACGGGGTGGCGGCCTCGGAGAAGTACGCCATGGCCGAACGGTAGGAACGGCGGGCGGCGTCCGAGAGCAGCGACTCGGCCCACACCCCCTGGTACTCCGTCGTCGTGTGGAGCGGGTCCAGGGCGGTGTGGGCGAGCAGAAGCCTTCCGCCCAGGCCGACCGGCGAGCCTCCGTGGTCCTCGCAGTAGACGTCGTCGACGACGTTCTCGGCGACCATCAGCCGGGTGGCGATCATCAGGTGGTCGACGGTCGGGGCGTCCGGGTGGCAGGCGACCATGTAGCGGCCCACGGAGAAGCCGTCGAACTGGTCCTCCCACTCCGGGGGGTAGGCCTCGACCTCGTCCACCGCCCACCGCTTGATCCGCCGGCTGACCTCCGCCACCCGGACGGGGTCGGGCTCCGGCACGGGATGGTGGTAGAGGCCGGGGATCGGCCGGCCCTCTGCCGGAGCGTCCGCCGCGGCGGACGGTACGGGCGGCCGTACGCGCCGGGCGGGGTACAGCCCTGACGTCCCCATGCCGCTCGGGCCGCGGACGATCCGGTCCAGGGCGGGGTTGGGGCCCGGGACCGCGGCCGTCCCGGCCTCCCGCACCGCCCCGGCGGCGAGGTCGCCGCCCGCGCCCTCCACCGCCGGTGCGGCCGCTTCCGCCCCCGGTACGGAGGTCCCGGCGGCGGGCCCGAAGGGCAGCGCCGGGCCGGTCGGCAGGGGTGGCCGGAGAACGGTGCCGGGAAGGGCCGAACGCAGGGGGGACGTCCCGGAGTCGGGCATCCATGGCTCCTAAGTGAGGTGGGTGGGCTGTTCCGGATCTCGGGCACGCGCAGGCGCACGGTTCCGCGCACGCGGGCACCGCCGGACACGCCACCGCGCGGGCAGGCCGCAGCGGTGCGGGGCGGACCCGCGCCGGGCGGCCCGGGGCCGCAGCCGTGGCCGGGGCCGTGCCGGCGGGGCGGGCCGCGGTCGCCGGGTCCCGGCGCTCCGGGCCGGACGGGCCGGACGGGCTCCTGAGGAGCACGCGCGCCGGACACCCCCGAGGGGTGTCCGGCGGGTCGGGCCGGGTCACCCCCTAGTCGCGGCTCCGCGCGATCTGCACGTTCTCCAGCACGCCGAGCGCGTCGGGGACGAGGATGGCGGCGGAGTAGTACGTGGTGACCAGGTAGGAGATGATCGCCTGCTCGTCGATCCCCATGAACCGCACCGACAGGCCCGGTTCGTACTCCTCCGGCAGACCGGTCTGGCGCAGACCGACGACGCCCTGGTTGTCCTCGCCGGTGCGCATGGCGAGGATCGAGCTGGTGTTGTCCTTGCTGATCGGGATCTTGTTGCACGGCAGGATCGGGACACCGCGCCAGGCCGGTACCTGCTGACCGCCGAGGTCGACGTGGTCCGGGTAGAGCCCGCGGGCGTTGAGTTCGCGCCCGATGGCCGCGATGGTCCGGGGGTGGGCGAAGAACAGCTTGGTGCCGCGCCGGCGGCAGAGCAGTTCGTCGAGGTCGTCCGGGGTGGGCGGGCCGGAGTGGGTCTGGATCCGCTGCTTGAAGGAGGCGTTGTGCAGCAGACCGAACTCGCGGTTGTTGATCAGCTCGTGCTCCTGGCGCTCGCGCAGCGCCTCGATGGTGAGCCTGAGCTGTTCCTCGGTCTGGTTGTGCGGGCCGTTGTAGAGGTCGACGACGCGGGTGTGGACCCGCAGGACCGTTTGCGCGATGGAGAGTTCGTACTCGCGCGGGTTGAGCTCGTAGTCGACGAAGGCGCCGGGCAGCTCGGGCTCGCCCGTGTGGCCGGCGGACATGGCGATCTCGGCCTCGCCGTGCTTGTTCTGCCGCTGCCGGGGCAGGCTGCTGAACCGCTGTACGTGTGCCTGGAGTTGCGGCGCGTTGGACAGCACGGAGGCGAAGTCGGCGCGGGAGAGGCTGAGCAGCGTGCCCGCGGTCTCGGCGGTGGCGCTGTAGTCCCACTCCGCGTCCGCGTCCAGCAGGGCGTTCTCGCCGAACCGGTCGCCGTCGGCGAGTACCGCGACGGCGACCTCGTCGCCGTACTTGCCGACCGAGGTCTGGGCGATCCGGCCGTGGGCGACCAGGTGGATCCGGTCGGCCGGGGTACCGCGCTGGACGAGGACCTCGCCGGGCCCGAAGTCACGCTGGACGCAGCGGGCGGCGAGGGCGCCCAGCACCTCGACGTCGTCGAAGCCCCGCAGCAGGGCGAGTTCGCCGAGTTCCCGCGGGATCACCCGGACGGTGGCGCCGTCCTGGACGAATTCGATGCGCCCGTCGCCGACGGTGTAGCTGAGGCGGCGGTTCACCCGGTAGGTGCCGCCCTTGGTTTCGACCCAGGGGAGCGTCCGCAGCAGCCAGCGGGAGGTGATCTCCTGCATCTGCGGGGCGGACTTGGTGGTGGTGGCAAGGTTGCGGGCGGCCGCCGTACCCAGGCTGGACTGCCGGGGCGGAGCGGGCTGCGCCTCCGTGCTGGCGTCAACGGTCATCGGGCGAGCTCTCCTTCGCGGGGGCGGTGACCGTCGTCGCTCACGGGCGGGGTGGTCAACCGGTGAAAAGAGGAAGAAAGAGGAACAGGAGCAAGGGGGACGGACATCCGGGGAGTCCGCCCGAATCCGTGGAAACAGTAACGGCGGCGGAACCGGTGATCGTCCTGAGGCCGAGGGCATTACCTCGATCCGGCGATCTCCGTCTCAGCCGCGTTTGCCGTGGCGGCCGGCCACATTCAAGCCCGATCGAACGTGGGTCCGATACGCCGCGGCGGGACGCTCTCGCGCCCCTCCTCCCCCTCACGCCACAGAGGTCTACCGATGTCTCATCGCCTCCGCCTCCGGCCCCGCAGGCGCGCACGCTGCCACGACGGAATCTCCCGGCGTCATCCGGACCGGGACCGGACACCGGCTCCGGACCGTTCCCGCCCACCCGCGCTCCGGGAACGACCTCCGCCCCGGCGTGCGCTTCCGCGCGGATCCGGCCAAGTCCCGTGCCGATCGGCGGCCTTCACGGGCAGAAGAGGGCGGCGGATCAGCCGACGCGGTCGGCGAGGGCCCGGAAGTCGGCCCAGGAGGCCTGCGGCGTGCGGGCGTCCCAGAGCTTCTGGGACAGGGCGGCCAGGGGGAGCCGGATGCCCGCGGCCACCTGGTCCTGGGTCTGCGCACCGGCCAGGTCGGCCCAGACGGCGAGCCGGCCGCCGAGGATCTGCGCGTCGTAGCGGGCCGGGACGGCGGTGGTGCCGCGCAGCACCCGCGGGGTCCACTCCTCGTAGATCCGCCGGCCGGTGGGGTACGTGAACTGGTTGGGCTGGCCCAGCACGTAGTAGAGGTACTCGTCGTTGAGGTTGACGACCTTGCGGCCCGCGCTCAGGTACTCCAGCGGCGGCCGGGCGCCGATCTCCTTGCCGGTCCAGTACTCGACCTGGAGGTCCGGGGCCGCGGTGGCGACGCCGCCGCGGAAGAACCCGTCGTTCCAGGCCTTGAGGGCCTTGCCCGACGGGCGGACCACGGCCGCCCGGTCGTTGAGCCAGCCCGTCGCCAGGTCCTGGACCCGCGCGGAGGGCCCGTAGCGGGCGCGGGCGGCGGCCGCGAGCTTCGGGAAGGAGGCCTGCGGGTCGCGGACGACCAGTGCCTGGTACTCGTCGGCGCCCAGGTGCCAGGCCCCGGCGGGGAACAACGGCAGGTACTCGCGCAACAGTTCGTCCACGAGGCGGGCGGAGGCGGGGTTCGCTATGTCCACCGCGCCCTTGACGGCCCGGCCGTTCACGTCGCGCAGCTGGAGTTCGGGGTGTGCGCGCAGCACCGCGCCGAGGTGTCCGGGAGAGTCGATCTCGGGGACGACCGCGATGTGCAGGCGTGCGGCGAGGGCGTTGATCCCGCGTACGTCGGCCTTGGTGAGGTGCGGGGTGGAGACGATCTCCGGGTGGGTGTCGGACTGGATCCGGAAGGCCTGGTCGTCGGAGAAGTGCAGGCCCAGCTGGTTGAGCTTGAGGTCGGCCATCTCGCGCAGCCGGTTCTCTATCCAGGCGGGGGTGAAGTTCTTGCGCGCGATGTCCAGGTTGAGGCCGCGCTGGGGTTTGGCGGGCGCGTCCTCGACCGTGCCCTCGGGGGCGGAGCCGGTTCCGCGTATCTCCTGTTTGAGGGTGCGGGTTCCGTAGAAGACGCCCGCCTCGTCGGGGCCGGTGATCCGGACCCGGCCGTCCTGGACGGTGAGGGTGTACGACTCGGGCGGGCCGGAGCCCTTCGCCGCGAGGGCGAGCTGGACGTCGCCGGGCCCCGGCCGCGTCGATTCCGCGTAGCCGAGCTTCAGCTCGCCGGCGAGCAGTTTCGCCTCGTCGGACAGGGCCTTGCTGTCCGCGGGGGATATGACGACCCGCGCCGCCGGGGCGGGCTTCCAGCCGGGGCCGCGGGCGGGGTGGTGTTCCCGTACGGCCGGGACGGTGCGCGGGGCGGTGGAGAGCGGGTGGGCGGACGGCGGGGGCGAGGGCGGTTCGGCGGGGCTCGCCGCTGGGGAGGGCGTGGATCCGGTGGTGCCCGCGCTCCGGGGGCCGGCCCCGGACGGCTCGGCTCCGGCGGAGCAGGCGGGCACGGCGAGGGCGACCAGCGCGGCGGCCGCCGCCGTGGTCAGGGCCCGGCCCCGCCGGAGCCGCCTCGTGCGCTGGCCCATGTCGATCCCGTCCTGCCGCCGTGTCCCCCGTACCAACCTGGCACGGGGGACACGGGGGCGCGACCCGGGGGTCGGGCAGGCCCGGGCTCAGCCCAGGGCGTCCACGGCCGTCGCGGCGAAGCCGTGGTCCTGCTCGGGGGCACCGCCGCCGACGCCGATGGCTCCGACGAGGCGGCCGTCGCGGTGGACGGGCAGCCCGCCGGCGATGAAGAGCAGCGGCCGGTCGAGGGCGGTGGGCAGGGTGTGGAAGGGGCCGCCGGGCTGGACCGCGTCGACGAGGCCGGCCGTGGGGGCGTTCAGCTGGAGGGCGGTGTACGCCTTGCGGGTGCTGGTCTCGCCGGAGATCAGCACGGCCCGGTCGTCGCGGCGGAAGGCCAGCGGGTGGCCGCCCGCGTCCAGGACGGTGACGCTGACCGTGACCCCGGCGGCTTCGGCGGCGGCCGTGGCCGTGGCGACGAGCAGTTCGGCGTCCCCGGTGGTCAGCGGGGCGACCGCGGTACGGGGGGCGGTGGCGGTACGGGACATGGCGGTGCTCCTGGGAGGGGGATCAGTGGTGGGCCGGGACGGGGGTGGTGGGGGCGGGGGCGGGGGTGGTGGGGGCGGGGGCCCCGGCGGCGACGGTCCGGCTCGCCGTCGCCGCTCGTCCCGTACGGCGCTCCAGCGCTCCGGAGACGAGGGCGAGGACGAGGGCGGAGGCGGCGAGTGCCGCGCCGACCCAGTCAGGGGCGGTCCAGCCGAGGCCGGCGGCGATCACGAGGCCGCCGAGCCAGGCGGCGAGGGCGTTGCCGAGGTTGAAGGCGCCGATGTTGACGGCGGAGGCCAGGGTGGGGGCTCCGGCGGCCTGGTCGAGGACCCGCTTCTGCAGCGGGGGCACGGTCGCGAAGCCGAGGGCGCCGATGAGGAAGAGGGTGACGGCGGCGCCGGTCCGGGTGTGGGCGGTGAGGGTGAACAGGGCCAGTACGACGGCCAGCGCGCCCAGGGACGTGTACAGCATCGGCATCAGGGCCCGGTCGGCGAACCGGCCTCCGACCAGGTTGCCGGCGACCATGCCCAGGCCGAGGAGGACGAGCAGCCAGGTGACGGAGGTGTCGGCGAAGCCGGCGACGTTGGTCATCATCGGGGTGATGTAGGTGATGGCGGCGAACACCCCGCCGAAGCCGAGGACGGTCATGCCCATCGCGAGCAGCACCTGGACGTTGCGGAAGGCGGCCAGCTCGTGACGGACGCGGACCCCCTCGGGGCGGGGGAGGTCGGGGACCAGCCGGGCGATGCCGAGCAGGCCGATCACGCCGAGCGCGGCGACGGCCAGGAAGGTGACGCGCCAGCCGAGGGTCTGCCCGACGAGGGTGCCGAGCGGGACTCCGACGACGTTGGCCACGGTCAGGCCGGTGAACATCATCGCGATCGCGCCGGCCTTCCGGTCCGGGGCTACGAGTCCGGCGGCGACGACCGCGCCGATGCCGAAGAAGGCACCGTGGGCGAGGGAGGCGACCACGCGTCCGGCGAGCATGATGCCGAAGGCGGGGGCGAGTGCGGAGAGCACGTTGCCCGCGACGAAGAGGCCCATGAGCAGCATCAGCATGCGCTTGCGGGGTACGCGGGTGCCGAGGACGGTCATCAGTGGGGCACCGAGGACGACGCCGAGGGCGTAGCCGGTGACCAGGAAACCGGCGGTCGGGATGGAGACGCCGTAACCGGCGGCGACCTCGGGGAGCAGGCCCATGATCACGAACTCGGTGGTACCGATCCCGAAGGCCCCGATGGCGAGGGCGAGGAGGGCGAGAGGCATGAGGGAGGTGCCCTTCAGGGGGTGGGGGGGGTACGGGGGCGGGCGGACGGCATGATGTTGCGTTCGCCGTTTGCCTTCGTCCACATTAATTGCAGACGCGGGATATTTGCAAGCGCGGGCTATTGCGGGGGTGGCCTATCCTGGCGGTACGCACTGCACACGCACTGCACACGCACTCCGCACGGCGGAAGCGCACGGCACAGACGCACCGCGCAGCAGCTCGGCGGTATCGCACCGTCGACGGGGACCATCGACGGAGGAGCCCATGACGGCCACGGACAGCGCACTGACGGGCCTCGCCCAGGGCTGGTGCGCCCTCTCCCTCCTGCACGGCCGGATCGAGGCGCACATCGAGCGGGCGCTCCAGACGGGGCACGGACTGAGCGTGCGCGAGTACTCGCTGCTGGACGTGCTCAGCCGACAGCACGGCGGCCCGGGGGGCCACCTGCGGATGCACCAGGTGGCGGAGTCGGTGGTGCTCAGCCAGAGCGCGACGACCCGGCTGGTCAGCAGGCTGGAGGACCGCGGACTGCTGAACCGCTACATCTGCGACACCGACCGCCGGGGCATCTACACCGATGTGAGCGCGGCGGGCCTGGCCCTTCTGGCCGAGGCCCGCCCCACGAACGACACGGCCCTGCGCGAAGCCCTCGACGAGGCCGCACTCAGGCCGGAACTGGCCCCTCTGGTCGCGGCGGTCGAGAACACCCGGGGCCAGGCCCTGTCTCCTTGACGGACGGGGCGCCGGATCGCGGTCCCGCGGGAGAGGGACGGAGGACGGGCTAGTTGCCCGCCGGGGTCGGGGAGGGTGCGGTGCCCGCCGTGCGGAGGGTGGACGGGGTGGCGGAGGGGGCGGAGCCCGCGCCGGAGCCCGTACCCGGCTCCCCGCCCGCGGGCGTGGTCGGCGGGGCCGTGCGGGGCGCCCGCGAAGGGGTCGCGCCGGGCGTCGGCCCGGCGGACGGGGTCCGCGACGGCGCGGATGCCGGCGGCGGCGACACGGAGGCCGAGGGGGGCGCGCTCGGCTGCGGGGAACCCGAGGGCGTCGGCGAGGTGAACTCGGGCGGCGAGGCGGGCGGCACCGGCCGGGGCCCGGCCGGGTCGGGCCCGAGGACCAGGAACCCGGCGAGGGCCGCCGCCGCCAGGCCGGACAGGCCCGCGAGCGTCCACGCCGAGCGCCGCACCCAGGGGGTGCGCAGGGACAGCCGGCGCAGGTGTGGTCCCGGCGGGTCGGCGGGGCGCAGCGTGACGACCGTGACCTCCTGCGCCCGGGCCGCCAGGGCCTCGCGCAGCAGATGCTCCACGGGGCGTTCGCCCTCGGGCGTGGTACCCGTAACCCGGGTCATACCCGTCCCTCCAGAATCCGTTCGAGTGCGTCCAGCGCGCGGCTCGCGTTCGACTTCACCGCACCGCGGCTGATGCCGAGGGTGTCGGCTATCTCCGCCTCGCTGAGGTCGGCCCAGTAACGCAGCACCAGGACCTGGCGGCGGCGCGGCGTCAGCCCGCGCAACGCGGCCAGCACCTCGCGGTGGGCCTCCCCCAGGACGACGGAGGCCTCGGCGGAGGGGACGTCGGCGGTCACCGGCGGGATCCAGGCCCTGGCGGTGCGGCGGCGGCGCAGCACGGAGCGCGAGGTGTTCACGACGGCGGTGCGCAGGTAGCCCAGGGCGTTGTCCACCTCCGCGATCTCCTCCCCGTAGCGGCGGTACAGGGCGGTGAAGGCGTCCTGTACGACGTCCTCGGCGGTGCCCGGGTCGTCGACGAGGAGCACCGCCAGGCGCACCATGGCGAGGCGGTGCGCGTGGTAGAGCTCGGAGACGGTCGGGGGGCGCGGGGGCGCGTCCCCGACGGCGTCGGGGCCGAGGGGGTGGGCGTGGCCGTAGGTGTACGCGTAGCGGGACGCGTTCGGGCGGGCGTCTGGCCCGGCCGTCGGCGGCGCGGACCGCTCGCGGCGTGAGAGCCACCACCACAAGCCCCGCCACGCCCGGGCGAACCCGGGCGTGAGGGGGCTGATGGATGGTGCGAGGTCGAGCACGGGTGTCCTCAGCTGCTGGTGCGCCGCCGCACGGTGTACAGGGCTCCGGCCCCGACGGCGACGAGCCCGACGGCTCCGGCGGCGAGTGCGACGGTGGTCGCGGAAGAGCCAGTATGCGCGAGCTCGGATCCACCGGGTCCGGCGGAGGGCTCGGCGGAGCCTGAACCCGAGCCGCCGCCGGCGGGCGCCGACGGCGAGGCGCTGGGCTTGGTGCCCGCCGGCTCGGTCGCGATGACGCTCGGCTTGGCGCCGCCGGGCTGGCTCGGGGCGGCGCTCGGCGTGGCGCTCGACGTGCCCCCGCCCGGGGTGGTCGGCGAGGAGCTCGGCTTCGCACCGGCCGGGGTGGACGGTACGGGGCTCGGCGCCGCGCTCGCGGTGACGCCGGGCGCCGCCGCGCCGGAAGAGGCCCCCTCCGAGGCGAAGGCCGGGCCGCCGAGGGCGACGACCGCCCCGGCGGCCGCGACGACGGCGGCCCGGCGGGCGGACAGGGGAACGCGCTTCAGGTTCTTCACTCTGGTTCTCCACGGTCGGGTCGAGGGCTCGGAACTTCGCCCTTCACCCCTCCACGACGTGCGAGTCCCGGATCGGTTGCCGCCGTTCCCGAAAAACTTTTCCCCGGTCCTCCGCCCCCGCTCAGTGCCGGTCCGAAGGGGGTCCCGCGGGGCCCGTGGGCGGCCAGGGGACCTCCTCCAGCAGCGGCAGGAGCGTCTCCTCCTCGTGGTCGAGGTGGGCCGTCAGCTCCGCGGTCATCCGACGCAGCCCGGACCGCAGCCGCTCCGGTTCGGCGATCGCCACCCGGCCCAGCAGGTCGACCAGTTCGCCCTGGATCCGCGCCACCGTGCGGTGTTCCTCCCGCAGCCGTTCGAACGTGTCCGCCAGGTGGGGGTGGTGGGCGGCGATCCCCGGGAAGAGGTGCGCGTCCTCACTGGTGTGGTGGAACTCCAGGCTCTGGCAGAAGGCCAGACAGCGCTGGCGGATCTGGAGTGCGAGCCCGGGCGCGGGCGGTTCGCCGGGCCCGGTGTGCGCGGCGCGGGCCGCGAGGTGGGCTTCGGTCTCGGCGCTGACGTGGCGCAGCTGGGCCCGGAGCCAGGTGTGCACCTCCAGGAGTTTCCCCGCGAGGGTGCGGACCTCGCCCGGTGTGCGCCATCCGTCGGGTTCGGCCGGTTCGAGGACGACGACGGGCAGGGTACGGGCGGTGCGGTCCCGGTAGTCGGCGTAGCCCGGTGCGGCCTCCAGCACGTGGGCGAAGAGGGCCTCGCGGCGGGCCCCTTCGGCGGGTACGGCGAGCGCCTCGAAGGTGTCGGTGCCGAGTTCCACGCGGACCTGGGGGTGGGCGAGCAGGTTGTGGTACCAGTCCGGGTGGTGCGGGGAGCCGAGGTTGGAGGCGACCACGACCGGCGCCCCGTCGTGGCGGACGTAGCCGAGCGGTGTCGTGTGCGGCGCGCCCGAGCGGGCGCCGGTGGTGGTCAGCAGGAGCAGGTCGGCGCCTTCGAAGGGGCCGCCCACGCGGCCGCCGTTGGCACGGAACTCGTCGATGACGGACTGGTTGAAGGATGTGGGCACGGTGGTGTCTCTCCGGTGCGTGTGGCGGGGCACACCGCCGTCCGGCGTCCTACGGGCCTCGGGGCGCGGGAGTTGCCGGTTCCGGGGTGTGCGGAGGAAGGCGTACGGACGTCCGTACGGGGGATGCTGTGGCGGAGCTGACGGGCGAGCCGGTACGCGGCTGCCGCTCTACGTCAACTGCGGGGCGCGGAGTGTGCACTCATGGCGGGTCCCGTGGGTGAGGGGTGTTCCGCCCGACCGCCGGCCGGCCCACTGCTCTTTGGCCGGCGTCACGCGACACCGCTGCCCATTACACGCACCGGGTGCGGGTGGTGTCAACCCGTTCGATCTTGGCGGCCGGTGTCCGTCAGCCCGCGCAAGGCCCGGCCCAGCAGGGCCACTCCCTCCTCGATCTCGCCCGCCGGTCCGGCCGCGTAGCCCAGGACCAGGCCGGGCGGGCCCGGACGCAGCCGGTGCCAGGACAGCGGGTGGGTCTTGACGCCGAGGGCGAGGGCGGCCGAGGCCAGGGCGGTGTCGTCGAAGGAGGCGCCGTCGAAGGTGACCATCAGGTGCAGGCCTGCGGCCGCCCCGTGGACGCGGGCGCCGGGCAGCAGCCCGGCGACGGCGCGCAGCATCGCGTCCCGGCGGCCGCGGTGACGGCGGCGCAGGTGGCGCAGGTGGCGTTCGAGTTCGCCGGAGTCCATCAGGCGGGCGAGGACGAGCTGGGCGAGGACGGGATTGCCGAGGTCGGCGTGGCGTTTGGCGGCGACGACCTCCTCCCGCAGGCCCGGCGGGACGAGCAGCCAGCCCAGCCGGAGGGCGGGGGCGAGCAGTTTGGACACGCTTCCGGCGTAGCAGACGGCCTCGGGGAGCAGTGCCCGCAGGGCGGGTACGGGGGCGCGGTCGTAGCGGTGTTCGGCGTCGTAGTCGTCCTCGATGACCACTCCCCCGGCGGCGGCCCAGTCCAACAGCTCGCGGCGGCGCTCGCCGTCGAGGACGACACCGGTCGGGAACTGGTGCGCCGGGGTCAGCAGCACGGCCCGCGCCCCGGCGGCCCGCAGCGCGGCCACGTCCAGCCCGCCCTCGTCCACGGGTACGCCTACGGTGTCCAGCCCGGCGAACTCCAGCTGCCGGCGCGCTCCGAGCGAGCCGGGGTCCTCCACCGCCACCCCGCGCACGCCGCGCGCGGGCAGTACCTGTGCGAGCAGCCAGAGAGCCTGGGCGACCCCCGCGACCACGACGACCTCGGCGGGGTCCGCGCGGATCCCCCGGTTGCGGGCGAGCCAGCCGGCGACCGCCGCGCGCAGGGCGGGGGCGCCCTGGGGGTCGCCGTAGCCGAAGTCGGCGGGGGTGAGGGCGGCGAGGACCCGGCGCTCGGTCTGGAGCCATGCGGTGCGCGGGAAGGCGGCGAGGTCGGGCACGCCGGGCGAGAGGTCGATCCGGCAGGGCACGGCGCGCAGCGCGTCCACGAGCCCGCCGCGGGAAGGGGCGGCCGGGGGTACCGGGGGCGGGGCCGCGGCCTTCGGGGGCGGGGCGGCGACGACCACGGTGCCGCCCCGGCCGCGGCCGGCCACCTGGCCGGTCTCTGCGAGGCGCTGGTAGGCCTCGGTCACCAGGCCCCGGGAGACCCGGAGTTCGGCGGCGAGGACCCGGCCGGCGGGCAGCCGGCTGCCGACGGGCAGGGTGCCGTCGGCGATGGCGGCGCGCAGGCGGTCGGCGAGCCAGGCGGTGCGGCCGCCGGGCGGGGCCTGCCCGATGTCGAGCTGGAGGAAGTCGGAGCCGCTTTTGGACCCCTGATCGGCGCCTTCTTTGGACCTGCTCACCGGACCATTGTGCCCTCAGGCTGGACGGCATGAGCACCTCCGCGACATCCGCCTCACCGTCCGTGGCGCCGACGCCCTCCGTCTCCCCGCGCGACCTGGTTCCCGGCGTCATCGGCATGGCCCTGGTCGGCAGCAGCGTCACCGTCTCCCGGTCCCTGGTCGGGGCCCCGCTGTTCGCCTCGCAGGCGGTCCGGTACGCGGCCGCCGCCCTGATCCTGGTGGCCCTCGCGCGGGTCGCGCGGGTGCCGTTGGTGCGGCCCCGGGGGCGGGAGTGGCTGTGGCTGGCCGGGATCGCGGCGACGGGCCTGGTGCTGTTCAACGTGGCCGTCGTACGGGGTGTCGCGCACGCCGAGCCCGCCGTGATCGCCGTCGCCGTGGCCTCCGTACCGATCCTGCTCGGGCTCGTCGGCCCGTTGCTGGAGGGGCGCCGGCCCAGCCGTCGGGTGCTGCTGGCGGCGCCGGTCGTGGTGGCGGGGGCGGTACTGGTCGAGGGGACCGGGCGCACCGATGCCGTCGGGGTGGGGTGGGCCGCGCTGGCACTGGCCTGCGAGGCGGGCTTCACCCTGCTCGCGGTGCCGGTGCTGGGGCGTCACGGCGCGTGGGGGGTGTCCGTGCACGCGGTGTGGCTGGGGGCGGTGATGCTGGCGGGACTCGCGGTGTTCGCGGGCGGGCCCGCTTCCGGGCCGGCATCCGGGCCGACGGCGTTCACGGCCGGGCTCGGGGCGCTCACGGCCGGGCAGTGGGCGGCGGTCGGGTACCTGGCGGTGCTCGTGACGGCGGTGGCCTTCCTGCTCTGGTACCGGACGGTGGCGGCCGTGGGATCCGGCCGGGCCGGATTGCTGGCGGGGGTCGCACCGCTCGCGGCGGCGGGCGCGGGGATGCTCGGCGGCGGCGGGACACCGGGCCCGGCGGTGTGGCTGGGCCTGGTGGTGGTGATCGCCGGGCTGGCGCTCGGGCTGCGCCGCGGGGACGCCCGGGGCTGATCCGCCGCCCGCCCCTCACGGGCCCGCCGGGACGGCTTCCCCCCGCCCGTCGGGCCCGCCGGGTTGCCGGGTTGCCGGGGGGAGGGGAGCTCAGGCGGGCCTGTGGGCGTAGCAGAAGAGGTGCTCCTCGGGACCGGCGAGGGGATCGGCGGGGCGGAAGGAAGCGGTGTGGTGGCGCAGCACTTCCAGGCCCGCGCCGGCGAGCCGCTCCAGGTGCTGTTGCGTGGAGAGACTGCTGACGGTGACCCGGTGGCCCATCCACTCGATGTCGAGGCCGCGGATGTCGCCGGGCACCGTGGCCAGCACGAAGTAGCCGCCGGGGGCGACCCAGGACGCCATCCGCTCCAGGGCCGCGGCCACCTCCGGCTGGTCCATGACCAGCAGCGGGAAGAAGGAGCACACGGCGTCGTACCCGTGCGGGCCGGGCGGCACGTACGTACGCACGTCGGCCTGCTCGAAACGGGCTCCGGGGACCCGGGCGCGGGCCGCCTCGACCATGGCCGCCGAGACGTCGATCCCGGTGACCTCGCAGCCGGCCCGGACGAGCCGGTCGGCGGTGGGCCGGCCGGTGCCGCTGCCCACGTCCAGCACCCGTGCCCCGCGGGGCAGGCGGGCCGCCAGCCAGTCGAGGGCCTCGATCTGTCCCGGCACCTCGCCGAACAGTTCCTCGTAGCGCTCCCCCAGCGCGTCGAACACCTCTGCCGCTGACTCGCGTCGGTCCATGGCCCCTCCTCGTCCGATCCCCGGCCCGGGGTGCCACCGTACCCAGGGGGCCCGGTGGCCGGAGGCGGGTTCGGCGAGCGGCTCAGGCCGAGGCGGGCACCAGGACCACGGCCGTTCCGTAGGCGCACACCTCGGTCCCGACGTCGGCGGCGTCCGTCACGTCGAAGCGCATCATCAGCACCGCGTTCGCGCCCCGCGCCTTGGCCTGCTCGATGAGCCGTTCCATGGCCTGGTTGCGGGTCTGCACGAGGGTCTTGGTGAGGCCCTTCAGCTCACCGCCGATCATGGACTTCAGGCCCGCGCCGATCTGGCTGCCGAGGTGCCGGGAGCGGACGGTCAGCCCGAACACCTCCCCGATGACCTGCTCCACCCGGTAACCGGGAACGTCGTTGGTGGTCACGACCAGTACACCGGTCTGCTGGGCGCCGGGCCCGCCGCCGTAGTCTTCGATACCCATGCGCCCCACTCTGGCCCCGGCCCCGGCCGGGCGCATCCGGGACGCGCCGCGGGGCGCTGCGTCGACGTGTTCGACGCGGCCCGTGCCGTCGGCCGGATCACAACGAGCCCGCTACGTCCCGTCCCTGTGGCTGCTGCGGAACCGAAGGAGGTCCGCACGGGCCGCTCCCCGGCCGTGTCACATCACAAGGACCGCGGCAGATGCCGTATTTGACCGCCGGTGGGGCTTCGGCCACGCGGCCGTGCCGGGGGTGCATTTCGTCCACGTGCCGGGACAGGACGTCCTTGAAGCACTGCGCGCGCCGTAGCTCCCGGCTGTCCGTGTAGTGCATACGGCCCACCCCTGATGACGTCCAGGCGGTGATTGCCGTACCCAGCGCGGCGCAGATCAGCCCGATCCACAGGAGGGCGTCTGTCACAGCTGTTCCTTTCCATGACGGAGATGGAGGTGCCCGCCACCGGTGGCTCCCGGTGACACCTCGACATAACGCAGCGGCATATGACGAGTTTCGCCCTGTCAGCCGATTGCAGTCATCCGTGGACGGGTCGCGCGACACGCCGTGCAGATTCCGGCCGTTGGGGGCGCGCAGTGGAAAACGAGCGCCGCGGCAGCTGCCGAGTGCGCGTCCTCGGCCGGCGCGGCGACCGTGCGCCGACGGCGGGCCGCACACCCCGGCCGCGCCCGATCGCGCGGCCCCTTCTGCGGCCGACCGGAAGAACCGCAGCTCGCACGGGGTGCGGACGGCCGGCCCGATGCGCTCCCGGCGTGTGTAGAACCGATAAAGACACCGGTCAATCCCCGCCCGCTCCGCCACCCTCACCTGCATGGAGCACATCCTCCCCGGCGCCCGGACCGTTGGGTGGACTATGACAAAAGCAAACCACTTGGCAAGTTTTCCACGGGTGCCGGAAGACGATGGACGTGGCGTCCACGCCGACGGCACGAGGGTGGGGAATTGGACCTACACCGCGGTCTCGGCAGGCTGGGCGATGCACGAGGGCGCGACGCTGCACCGCGACGGAAAGGACGTCGACCTCCACTACTCGTCCTCGATCTTCGAGGACTTCCTGGAGGCGATGAGGGCGATCGAGAACGACTTCACCCGACGGTTCCACGAGGCGGCAGTGGTCGAACCGTCCACCGGCGAGCACTCCGGGCGGAACTCCCTTGTATGAGTACGGCCACCACGACGGCAGCGGATTCCACGGCCTGCCGGAAGTCCCCCTGTTCCTCCCCGGCCCGGACACCGAACAGCAGGCGGCTCTCAGGCAACCGCTCAACGGGCTGGACGAAGTGAACTACACGTGGGATCCGGCGGAGGAGCTGGCCTACCTCCTGCAGGAGGCCAGGGGAACGAGGCAGGCGGAGCCGCTCGGCCCGATCGGATTCGACGAAACCGGTGACGCGGTCGCCGCCGGCCTCGCCACCGGACCGACCCAGTCCCTCTACGTCGGACCGCGCCCGGAGGCCCCCCACGGGCATCGCCGCGTCCCGACGAAGGCGCAGAAGGCGCCGAGGGATCCGAGGGCCCCGATACTGACCCTGTTCCGTACGGGCAGCCTGTTCTCCGCCCTGCTGGTCGCGGTCATCGCCGCCGTGGTGAGCGTCTTCAGCGGCCTGGCCATCTCGGACGCCCTGCGTCAGACCGCGGGACCGCGTACGGCGCACGACATCGTCATCTGGTGGCCCCTGCTGATCTGCGGACCCTGGATGGTCGCCTCGCTGTCCATCCTCCGGGCCGCCCTACACCAGCGCCGCGCCATCCACTCCTGGTCCATCGTCCTCTTGTTCTCCACCCTCGCCACCCTGCTGTGCGTGGCCCAGGCTCCCCGGACGTTCGCCGCGCAGGCGGCGGCCACCCTTCCCCCCATCGCGGCGCTGGCCTGCTTCCAGCAACTCGTCCGCCAGATCACCCTCACACGGCCTCCCCGCCACCCCGCCGCCCGCCATCGTCAGCGCCCCCGGACGCCCGCCCCGCTCCGGCCCCCGGCCACGCCGGGCAGCCCGGTTCCGCCGCTTCCCGACTATCCCGTCGCGGATCACAAGACCACCGGCCGTTCCTCCCCGGGCTACCGGTTCCGCTACGAGTCGTGACGCGGTCCGCGGCGGGGCTGCGCGGAGCGCGGCGCCGCGATACCGCCGCGCACGGCAGCCGGGCATCGCCAATCTCTCGGACATCGGTCCTTCCCCCACGAGCATGATCACTGCCATCTCAGGAACGAAGCCCGAATCCGATAGGTCACGGGCTGCGCACGCTCTCAGCCCAACGGGTCTGCCGCACGGAACGGCCACGGCCGCGTCTCCGGGGCGGACCCGGGCCCGGCCGACCCCGGCCCGGCCCCTCCCCAACCACCCGAACCGGCAACGCGCTTCAGCGTGCCGTTCTCCCGTCCATCACGAAAGGGCAGCACCGTGGTCCACGATCTCACCCGCGCCGAACGAATCCGGTACCAGCGCAAGCAGGACGCCGCGTACCAGGCCGGTGAGGCAGCAGTCACCAACCTCAAGGCCGCACTGGCCCTCGCCGGCCTGGTCCTTCCCTCGCTCAGCAACGACGGACCGGTGGGCTGCCGCGGCCTCGTCCGGCTCGGCGGGTGCAGCACGGACCTGGCCGACCGGCTCGCCGAGGTCATCGCGGCCGGGGCCCGAGCCCTGCAGGACCAGCCACGGTGAACCCCGGCCGATCCGCGGACACCCGGCCGGCCGCCGGGGCCGTGCCGTGCCGCACGGACACGCCGCCGCTCCATCGCCACAAGTGACACACGCACGGAGGTTCTCGCATGAATGCGTGGCAGCGTTCATCCCACATCCCGTGGATGCCCCGGAGGAAGCTGGACCCCTATCGGTTCCCGGGCATGTGGGGCTTATCGGACTCCGGGGAAACGAGTGCCCGTGAAGCGTTACCCGGCTCCGGGCCCCCTCCGCGCGGCCCGGGTCCCGAAGAACGCCGGCGCCTCGACCTGTACGCCTGCCTGACCAGCGCGGGCATCCGGCCGCTCGCCGCCGATCTCCGTGCCATCGAAGTGCTCTCCGCGCTCGACGACGTCACCCACGCGACCGTCCGCCGGTGGATCTCCGGCACCTCCTGACCCCCGCCCCGGCACGTGCCCCGCAGCACCGCTGCGGGGCGGACGCCTCCGGCGACGCCGGGTTCGCGCCACCCCCCGCCACCCCGGCCGCCCCGGCCACCTCATTACCGGAAAAGCGACGCGCGCACCTCCCGCTGTAGTCCGAACAGGTGGTGTCGTCGTGCTGATGCGCTGTGGGTCGGGCCGGGTATGCAGAATTCGTTTGCCGATATCGGCCGTGGGGCGACGGGGCCCGCGTGGAGGTCCTTGAGCTGGAGGTGCCCGCCGGTGACGGCGAACGGAAGTCCCACGGTCAGGAGGCGCCGCCTCGGCGCCGAGCTCCGCCAGCTCCGGCGGGCAGCGGGCATGACGTCCGTGCAGGTGGCCAAGCATCTGCTCGTGTCCCAGCCCAAGATCAGCCTCATCGAGACCGGCCGCCGCCCCATCAATCCGCGTGACGTGCGCGATCTGTGCCGACTCTACGGAGTCACCGACCTCGGGGTCATCGACTCCCTCATGCGCATGGCGAGGGAATCGGCCCGGCAGGGCTGGTGGGTCGCCTGCGGGGAAGTCCCCTACGGCGTGTACATCGGCCTGGAGACGGAGGCCGTCGCCATCCACTCCTACGAGCCGCTGGTCATCCCCGGGCTGCTCCAGACCCGCGCCTACGCGGCCGCGATCATCGCGGCGACCATCCCCTGCCCTCCGACCGAGCAGGCCGCGGTCCGTCTGGACGTGCGGCTGCGGCGCCAGCACCGCGCCCATCACCCCGCCCGGCCGCTCCGCTTATGGACCGTCCTGGACGAATCCGTGCTGCACCGCACCATCGGCGACCGCGACGTCATGCGCGAACAACTGGAGCACCTGAACGCTCTCGGCGCGCAGCCGCACATCACCGTGCAGGTCCTCCCGCACAGCGCCGGATCCCACCCGGGGCTCACGGGGCAGTTCTCCACCCTCACGTTCCCCGACGCCGACGCGGGCGTCGTCTACCTGGAGCGCTTCACGGGCGACCTCTACGTGGAGAAACACGCCGACCAGCGCATGTACCACATCATGTACGACCACCTCCAGGCACAGGCGCTCAGCCCGTCCGAGACACGGCACTTCATCAACGACGTGATCAAGATGTACGGAGACGCCCCGGCCACCGGGGCGCACCGTGAATGCGAGGACCGGAGACGAGAGGGCCGCGGCGGGCATTGGGCGAATCGGGCTATCGAGCGGTGCGTCGCGGGAACCCCGTGACCCGCCGCCGCCATAGTCGTCCCTGGCAGCCGCCAGGTTGCCGCCCCGGCCGCGTCGCGCGGGCCGGGCGGAAGTCTTCGTAGAGGAGTCGGCTCATGCTGAAGCCCACCAGGATCGTCCTCGCCCTCTCCGCCGGAAGCCTGGTGCTCGGCCTGACAGGTGCGGGTGCGGCCGTCGCGGACCAGGGTCCGATGGACGACGGCCCGGCCCGGATGCACGCGGCCGACGACAACCCCCAGTACGACGAGCCCGGTGTCTACCCCAAGCCCAGGCACGCCCTGGGCAAGGTCATCTCGCGCGGACCGCTCAAGGTCCGCAGCCACCCGAGCACGCACGCGAAGGTCGTGGGCAAGGTGCACCCGCACGAGAAGCTCGCCATCGAGTGCAAGAAGCGCGGCGAGCGGGTCGACGGCAACAACATCTGGTACCTGCTGGACCAGCGCGAGGACGGGCGCGAGGACGGGCGCGAGCCCGCCGACGGCACCGACGGCAGGGACGAGGACATGCAGGACGGCGCCGAGGGCAGCGGCGACGACCACGTCCGCACGGACCGCGCGGAGTACAAGCAGGCCTGGGTCTCGGCCCGTTACGTCAAGGACATCACCCCCGTGAAGTGGTGCCGCTGACCTTCCGGGTCACTCCGCCGGGCGTACGGTACGGGGCCCCGCGCACTCGGCGCCGTACGCCCGCACCCGCTCCCGCAGTTCCCGGTCCGCCGTGACCACCACGCAGGGCCGCCCGCCGGCGGTGGCGACCAGCTCCACGATCCGGTCGTCTCCGCTGCCGGGCGCCGCGTCGACCCGTACGCCGGGCACGGACGCGACGCCGCGGGCGGCTCCCTCGACCACCAGGACGATCTCCTCCCCCGCCGCGCGCAGCGCGAGCCGGTCGCGCAGCCGCTCCGCGGCCCCGCGGCGGTCCCGCCACCAGCCGTCGGGCACGGACCCCACGACGTTGGCGGCGTCCACGATCAGCAGGGGCTCCACCGCGCTCAGAAGTCCCCGTAGTTGACCTGCCAGGTGGGCAGGCCCATCCGGCGCCAGACGGCGACCACCCGGTCGCGGTCGTCCAGGGAGACGCGGACGGCGTAGCGGTGGCGGACGTGCGCGTCGAAGAGTTCGGCCTTCACCACGTCGTCGCGGCGCTGGTCCCCGGACGCGCGCATCCACAGCTCGTCGTAGGGCACCTCGTGCCGTGCCAGCCACTCCTCCGTCTCCGCGCGGTGGTCCTCGCTGCGCCCGGAGAGCAGGACGACGGTGTCCTGCCCGGCCCGCTTGAAGGCGTCCAGCGCGTACCGCACCGGCTCGTTGAGCAGGTCGAGGCCGCAGCGCGTGAAGTCGTAGACGTGACGGTCGCCGGTCAGCGCGAGCGTTCCGTCGATGTCGCACATCACGGCGGCGGGCAGCGCCGGGTCGGCCACGTACGGTGCGACCGGCGGCTGGTCGTTGAGCCACTCGGCGGTGAGCCGCCAGCCGCCCTTGCGGGACCGCTGGTGCTTGTCCGCGAGGATGCGGATGATCTCCTCGCCGACCTGCCGCTCCCGCGCGGCGTCCCTGGCCACGCACTCCTCGACCGGCACGTCGGTGAAGTCGTGCACGACGAAGGTCGCGCGCCCCGCGACCGCGGCCTTGAGGCGCTTGGGGATGTGGGGCGTCAGGTGCGTGTTGTCGACGACCACGTCGAAACCGTCCTCGACGGCCGCGATCACCGCGGCGTCCTGGACGGCCAGGACGGTCTGCTCGTGCTTGTACGAGCGGCCCCGCTCGGGATCGGGGAGGTCGAGCATGGCGCGCAGGTCGTCGAGGTTGACGCGGCGCATGCGCCCGCCGGCCTCCGCCTGGAGGGCGCGCGCGGCGGTCGTCTTGCCCGAGGCCGGCAATCCCGTCATGACGTGGACCACGGGGAGTGCGGGCTGTTCTTCGGACACCGGTCAGTTCTCCTCGTCGGTGGTGTAGGGGTCGGAGGTCTCGGGCCGGACGGCCCTCCAGGA
Source organism: Streptomyces sp. NPDC031479 (assembly GCF_055581065.1). Classification (NCBI taxonomy): domain Bacteria; kingdom Bacillati; phylum Actinomycetota; class Actinomycetes; order Kitasatosporales; family Streptomycetaceae; genus Streptomyces; species Streptomyces sp. NPDC031479. The sequence continues at coordinate 131,356 of NZ_JBVIKC010000017.1, forward strand.
GACCAGTTCCGTGCTGCGGCCGTCGAGCCTCAGGAAGAGGGCGGGGCGCAGCACGGCGTCGGGGACCTCCCGTACGGCGCGGGCGAAGGCGCCCCGGTCGCCGGCCAGGTGGGCCAGGGCGGCGAAGGCCTCGTCGATCTCCCGCTCGCGGCGGACGGCCGCCTCCTCCAGGCGGTCGATCACGGCGCGCACCCAGGCGTCGAACTCGTCCGGGACCTGCTGGAGGAGCTCGTCGAGCGGTTTGCCGCCGCAGGCCTCGATGTCCGCGACGGTGCAGTTGAGGCCCTGGGCGAGCTGCTTGGCGGGCAGTCCGGCGAAGCGCTGCACGCCGTGGCTGCGCCAGATGTCCCGCTCGGTGACGCGGGTGAGCAGCCGGTGGAGGCGTACGTACTCGCCGAGCTTGGCCTTGGCGCGGACGCCGGAGGCGAAGCGCAGGACGAAGCCCTCGGCGTCGGTGCCGCTCGCCCGCTCCCCTCCGGGGAGGGCGTTGGACTCGGTGAGCGCGAGGAGTTCGGCGAGCGGCATGGCCGGCCAGACGGTGACGACCGAGCCGATGTCCCGCCAGTGCGCGGCCGCCTCGGCGAGCGGCACCTCGGTGCCGTCCGGGCCGTAGGCCGCGAGCAGGACGAGGTCCCGGCGGTCGCCGTAGTCGACGACGATACGGTTCTGCGGGTAGAGGATCTCGGCGAGGTAGGTCACGCCGGGCACGAGGGCCGCGGTGTCCCGGGTGTCGAGGCGGCGCTGTCCCCAGGTGGCCTGGGCGCTGATGAAGGAGCCCTTGGAGGCGACCCGCCAGTGGTCCGCGTAGTGGAAGACCACGGCGAGGCTGCCGTCGACCTTGTCGTACACCTCGAACGGCTCGTCGGGCAGGGCGGGCGCGTAGGGCCGGCCCTGCTCGTGCTCGCCGACGTTGAAGAACTTCGGCAGGGGCAGGGCGACGACCGCTCCTGTGGCGTCGTCGGCGACGAGGCCGCGGCAGCGCGTGGTGACCCGGTTCCAGATCTGCTCGTACTGCGCGGTGCGCGTGTACGTGTAGATGGACAGCGGCAGTTCGGGGTGGGACTTGCGGGTCACGTGCCCGGCGTCGATGGCCGCCGCCAGTTCCTGTGCGGGCAGCAGGTCGTGCAGAGTCAGGCGTTCCTGGCTCATGGGGTTCCTCCCGGTTCGAGATGGTCCATTCTCACGTGCGGGAGGGGTGGGCCGGTAGTCAATTATGACTGGTCACGACGGTCGCGAGCCCGTGTGGTTGATGTCGCGGGGGCGCAGGATCCGGTCGCTGGGCGCGGTCGCGGGGGTGGCGACCGCGATCATGGCGCGACCGATGGCCTCGGTGGTGGTGACCAGGTTCGGCGCGAACCGGCGCAGGAGCGGGAACAGCGGTGCGGTGAGCACGTACCCGGCGCGGTAGAGCAGGGTCTTGGAGGGCATTCCGCTGACGGGCTGGACCAGGCCGGGGCGGAACATGTAGGCCCGGAAGGGCAGGGCGAGCAGGTCGTTCTCGGTCCGGCCCTTGACCCGGGCCCACATGGAGCGGCCCTGCTCGGTGCTGTCGGTGCCCTCGCCGGAGACGTAGACGAAGGTCAGTCGGGGGTTGGCGGCGGCGAGGGGGCGGGCCACGGCGAGGGTGAGGTCGTGGGTGACGCGGCGGTAGGCCTCCTCCTTCATGCCGACGGAGGAGACGCCCAGGCAGAAGAAGCAGGCGTCATACTCCGGCAGTTCGGCGGCGAGGCCGGAGAGGTCCGAGGGGTCGGGCACGACGTGTTCGCGGAGTTTGGGGTGGGTGACCCCGAGCGGGGTGCGGCCGATCGCGAGGACCCGGGTGACGGAGTCGTCGCGCAGGCACTCGCGCAGAACTCCGCGCCCGATCATTCCGGTTGCGCCGAGGAGGATGACGTTCACGGGCGCAGCCTACGTCGGCCGGTGCCGTGACCGGAAAGCCCCGGCCCGCCCCGCGTCGTCGGCGCGCCCGACCGGGTCCGGGCTTCCGGCGTTCCGGCGCCCCGGATCCGACCGCCGGTCCGCCGCCATCCGGTCCGCCGCCATCCGGAGGGTGGGGATCCGACACACCGGGTCCGGCACCCGCGGCGGACGCGTGCGTTCCTACACTCGGCGGCCATGAGGTCAAGGACACGGCTGTTGTGCGCCGCGGCGATCCTGGTGTGTACGGCGACGGCCGGGGAGGCCGCCGCCACGGATGGCACGGGCCTGGACCCCCGCTTCGGCCGGAACGCAGTGGTGGTGTCGGCGACCGCTCCGGACGCCGGGAGCGATTTCGAGAACGGCCTGGTCGTCGACGGCCGGCGGCGGATCGTGGTGTCCGGCTCGTCCGACCTCGGCGGGGCGGGCGGCGTGCAGTGGCGGGTGCAGCGCTTCACACCCGACGGCGCGGTGGACGGCACCTTCGGCAGGCACGGCACGGTACTGACGCCCATGTCCGCCGCCGGGGGCGAGGACGAGCACATCTGGCGGCTGGCCCTCCAGTCCGACGGGAAGATCGTCGCCGTCGGGCACGCGATCACCCCGACGGGCGGTGAGGACTTCGCCCTCGCCCGCTATCTGCCCGACGGCAGGCTGGACCGGGGCTTCGGCACCGGCGGCAAGGTGTTCACCAGGGTCGCGCCGGGGACGGGGGACGACGAGGCGCAGGCCGTGCAGGTGCAGCGCGACGGCCGGATCGTCGTCGCCGGTTTCACGGGCACCGGGGCGGGAACCGAGGGCCGCGATCTGGCTCTGGCCCGCTACCTCCCCGACGGGCGTCCGGACCGGAGCTTCGGTGCGGACGGAATCGTCGTGCGCGATGTCGCGGGCGGGCGGGACCAGTTCAAGAACATGACGCTGGACGGGCACGGGCGCATCGTGGCCGTGGGCTCCGCCGATCTCGGGGCCGGGCGGGGCGGAACCAGCTTCGCGGTGGCCCGCTACCGGCCCGACGGCCGGCCCGACCCGGGCTTCGGCCCGGACGGCCTGGTGGTGACGCCGATGGCGGCGGACGACGGGCCGGATCTCGCCGAGGCCGTCGCGATCGACGGCGAGGGGCGCCTCACGGTCGGCGGATCGGCGGACGCGGGCGGTCCCTTCGACCTGGCGCTGGCCCGGTACCTGACCGACGGTCGGCTGGACGGCCGGTTCGGCGAGGGCGGTCGGGTACTGACGAACGTCGGTCCGGGCGCGACGGACGAGGACCTCGAAGGTCTCGTGGTGCAGGGCGACGGGACGATCCTGGTGGGCGGTTCGACCGCCCCGACCGCGTTCCTCGTGGACAGCGATTTCCTGGTGGCGCGGTACCGCCCCGACGGGAGTCCCGACCGGCGTTTCGGGAGGGACGGGTTCGTCGTGACCCGTGTCGCCCCCGGCACGGCGGACGACGAGATCTACGACATCGCGCCGCAGGGCCCCGGCCTCCTGGTGGCCGCGGGCGAATGCGACCGGCCCACGACCGGGAGGGACGTCTGCCTGGCCCGCTACCTCGTCGGCGGCCGGGAGCACCCGCGCGCCGGCCGGGACGCGCAAGGTATGTGATCTTCGGGCCCACGACCCGGAAGGGACGGCCTAGTGGGAGACGCAGAGTTCGTTGCCCTCCGGGTCCGCCAGGGTGGTCCAGGCGAAGGGGCCCTGTCGGCCCTCGTGCAGGCGGGTGGCGCCCTTGGACAGGAGGCGCTCGACGAGGGCCTCGGGGTCGTCCTCGCCGGTGCGGACGTCGAGGTGGACGCGGTTCTTTACGGTCTTGGGCTCCAGTACGAACTGGAAGAGCACCCGGGGGGCGCGGTCCAGCCCGCCGGGGTGGCGGATGCCGGCGCCGGCCTTCCAGACGAGCGTGCCGCGGTGCGTGGTGGTGTCCTCCTCCGTGGCGTGGCCGGCCTCGATCATGCCGCGGATGAACTTCTCGTCGCTCGGCTCCACTTCCCACCCGAGGGCCCCGGCCCACCAGTCGGCGAGCGCGTGCGGTGCGGAGGAGTCGATGGTCACCTGAAACGTGTAGGCCATGCCCGGACCCTACTGAGCGTCCCGGGGCTCCGCCAGCGCGGTTGCGCCGCCCAGGCCGCGAGGGTGAGCAGCCAGGCGGCGACCGCGATCCAGAGCAGCACCTCGCCGAGGGGGCGCAGCCAGGGCACGCCGGTGGGTCCGGCGGCGGAGAGGCAGGCGGTGGCCGTCATGCCGAGCGGGAAGACGGTGGACCAGCGGCGGATGTCGTAGTGCGTACGGGGGCTGCGGACTTCGGCGGCGAGCAGGACGGCGTACCAGCCCAGGGAGATCGCCAGGGCCACGAGGGTGGCGGTGCGCAGCGCGGTGTGCGCGGCGCCGGTCCACAGGGGGGCGGCGGTGAGCTCGGCGCCGGCCAGGGCGGTGATGGACAGGGCGCCGCCCGCCACCCAGTGGTCGCCGGCCCCGCCGAGCACCTCGCGGAAGTCGAAGCGGCGCAGGGCGACCACGTACAGCAGGACGCCGAGGCAGAAGCAGGCCAGGGCGGCCAGGTACAGCCAGTCGAGGTGGTACGCGGCGGCGAGGGTGGCCGACAGGACGGCGAGTCCCTGGGTGGCGACGCAGACGAGGAAGGCCGCCCCGGGCATGCGGTGGTGCCAGTGACGCATGACGGCACACAGGAGGCCGGGCCAGATCACGGCGGCGAGGACGAGCAGGGCGGTGGCCACGCCCTGGAGTCCGAGCTGGGAGAGGCGGGTGCCGAGCACGGTCGTGGCGGCGACGGCGGTGAGGGCGGCCGGGGTGTCGGCCTCGGCGCGGAAGCGGCCGCGGTCGGCGGCGAGCCGGATGGCGAAGTCGGCGGCGAGCAGGAGCCACAGCACGCCCGCGATGACCAGCGCGGCCAGCGAGGCGCCGGGCCGGCCGGTCAGCTGGAGGCCGACGGAGAGGATGCCGGCGGCCATGACCGCGCCGCCGGCGGCGGGCGGGAGTCCCGCCCACCAGCTGCACGCCGCCCGGCCGGCCATCGCCGCTCACATCACGCCGCGGGTGCGGAACTGGATGCTGATCCGGGGGCCGACGGCCCGTGCGGACTTGGGGACGGCGTGTTCCATGGTGCGCTGGCAGGAGCCGCCCATCACGACGAGGTCGCCGTGGCCGAGCGGCAGCCGCAGCAGGGTGGGGCCGCCGTCGCGGGGGCGCAGGACCAGGTCGCGGGGGTCTCCGACGGAGAGGATCGCGACCATGGTGTCCTCGGTGGCGGAGCGGCCGGTGCGGTCGCCGTGCCAGGCGACGCTGTCGCGGCCGTCGCGGTAGAGGCAGAGTCCGGCGGTGACGAAGGGTTCGCCGAGTTCGGCCGCGTAGTGGCGGCCGAGGGCCTCGCGGGCCTCGGTGAGCACGGGGTGCGGGAGGGGCTCGCCGGCCCCGTAGGAGGCCAGCAGCCGGGGTACCTCCACCCGGCGGTCGTACATCTGCCGGCGCTCGGCGCGCCAGGGCACGTCGGCGGCGAGCCGTTCGAAGAGGGCGTCGGCGCCCGCGAGCCAGCCGGGGAGCCGGTCGACCCAGGCTCCGGCGCCCAGCCCGGTCCGCCGCACCGGCGAGAGCGGTCCGAGCCGGATCTCGTCGGTCTGGTCGAAGAGGGAGCCCTGGAGTGCGTGCATGGTTCCAGCCTACCCCCGCACCCGAACACCTGCTCGATTATGCGTCCACGCCCTGCCCCACGGCTCACCCCCGTACCCCTGGTGCTGCGGCCCGCCGGGAGGGGATCATGGGCGGCGCGCGTTGGCCGTCATCGCCGCAGCGAGTGCAGGAGGTACGTGTGTCCGTAGCGTCGAGTCGTGCGTCCGGGAGTTCCGGGGTCCCGCTCCTGCGCGAGACGATCGGGGACAACCTCGACCGGACCGTGCGGCGCTTCCCCGGCCGGGACGCCCTCGTGGACGTGGCCGCCGGCCGCCGGTGGACGTACGCGGAGCTGGCCGCCGAGGTGGACGCCCTCGCCCTCGGGCTGCTGGACCTCGGGATCGTCCGGGGCGACCGGGTCGGCATCTGGGCGCCCAACCGCGCCGAGTGGACGCTGGTGCAGTACGCCACCGCGAAGATCGGGGCGATCCTGGTCACCGTCAACCCGGCGTACCGCTCCCACGAGCTGGAGTACGTGCTCGGCCAGTCCGGCATCCGGCTGCTGGTCGCGGCGGAGCGCTTCAAGACCTCCGACTACGCGGCGATGATCGAGGAGGTCCGGCCGCGCTGCCCGGGGCTGGAGTTCACCGTCCTGTTCGAAGGGCCCGAGTGGGAGGCGCTGCTGGAGCGCGGGCGCGGGGCCGATCCGGAAGCGCTGGCGCGGGCGCAGGCCGCGCTGGGCCCGGACGACCCGATCAACATTCAATACACCTCGGGCACCACGGGCTTCCCCAAGGGAGCCACCCTCTCCCACCACAACATCCTCAACAACGGCTTCTTCGTCGGCGAGCTGTGCGGGTACGACGAGCGGGACCGGGTGTGCATCCCGGTGCCCTTCTACCACTGTTTCGGGATGGTGATGGGGAACCTCGCCTGCACCAGCCACGGCGCGGCGATGGTGATCCCCGCACCCGCCTTCGACCCGTCGGCGACCCTGGCCGCGGTGGAGGCGGAGGCCTGCACCTCGCTGTACGGGGTCCCCACCATGTTCATCGCCGAGCTGGCCGCCCCCGGCTTCCACGGGTACGACCTGTCGAGCCTGCGCACCGGGATCATGGCGGGTTCACCCTGCCCGGTGGAGGTCATGAACGAGGTCATCGAGCGGATGGGGATGACCGGGGTCTCCATCTGTTACGGCATGACGGAGACCTCTCCCGTGTCCACGCAGACCCGGGTCGACGACTCGGTCGAGCGCCGGGTGTCCACCGTGGGCCGCGTCGGCCCGCACCTGGAGGTCAAGGTCATCGATCCGCAGTCGGGCCGGACCGTCCCCCGCGGCACCCCGGGCGAACTGTGCACCCGGGGCTACTCGGTCATGCTCGGCTACTGGGGCGAGCCGGAGAAGACCGCCGAGGCCGTCGACCCGGAGGGCTGGATGCACACCGGAGACCTGGCCGTCATGGACGGGGACGGCTACCTGAGCGTCACCGGCCGGATCAAGGACATGGTGATCCGGGGCGGCGAGAACCTCTACCCGCGCGAGATCGAGGAGTTCCTCCACGCCCACCCCGACGTCCTGGACGTCCAGGTCATCGGGGTGCCCGACCCGAAGTACGGGGAGGAGCTGATGGCGTGGGTGCGGATGCGCGAGGGGGCCGAGCCGCTGACCGCGCAGGCCGTGCGCGCGTACTGCGCGGGGCGGCTCGCCCACTTCAAGATCCCCCGCTACGTCCACGTCGTGGAGGAGTTCCCGATGACCGTCACCGGGAAGATCCGCAAGATCGAGATGCGCGCGATGGCGTCCCGCCTGCTGGAGGCGGAGGCCGCGGGGGCCGGCGGCGCCTGACCGCTCCGGCGGCGGTGGGCCGGGGACGGGCGGGGCGGACGGGGTGGGGTGAACGGGTGGGGTCAACGGGTGGGGTCAACGGGGCCGCGCGGCGGATCCTTTCTCCGGTACGACTGATCCGCCCATGTGGGTGGACCCGCCACAGCACCCCCGGCCCGACCAGGCACCCGCACCTATAAAGGGGCCCGTCACATTGATCGACTGATGGGTCCTCACCATGCTGCAGGCCGCTCTGCGGGTGCTCGCCGCCGTCTCCCTCGCTTCCCTCGCCTCCGCCGCCACCGTCTCCCCGGCCACCGCCGCCGTCTCCCCCGTCACCGCGGCGGCCGTCCACGACGACCCGCTCACCGCGCCCTGCGGGCCGACGGTCGAGTACCGCGCCTGGGACTGGTGGCGCACGACGACCGACCCCTCCCTGGCCCGCCCCGTCGCCGCCGCCGCGGCGGACGAGCGGTGGCAGTGGCGCTCGGACGTCAACACCCTGTGGCGCGGCGACACCCGGGAGACCGTGGACGAGATCTTCCGGACCGGCTTCACGCCCCGGGGCGAGCAGGTGACCCCGCTCGCCGAGTACATCGTCAAGGGCGGCGGCCAGAACAGCGCGCACCTCAGCACCAGTTGTGAGAAGTGGGTGGCCCAGAAGTTCGCCACCTACGGCAGCGGGAAGACCGGCTGGGTCTACGAGATCTACGCGCCCGGCGGCATCGACGTGAACGCCACCGCCCGCCTCAACAACTACAACTCGCCCTACCTCTGGAACAAGGAGGTGGACTTCCCCGGCGGGGTCAAGGGCCGCTACATCAAGGGGGCCTGCAAGTTCCGGCTGACCTACACCGACCCGCAGACCAAGGTCAACACCTTCGAGGAACTCGGCTGCAAGAACAACGCCGGCTTCGCCCCCTACGCGGTGGACGAGGCCGCGCTCACCGCGGCGCGCTGACGCCCGGCCCCGCGCGGCCGCGCCGCCCGGACGCTCATGTCCGGATGACCAGCTTCCCGCGCACGGCCCCGGAGCGCAGCCGGCGGATCGCCTCGGGGACCTCGTCCAGGGGGTAGCAGCGGTCCACGGCCGGGGTCACGGCGCCGGAGTCGATCAGCTCGGCCAGGGTGGCGAGTTCGGCGGTGCGGGGGACCGCGCCCAGTCCGCACAGGCGCTGACGGACGAACGGGGACAGCAGCTGGGCGCGCAGCAGCCGGTCGAAGCCGCCGATCCAGCGCCCTCCGCCCTCACCGCCGACGATCACGACGGTCCCGCGCGGGGTGAGGGCCCGGCGCAGCCGGCTGAGGGACCGGTTGCCGCCGGTGTCCACGATGAGGTCGTAGTGCCGGCCGCCGTCGGTGGGGTCCTCGCGGGTGTAGGTGTCCGGACCCTGGGGGCCCGCAGCCCGAACCCCAGGGCGCGCAGCAGGTGGGGGCGGCCCGACATGAGGTGCCAGACGCCCTGGTCGACCCCGGCGGCGTGGACCTTCAGGAGGACCTCGCCGGGGCCGGGGACGGGCCGTTCGGTCTCTTCGACGCGCAGGACCTCGGGGGGTCCGTAGACGTCCTGGACCACTGCTCTCATGGCGTGTCTCCCTCTGGCGGGGGGGTGGCGGAGTACTGGAACACCTGGTCGAGCGGAACGCCGAAGACGGCGGCGATCTGGAAGGCCATTTCCAGGGTGGGCGAGTAGCGGCCCTGTTCGATGGCGATCACGGTCTGGCGGCTGACGCCGATCCGGCGGGCGAGTTCGGCCTGGGTCATCTCGCCGTGGGCGAAGCGCTGCGCCCGGATGGCGTTGGTGACCCGGGTCGGCCTCACCACGGGTGGAAGCCGAGGCGGTAGGAGACGAGCTTGACGGTGGAGCCGAGGACCGAGGAGAGGACGAAGGCCGGGTAGATGGCGTTGGCGATCCAGAACGGCGCCGCTTCGGCCATGGCCAGACCCAGGGCGGTCACGGCGCAACCAGCATGATCCACGCGCGTTTCTCTTCGACGGCCATTGCGGACGCCCCTCTTCCCATGTCAAGAAAACCAGACATGGGGAGTGCCGAGGATCCCCGACATCGTGTCAAGGTTTCTTGACTTCAGCCGGCCGGCGGCGGGGTGGCGCCGTGGATCCGGGCGAGGACGAGGACCGTGTCGTCGGTCGGCGCGGCGGGCAGCAGGGCCGTCAGGACACGGTCCGCCATCTCCTCCAACGAGCCTTCCGCTCGGCTCAGTTCGGCGCGCAGCGCGGCCAGTCCGGCGTCGATGTCCCGGCCGCGCGCCTCGATCAGGCCGTCGGTGTACAGGGCGAGGACGGCACCGTCGGGAAGGTGGGTCCGCATGGTGCGGAAGGGGACGCCGCCGACCCCGAGGGGGACGCCCATGGCGCCGGCCAGGGTCTCGACGGTCCCGTCCGGGTGGCGTACCAGGAGCGGGGGGTGACCGGCTCCGGAGATCCGGGCGTCGCCGGTGTGGGGGTCGTAGGCCACGTAGAGACAGGTGGCCAGCTCGATGCCGGACTCCCGTGCGCAGAGGTCGAGTTCGGTGAGCAGGTCGTGCGGCTCCGGGCCGTGCCGGGCCAGCGCCGCCGCGGTGATGCGCAGCCGTCCCATCGACGCGGCGGCCGGGACGCCGTGCCCCATGACGTCACCGACGACGAGGGCGACCCGGTCGCCGGGCAGGCCGATCACGTCGTACCAGTCGCCGCCGACCTCGGTGACGCGGCTGCCGGGCAGGTAGCGGTGGGCGACGGTGAGGTGGGGGCCGGGCTGCAGGGCGTCGGGCAACAGGGCGCGCTGCAGGGTCAGGGCGATGTCCTGGACCTGGCTGTAGAGGCGCGCGTTGTCCAGGCAGAGGGCGGCGCGGGAGGCGAGTTCGCCGGCCAGGCTGAGGTCCTGCTCGGTGAAACCGGGCCGGTCGGCGGACCGGCCGAACATCGCGATGCCCTGGACGGTGCCGCGGGCGACGAGCGGGGCGATCAGGAGGCTCACCAGGCCGCTGTCCAGGATCACCCGGGCGCGCTCGGGGTGCGCGATCGTACGGGCGGTGAAGTCCTCGTTCACGGGGACGTGGAGCGGGCGGCCGGTGGCGAACATCCGGTGGATGCTGGAGCCCGGCGGGTACTTCACGTGTTCGAGGCCCTGGAGCTGTTCGACGGCGGGCCGGGACAGTGTCGCCCGAGCGGCGATCCGGCGGGTGAAGAGGGGCAGCCGGGGGTCGAAGGCCTCGGTGGGGTCCATCCACTCCACCAGTTCGACGACCGAGCCGTCACAGAACTCCGGAACGGCGACGTCGACCAGTTCCCGGGCGGTGGTGCCCACGTCGAGGGTGGTGCCGATCCGGGCGGCCGCCCGGTCCAGCAGGTCGAGGCGCCGGCGGGCGGCCGTCGCCTCCAGGAGCGCCCGCTCCCGGTCGGTGACGTCCACGACCAGTCCGCCCACCCCGGACCGGGTGCCGACCGCGCCGCTGAGCGGGAAGAGGCTGAACGAACGCACCTGGTCGCGGTCGGGGTGGCCCGGGGTGCGCAGTCCCACCAGGGTGTCGACCAGCGGGGTGCCCCCGTCGGCGACGGCGCGCAGCATGCGCGCGAACTCGCCGCCGTCGGAGGTGATCATGATGTCGGCGGCGGCGCGGCCCAGGTGGTCCCGGGCGGGGATCCCGTCCATGTCGGCCAGCGCCTGGTTGACATGGACGTAGCGCAGGTCCTCGTCGAGCATGACCAGGCCGATGGGGCAGGTCTCGAAGAGGGCGTCGAGGAAGGCGAGGTTCGCCTTGACCCGGTCGAGCTCGTCGCTCCTGCTGACCAGGCCCATGGTCACGGCGCCGCCGGCGGTTCCGGTCACCGGGAAGACGCGGAACCCGCAGTCGAAGACGGAGCCGTCCCGGTGCAGGACCGGGAGCCGGACGCGCCAGTACCCGAGGGTGCGGCCGCGTTCGACGAGGCGTTCGGCCGGGCCGGGGGCGGGGTCGGGGCCTGCGGGGGCGGGGCCCCCCGGCGGCGCCGCATCCGGGCCGACGGGGGGAAAGAGGAGGGCGGCGGGACGGGTGAGGATGTCGGCGGCCGCGTGGCCGAAGAGGTCCTGCGCGCCGGGGCCCCAGTAACAGACCCGGCCCTCGCCGTCCATGCCGAAGACGGCCACGGCCACGTGCTCCAGCAGCGATCCCGGTTCGGACAGGATCGGGCCGTGTGCCCGTGCCTCCCCCGGCTGATCCGACGGCAGCACCGGCGGCCTCCTCTGCCGTCCGCCCCGCCCGGGGCGGAGAACGTCCCCTTCATTCTGCGCGCAGCGCGCGGGACGGGCAGGGCGGGCGGGGAGCCGGCCTACCGGGCCCGGCGGCCGTCCATGACGACGTTGCCGCTGACCGTGCCCTCGGAGCCCGAGACGGTCACCGCGTGCCGGACGCCGTCCGGGCCGAGGACCACCGCCTGCCAGGCACTGCCGCCGCCCTCCTGGGCCACCGGGCGCAGGGCCTCGACCTTGCCGCCGCCGACCGCGCCCGCGGCCTTCTCGGCGGCCTGCCCGATCGGCAGGGAGGGCAGCGGAGCGGGCGCGGGGGCCTGCTTCGGGGCGATACCGGGCACGGCGGCGCCGTCGCGCACCTTCGGAGCGCCCTGCCGGTGGGCCTTGCGCTCGCCCTTGCCCTCGCCCTTGCCCTCGTGGGCGCGGCCGGGGCCGCCCTCGCGACCGTGCCCGCGCCCGCCTTCGTGGCCCCCCTCGGCCCACTCGACGCGGTGGCCCTTGCCCGCCCGCTCGTGGTGCTCGGCCACGGCGACCGCCGCCGCCCCGCCGCCCACGATCGCCACGGCGGCCACACCCGCGGCGGCCCAGCGCGCGCCCTTGCCCCGGGGCAGCACCCGGGCCAGGCGCTTGCGCCCGCCGGGCTTGCCCTCCTGGGCGGGCTCGGGCTGCCCGGACTGCTCCGACGGTTCCGACGGCGGGTAGAACTCAGACATACCGGCACTCCTCATGCACCCGGGCACCGCACCCGGCTCGGCCCCGAGCATGCGGAGCGCTTGCTGAAGCCCACCTGAAGCCACCTGAAGACCTCTTCAGCCACCCGCCCGGGGCGCCTGAGACCCTGTTCCCATGCGCGTACTGGTGGTGGAGGACGAACGACGGCTGGCCCTGGCCCTGCAGCGCGGGCTCCAGTCGGAGGGGTTCTCGGTGGACGTGGCCCACGACGGGCTCCAGGGGCTGTGGATGGCCTCCGAGCACGACTACGACCTCATCGTCCTCGACATCATGCTGCCCGGCCTCAACGGCTACCGGGTCTGCTCACGGTTGCGCGCGGCGGGCCACGAGGCCGGGATCCTGATGCTCACGGCGAAGGACGGCGAGTACGACGAGGCCGAGGCGCTGGACACCGGCGCCGACGACTTCCTGTCCAAGCCCTTCTCCTACCTCGTGCTCGTCGCCCGGCTCCGCGCCCTGGGCCGGCGTACGGGCCGCCGCGGCCCGCGGACCATGACCTTCGGCGACCTGACGCTCGACCCCGCCCGGCACTTCTGCTCCCGGGGCGGCACGGAGATCCGGCTGACCGCCCGGGAGTTCGCGGTCCTGGAGTACCTCGCCCGGCGTCCGGGCGAGGTGGTGCCCAAACGGGAGATCCTGGAGCAGGTCTGGGACAGCGCCTTCGACGGTGATCCGAACGTGGTCGAGGTCCACGTGAGCGCGGTGCGCCGGAAGATCGACGCGCCCTTCGGCCGCACCGCCCTGGAGACCGTGCGCGGCGCGGGCTACCGGCTGGCGGTCGACGGTGGCTGATGCCCTGGCCTCGGCCCTGCGCCGGCTGAGCGGCCCGGTGGCACGGCTGCCGCGGTGGATCCCGTCGTGGCGCCCGGGACGGCTTCGGCCCACGACCGTACGCGCTCGGGCGACCGCGGGCGCCGTCGTGGTGGTGGCCGTGGCCCTGGCCGTGGCCTCCTTCGCCCTGCTCGGCCTGCTGAAGGCCGACCTGCTGCGCAACGCCGAGCGGGACGCCGCCCAGCAGGCGGAGACCGTCGCCGGGCTCGCGGCGGCCGGGGACCTCGACCGGATGCGGCCCGCCGGCCTGGGGGCGGACTTCGTCCAGGTGGTGAACGCCCGCGGCCGGGTGCTGCGGTCCACCCCGAACCTGGCCGGGCTCCCCGCTCTCGCCCCCGTCGCACCACTGCGTCCGGGCAAGTCCTTCCACACCTGGCGGGTCCGCCCGCTCGGTGGCGAGCACCGGCAGCGGGTGGTCCAGGTGACCACGCAGACGCCACAGGGGCTGGTCGCCGTGTTCGTGGGGACCTCCCTGCGTGACGTGGACGCCGCCGACGACACCACCGCCGCCGCCCTCGTGGTGGGCGGGCCGCTGCTGCTGGCCACCGTGGGGTTCGTGACCTGGCGGGTCACCGGACGCGCCCTGCGGCCCGTCGAGGCGATCCGGGCAGAGGTCGCCGAGATCGGCGACCGCGACCTGCACCGGCGGGTGCCGGTGCCGCCGACCCGCGACGAGGTGGCCCGGCTGGCCGAGACGATGAACCTCACCCTCGACCGGCTGGAGTCCTCCGGCATCCGCCAGCGGCGCTTCATCGCGGACGCCTCGCACGAGCTGCGGAGCCCGATCACCGTGCTGCGCACCCAGCTGGAGGTGGCCCTGGCGGTCCGGGACCAGGAGCTGTGGCCGGAGCTGATCGGCGGGGCGCTGGAGGACGTCGAGCGGCTCCAGCAGCTGGCCTCGGACCTCCTGCTGCTGGCCCGGATCGACGCCGCCCAGCCGGTGCCCGCGCAGCGGCTGGACCTCGGCGAGGTGGTGCGCGACACGGTGGACGCGCGGCTGGGCGACCGGATCCCCGTCCGGGTGTCGCTGGCGGCGGACGTGGTGGTGGAGGGCAGCGGGCTGTGGCTCGCCCGGGTGGTCACCAACCTCCTCGACAACGCGCAGCGGTTCGCCGCCGGACGGGTCGACCTCACGCTGCGCACCGTCGGCGGCCCCCGGGCGCGGACCGCGGTCCTGGAGGTGGCCGACGACGGGCCCGGCATCGCGCCGGAGGACCGGGAGCGGATCTTCGAACGCTTCACCCGGCTCGACGACGCCCGCAGCCGCGACCACGGCGGCGCCGGCCTCGGCCTGGCCATCGCCCGCGACCTGACCTCCCACCACGGCGGCACCCTGACGGCCGCCGACTCCCCCGGCGGGGCCCGCCTGGTCGTCCGCCTGCCCGTGGCTCCCCCGTCCGGGACGTGAGCGCGGAGCGGGGTGCGGCGGGCGCGCTCCCCCGCCCCTGACGCAGCCTTGACGCCCGGGCCCCGGGTTCATACGGATCGCTGACGGACGGGCCGCGCCGGCCGCCGTTGAATGGAGAGGGGCTCCGGCGCGGCGCGGCGCCGCGGGAGCACGGGCGAGGCGACAGGGGAGGGACCTGCGGTGCGGCGACGCGTGGTGGTGGGTGTGAGCGGGAGCAGCGGAAGCCTGACGGCCCTGCAGCGGGCGGCCGCGGAGGCACGGTGGCGCGGGGCGGAGCTGTGGGTGGTGCTGGCCTGGCAGGCGCCGGGCGGGGGTCCGGGGTCCCGTACGTCCTGCGGCGGCTCCCTCGTGTACGCCGAGTGCCGGGCGGCCGCGGTGAAGCGGCTGCGGGAGGTCCTCGACGGGGCCTTCGGAGCCGCGGGCCCGGGTGTCGCCCTGGCCGGGCAGGCGGTGCGGGGCACCCCCGGGGCCGCCCTGGTCGACGCCGCCCGGGACGGGGACGACCTGCTCGTGGTCGGCGCCGGCACACGGGGGCGGCTGCTCGGCGCCCTGCGGCCCTCGGTGGGCCGCTACTGCCTGGCCCACGCCCCCTGCCCCGTCCTGGCCGTGCCGCCGAACCCGCTCCAGGCCCAACTGGACGCCCTGCACCGGCGCAACGCGTGGCACGTCCCGCTCGACACGCGGGAGCTCATGCCCTGAGCGGTGCGGTGGGCCCCGCACGGGGTGCGCATGGGGTCCGCCGCGGGTCTCTTCGGCCGGGGCCGCGTCGACCCGGGGCCGCCGCAAGCGGTTTCCGTACGCCGGGCCGTGCCACCGACCGGTTCCGGCCGTTCTGCCCGTGCCGGGAGCCCGGAGCCGGGGCCGGGGCCCGACCGGAGGCGTTCGCGGGCCGGGGCCGGGGCCGCCGGCAGGTCGGCCAGATCGCGTTGCTCCGTCCTCGGGGCTGCTGTGTACTCACTCCTCCAGCTCCCCCGGACCCCGCGCCGGCCCTCCCTCCACGACGGGGTGAGGGCAGCTTCGCCGTGCCGGAATCCGGGCCGAACTGGCCCTGCCCGCAGGCGAGTCGAAGGAGAACCGGCATGTCAGAGAAGCAGCACCGGCCCTGGAAGCAGGCCGTGGCCACCGCCGCGCCCGTCCCGCCCGCCCCGCCCGCCCCGCCGGAGTTCACGTTCAGGTGGGGCCGGCACAGCAAGGCCATGGAGCGGCTCTCGCTCGCGCAGATGGCCCGGCGCGTCCCGGCCTCCCTCACCCACACCGCCCGGCTGGCGTGGGCGGTGAACCGGACGGCCTTCGCATGGCTGGTCTGCGCCCAGGTCCTCGGCGGGCTGTGCACGGCCGCCGCCCTGGCCGCCGTCTCGAAGGCCATGGGCCCCCTGCTGACCGGTGGCACCGTGGAGCAGCGCGTCTCGGCGGCGTCCTGGCCGCTGGCGGCCGCCGCCGCGATGACCGCGCTCGGGGCCCTGTCCTCCATCGCGGCAGGGAGCGCGGCTCGCCGGCTGACCCCCGGCATGTGCACGATCGCCGACCTCGCCATGGTCGACGCCCACATGGACGTGGACCTCGACTGCTACGACGCCCCGGACTTCTCCGAGCGTTCCGAGGCCGCCGAGACCGGATCGGCCCGGTCCTCGATGCTGCTCCAGGACGCCCTCGGGTTCACCGGCGGCCTGATCGACCTGCTCGCCGTGGCCTCCGTGCTGTCCGTGGTCCATCCGGTGCTGCTGCCGCTCCTGCTGCTGTCCGTGGTCCCGCGCGGGCTGGGCTCCGTGCACGCCGCCCGGCTCGACCACGCCCTGCACAACGAGATGATCGCCTCCCGCAACATCCGCAACATGATGCGCTGGCACCTGACCACGCCCAAACTCGCGGACGAGCTGCGCGGCAACAGCATGCGGGCGTACGCCCACCACTGGTACGCGGCGGTCTGCGAGCGCATCGACTCCAGGATGACCGGCTCGGCCCCCCGCTACCTCGTGGTGTACCTCGTCGCCGCCTGCGCCTCCGGGCTGTTCACCGCCCTGACGTGGCTGTCGCTGGGCGGGCTCGTGGTCGGCGGGTACATGGCGCTGGGCGCCGCCGGTACGGCGATCGTCGCGATGCGGACCTCCACGGCCGCGCTGTCCTCGCTGGTCGTGTACGGGGCGGCGATGTTCCAGCACGCCCTCTACCTCGGGGACTACACCGCCTTCATCGCACAGGCGGCCGAACGTTCGGGGCCGCGCGGCCCCCAGGCCATGGAGGCTCCCGAGAAGATCCGGCTGGAGGAGGCCGGGTACACCTACCCCGGCAAGGACACCCCGGCGCTCGGCCCGGTGTCGCTGACCCTGAACCGGGGCGAGGTCGTCGCCGTCGTCGGGGAGAACGGGGCCGGGAAGTCGACGCTGGTCCGGCTGCTGACGGCGCTGACGGCCCCGACGGCGGGAACCGTGTCCTGGGACGGGGTGCCGACCTCCGACGCGGACCAGCGCTCGGCCTGGACCCACGTCGGGCTCGTCACCCAGTCCTACGGGTACTGGCCCTTCTCCGCCCGCGAGAACATCACCCTCGGCCAGCCGGGTCCGCGCGGTGAGGAGGCGGTCTGGGAGGCGCTGGGGGCCGTCGGCATGAAGGAGGTCGTCGCCGGCTTCCCGCAGGGCCTCGACACCCTGCTGGCCCGCTCGCTGTGGGGCGGTCACGAGCCGTCCGGCGGCCAGTGGCAGCGGCTGGCCTGCGGGCGGGCCTTCCACCGGCGCCCGGCGCTGCTGGTCATGGACGAGCCGACCTCCGCGATGGATCCGCGCGGCGAGCACAGGGTGTTCTCGGGCCTGCGGGAGACCAAGGACGAACGGATCACGGTGATCGTCACGCACCGCATGGAGAACTGCCGCCTGGCGGACCGGATCATCGTCCTCGACGGCGGCCGGATCAAGGAACAGGGCAGTTTCGAGCAGCTGCTGGCCGTCGAGGGCGGCACGTTCCGGGAGCTCTACGAGCTGTCCCAGGACCGGTAGCGCACGGCGGCCCGCCGGCTCCGGGCCGGGCGCGGGGCGGGTGCGGAGCCGATCGGGGCCTGGGGCCGGGCAGGGCCGTTCATTCCTGCCCGGCGGTCTTCGACTCCGCCTCCGCGGCCGCCAGGACCCGGGCCCGGCCGGTCACCACCGCGGCGGCGGCGAGGGCGCTGGCCCCGAAGGCCAGCGCCACCGTCCACGGCTGGTCGAAGTGGTGGCCGGTGGCGTGGTCGACGGAGTAGCGGCCCGGTCCGGCGAGGCCGACGGCTGCCGCCGTGAACCCGAGGAAGGCCGGGTACTCGAATCCGCCGCCCTGGTTGAAGAAGCCGGCCGGGGCGTGCACGGACACCGCTCCCGCCATGGCCCCGGCCGCGGCCGCCCCGGCGGCCGGGGTGGCCAGCCCCAGCATCAGCAGCGCCCCGCCGCCCGCCTCCCCCAGGCCCGCGGCGATCGCGCTCTGCCGGCCCGGCCGGAAGCCCATGCGTTCCATCGCGGCCGCCGTCCCGGTCAGGCCCGCGCCGCCGAACCACCCGAAGAGCTTCTGCGCCCCGTGGGCGACGAGTACCGCGCCGGTGCCGGTGCGGAGCGCCAGCAGAGCGAGGTCACGGCGGTTGATGCAGGTCATCAGGGTCTCCCGGTGGGTGCGCGGACAGACGGGCGGGCACGCGGGACGCGGCCGCCCGGGGCGGTCCCGGCATCCCTATCCGCTCCCGGCGCCGGCGCCCCGGCCGGTGCCCGCAGATCCGCCATACGGGCCCCCGGTGCACGTTCGGCCACGGGTCGTCCGATTGACGACCGGTCATCACGCTCCGGAGACGCTAAGATCACGGCGTGGTCACAGCCCGCGCGCAGCACCTGCCGCCGGCCCGCCGGCCGGCGGGTCTGCTGCACCTGCTCGGGCTGGCCCTGCTGCTGCTCGGCCTGATCTGCACGCACGGCGCCCACGCGCCCGGCGCGTCCGCCCACCCGGCCGCGGCCGCCTCCGTGTCGCAGGCCTCCCCCGCCGACGGCCACGGCCCGTCCCACCCGGCCGACGAGTGCGCGCCCGTGCCGCCCCGGCAGGGTTCGGTGGTGGACGCCCCGGCCTCCCCGTCGGCGGCCGTCACCCGGTGCACCCCCGAGGTCCGCCGGGGTCTGCCCGGGTGCGACCCGGCCGGCGCGTCCGGATCCGCCCCGGCCCGTACGGCGGCGCCGCCGGTCCTGCGGGTGTAGACACCGCAGCCCTCCGTACGGCGACCCGCGCGCCCCGGTAGCCGTACCGGCCGGTCCACGCGCTCCCCACGCGGGGCGCCGTGACCCCGGCCCGTGCCCGGCCGGCCCCTGCCCGCAGCCGGTCCGTTCCCGGTCCGCGTCCGACCGGCCCCGGCCCGTCCCCCGGCCCGTCCCCGCGATCCGCCGCCGCCCCCGCCCGTACCGGGCCGGGGGTGCCCGCCGCACGGAGGAACCGTGTCACGCCGTCCCCGCGTACCCCCGGCCCGTCCGGGCCCGCCATGGGCATCCGCCGTACTCGGCGCGGTGCCCGTCGTCCTGCTCCTCGCGGCCCTCGTCTGCTTCCCCCACCTCCTCGACGGCGCCGGGGCTCCCGGCGGCGCTCGGCACGAGGCCGTCTCCGCCGGGTCGCGGGCCGCTGGAGCCGCGCCGCAGTCCGGGCCGACCGCGCCTGAAGGACGGCCGCATCCGCATCCGGAGCACGGTTCCTCCTGCGCCGCCGTCCCCGGCACGGCACGTACGGCTCCGGGCCCGGCGCCCGACGGCGGCGGGCAGGCGGCGCGCGGCCTGCCGGGCCGGGGTGCCGGAACCCGTGCCGCGCCGACGGCGCCGACCCGCTCCGCGGGTGCTCCGCGGGCCCGTTCCGGCCGCTCCGTCCTGACCAGCGTCTGTCGATGGCGGCTCTAGTCCGCTCCCGTAGTTCCCTTCGCAACGGCTGACGCATGCCCAACGGCCGGGCCCCGCCCCGGCCGAGGTCGGCATCCCCATGAGCGACCACCCGAAGCACCATCGAACGAGAGCGGAACCATGCATTCTTCGGCCACCGACGTGTCCCAACCCGCCGACCCCGCCCGCGCCGGCCTCTCCGGGCTGGTCGGAAACACACCCCTGCTGCGCGTGTCACAGCCCCTCGCCCCGCAGGGGCGCGGCTTCTGGGCGAAGCTGGAGGGCTTCAACCCCGGGGGCATCAAGGACCGCCCCGGCCTGCACATGGTCGAGCGCGCCCGCGCCCGCGGGGAGCTGCTGCCGGGGGCCCGGATCATCGAGTCCACCAGCGGCACCCTGGGCCTCGGTCTGGCGCTCGCCGGAATGGTCTACGGGCACCCCGTCACCCTCGTCACCGACCCCGGCCTGGAGCCTTCGATGACCCGGCTGCTGACGGCGTACGGGGCCCGGGTCGACGTCGTCCGCGAACCGCACCCCACCGGCGGCTGGCAGCAGGCCCGCCGGGACCGCGTGGGCGAGCTGATGGGACGTCACCCCGGCTCGTGGTGCCCGGACCAGTACAACAACCCCGACAACACCACGGCGTACACCCCGCTCGCCCTCGAACTGGCCCGCGAGCTGGGCCACATCGACGTCCTGGTGTGCAGTGTGGGCACCGGCGGGCACTCCGCGGGCGTCTCGCGCGTCCTGCGGCAGCTCTACCCCGACCTGACGCTGGTGGGCGTGGACACCGTGGGCTCCACCATCTTCGGGCAGCCCGCCCGGACCCGGCTGATGCGCGGCCTGGGGTCGAGCATCTACCCCAGGAACGTCGCCTACGAGCAGTTCTCCGAGGTCCACTGGGTCGCGCCGGCGGAGGCCGTGTGGGCCTGCCGTCAGCTCGCCGCCTCCCACTACGCGGCCGGCGGCTGGAGCGTCGGCGCCGTCGCACTCGTCGCCGGCTGGCTGGCCCGCACCCTCCCGGAGGAGACCCGGATCGCGGCGGTGTTCCCCGACGGGCCGCAGCGTTACCTCGGCACCGTGTACGACGACGACTACTGCGCCGCGCACGGCCTGCTGGACTCGCCTCCGGCCGGCGAGCCCGAGGTGATCGGCAGCCTGGACGAGAAGGAGGTCACGCGCTGGACCCGCTGCGCCCGTGTGGTGGACCCGCTCACGCTGCGCGGGGCGGAGGGGCGGACCCGATGAGGACCACCCTCGCGCAGGTGCGTTCGTACGAGCGCAGCGTCCAGCTGTTGATGGTCAACCAGTTCACCATCAACCTCGGTTTCTACATGCTCATGCCCTACCTGGCCACGCACCTGGCCGGCCCTCTCGGGCTCGCCGGCTGGACGGTCGGGCTGATCCTCGGGGTGCGCAACTTCAGCCAGCAGGGCATGTTCCTCGTGGGCGGCACGCTCGCCGACCGCCTCGGCTACAAGCCGATGATCATCGCCGGGCTGGTGCTGCGCATCGCCGGTTTCGCGACCCTGGGGCTGGTCGACTCGGTGCCCGCGCTGCTCGTCGCCTCCGCGGCCACGGGCCTGGCCGGGGCCCTGTTCAACCCGGCCACCCGGGCGTACCTGGCGGCCGACGCGGGTGAGCGCCGCGTCGAGGCGTTCGCGCTGTTCAACGTCTTCTACCAGGCGGGCATCCTGCTGGGGCCGCTGGTGGGCATGGTGCTGACGGGCGTGGACTTCCGCGTCACCTGCCTGGCCGCGGCGGGCATCTTCGCCCTGCTGAGCGTCGTACAGATCCGGGCGCTGCCCGACCGGCGGGGCAACGACGCCGAGGACCGGACGGCCGGACCGCGCGAGGGCGTGCTCGCGCAGTGGCGCCGGATCCTGGGCAACCGGCCGTTCCTGCTGTTCTCGGTGGCCATGATCGGTTCCTACGTGATGACCTTCCAGGTCTACATGGCGCTGCCGCTGGAGGTCCGGCGCCTCGGCGGCGAAGGCGCGTTCGGCACGGCCGCGGTGGCGCTGCTGTTCGCGGTCTCGGGGCTGAGCACGATCCTGTTCCAGACGAAGGTCACCGCCTGGTGCAAGGCGCGGATGGCGCCGGGCCGGGCGCTGACCTGGGGGCTGCTGATCATGGGGACGGCGTTCCTGCCGCTGCTGGCCGCCACCGCGCTCCCGGTGGTGGGGCCGGGGCCGCTCGCACGGCTGCTTGCGGCCGGGCCGCCGGCACTGTCCGCCCTGCTGCTGGCGGTGGGGACGATGGTGGCGTACCCCTTCGAGATGGACACCATCGTCCGGCTCTGCGGGGACCGGCTCGTCGCCACCCACTACGGCCTGTACAACACGGTCTGCGGGGTGGGCATCGCGCTCGGCAACCTGCTCACGGGCGCCGCGCTGGACGCGGCCCGGTCCGCCGGGATGTCCGCACTCCCGTGGCTGGCGCTGTTCGCGCTCGGCCTCGGCTGCTCCGCGGCGGTCTACGGCCTCCACCGCTCGGGCCGGCTCGCACCCCCCGTACCGGCCGGGGCCCGGGCCGGTGCCCTGACCGGCTGACCGGCGCGCGCCCCGGTCCGCCTCCCGGAAAGGCGGTGGACCGGGGCGACCGGGCCCGGGGGCTCCCGCCGCGCGGAGCCCCGGGGCGGCGAGCAGAGGGCTACGCCCTGCGGAGACGGTCGATCATGCCATCGATGTCGCGGATCATCAGGTAGTCGCGGATGATGTGGCCGCCCGGCTCCTCGTACCACTCGTGCGGGATGCCGGCGCGGCCGAGGGCGTCCCGGAACTCCCTCTGTCCGGCCAGTACCTGGGTCTCGTTGAAGGTGTCGAAGGCATTGGTGCGGTCGGGGCTGGTGCCGGCGACCAGGAAGATCCGCTTGTTGCGGTAGCTCTCCAGCCGTTCCATGGGGTTGTCTGCGGTGACGCGTGCCTGGTCCCAGGGCGCGCCGTAGATCGTGCCGCCCGCGAGGTCCTTGACGGCGGCGGACACGTTGGCCCAGTGGACCACCGCGCCGCCGTCGCGGCGCACGCTGGCCGGGCCGGAGTGGGAACTGACCGAGGCGAAGTGGCCCCAGTACTTGGCCGCGTACTTCAGCGCACCGAAGCCGCCCATCGAGAACCCGGAGACGGCGCGGCCGTCGTACTCGGCGAACGTGCGGAAGTTCTGGTCCACCCAGGGGATCAGCTGGTTGATGTGGAAGCTCTCCCAGTTGCGGGGGCCGACGAAGGTGCTGACCGGGTTGGAGTACCAGCCCGCCTGTCCGCCGTCGGGCATCACCACGATGATCGGCTTGCCCGCGGTCCAGGCACGGACTCCGGCGACGTCGAAGGTGATGAAGTCCTGGAGGCCGCCGTGGAGGAGGTAGAGGACGGGGTAGGTGCGGCCGCTGGTGTGGTAGTCGTCGGGCAGCAGGACGTTGACGGCGGGCTGCCAGCCGATCTCGTTGGTGGCGAAGCGGTAGTACCACATGCGGGGGTCGGCCTCGCCGCGGTCGACGATGTGCAGCCCGGCGGCGTCGCCGACGGCGCCGGCCGCCGTGGCGGAGGCGAGGACGCCTCCGGCACCGAGGGCCACGGCGGCGGAGAGTCCGCCGACGGTCCGCAGGACGCTCCTGCGGGTGGGGCGCTGCTCGTTCACGAAATCCTCCATCAGTCGTTGGTGGTCCAGGTGCCCCTGGCCGGGTTCCAGTGGATCGTGGCGTTCTGGAACTTCTGGGCCTTGCCGTTGCCCGCCTCGTCCGTCTCGTCGGTCACCGGGTAGCCGAAGACCCGCTCGTTGCCGCCCGCGCGGAAGGCCTCGTAGATCGCTCCCTGGACCGGGTGCGCTCCGGTCTGCGCGGACCACAGGAACAGCGCCTTCTCGAAGAACTGGTACCTGCCCCGGCTGCCGCCCGGCGACTGGCCGGCCTCCGCCTCGTCCGTCGTCGGGAAGCCCCAGCGGCGTTCCGCGTCGGTGGCCCAGAAGCGCGCGAGGATATCCCCGTACACGGCGAACGCGGCGTCCGGGTGCCAGATGACGATGCCGTTGCGGAACGCCTGGAAGCGCCCGCCCATCATGGAATCGCGTTCACCGGCGACGGGTTCCCCGAGGGGGCCGCCCGCGCCGCCGAGGGCGGCGAACTTCGCCCCGATGGAGCCGTACGGCATCAGGTCGTCCAGCTGGCCGTACCGGCGCGGGGTGAATCCCCGGAGCCCGTCGTTCCATACGCGTTCCTCCGGAACGTGGCCGAAGTCGTACGTCTCGCGCACCACCGGCCGCGTGTGGGCCTCGTCGGCCCAGCGGACGAAGAGGGCGACGTGGTCGGTGCCGCCCGAGTCACGCAACAGGGCGTCGCCGGGCTGGAGTTCGTTCGCGGGAAGGTCGGAGGTGACGTTCCACAGAGTCCAGGTGGTCAGGGACGAGTCCAGGCGCCAGGCCATCGACACGTAGCCCGAGCAGTCCGGCCGGTAGCAGCCGAACTGGTTCTCGTGACAGCCGCTCTGGCTGTACGGCACCTGCTCGGCGATCCACGACCAGGCCCGGTCCATCACCTCGCCCCGCCCGATGGACCCGCCGCGCGGGGCCGCGACGGCGGCCTGCGGCGAGGAGAAGGAGATCGCGAGGGCGGCCAGGGCCAGTACCATCGCCCCGATCACACGCTGGAGGGTCGACGCTCTCATGGCTGTCTCCCGGTCAGTTGTCGGTGGTCCAGGTGCCCCTGGTCGGGTTCCAGTGGATCGTGGCGTTCTGGAACTTCTGGGCCTTGCCGTTGCCCGCCTCGTCCGTCTCGTCGGTCACCGGGTAGCCGAAGACCCGCTCGTTGCCGCCCGCGCGGAAGGCGTCGTGGATCGCCCCGTGCACCACGTGCGCGCCGGTCTGCGGGGACCAGAGGAAGAGGCCCCTCTCGAAGGTCTGGTACCGGCCGCGGGTGCCGCCCGGCGACTGGCCCGCGTCGGCCTCGTCCATCGTCGGGAAACCCCACTGCCGTTCGGCGTCGGTGGCCCAGAAGCGCGCGAGGATGTCCCCGTACACGGCGAAGGCGGCGTCCGGGTGCCAGATGACGATGCCGTTGCGGAACGCCTGGAAGCGCCCGCCCAGCAGGGCGTCCTCCTCGGCGCGTACGGGATCCCCGAGGGGCCCGCCCGCGCCGCCCAGGGCGTCGAACTTGGCCCCGATCGAGCCGTAGGGCTGGAACGCCTCGTCCCGCATCTGCCGGGCCACGCCTTCCGCCTGGGGGTAGCGCTCGGGGTAGGCGGAGCGCTGGACGGCCTGGGCCAGCTCGCCGGCGCTGCTTCCCTCCATGCCGGGCTCCATCTGCTGGGCCACCTCGAAGAACTTGTTCGCCGCGTAGTCGACGTCGAGGACCTGCTCGGGCGAGCCCCAGCCCTGGGAGGGCCGCTGCTGGAAGACGCCGAGCGAGTCGCGGTCCCCGCAGTTCAGGTTGTTCATGCGGGACTCCACCCAGCCGGTCTCGAATCCGGCGAGCATCACCTTCTCGGACACGCCGCGCCGTTGTCCGACCTCGTACACCTTGCGGGTGACCGCGATGTCCCGCTCGGGCGGTATCGCGCAGAACATCTCGGCGGTCGCCGGGTGCCCGAGGGGTCCCGGCACACCGGGCGGCGTCGGTCCCGCCGCCCGGGCCGGGCCGCCCAGGGTGGTCGCGGTGGTCAGGGCCAGCGCGAGCGCCAGCCCCCGTCCCGCGTGTCGTACGGCCGGTCCAGGCACCTGTGTGCTCCTTCGTGAGGGGATGTCAGGGGGGTCAGAACCAGCTCTGGTAGGGGGTGTCGTTGCACGCCCACGTCCGGAAGCCCAGGGAGCTGTCGTCGATGCACCGGCCGGTGGCCTGGTTCTGCAGGCGGATGCTGCCGTCGCCCCAGACCTTCACCCACCAGCTCTGCTCCGGACTGGAGTTGCAGCTGCCGACGGTGCGGAACCCGTTGTCGGTGTCCTCGACGCAGCGGCCCGTGTTGACGTTGCGCAGCTGCCGGGATCCGTCGCCCCAGACGTGCACGGTCCACATCTGCGGGTTGCTGCCGTTGCAGCTCCAGGTGCGGAACCCGTTGGAGGTGTCGTCCATGCAGCGGCCGGTCGCCTGGTTGCGGAAGCTCTGGACAGCGTCGGCCGGGCGGGCGGGGGCCGCCGAGGCGGCGGGCGCCGCGGCCAGGGCGGTGAGGGAGGCGAGGGCGGTGAGGGCAAGGGCCTTGCCGGGCAGGGGGGTTCGTGTGACGCGCATCGGTGCAGTTCACTTCCATCCGTGAGGGGACCCGCGCCCGCTGCCGACGGGCGTGGGCTCGGTCCGCGGACCGGCAGACGGCAAGCTAGCGGCGGGGCGCGGGGCGGGGGCATCCGCAACGTTCCGGAGTGACGGCGGGGAGCGCGGGCCACAGACTCGGGGCAGCCGCCACCCGCGCGGAGGGCTCCTCGGTGCGGGAACCCGTCAGCCGGCGGGGGTGGGGCCGGGGCATTCGGGGACGGCGGGGCGGTCCTTGGTGCGCACGGCCGGCAGCCAGGCGGTGGGGCGGGCCGCGTCCCCGGGCAGGCGGACGCGGAACCACTCGACGGACACGGCGTCCGATTCGTCGATGATGGGCATCCCCCGGGGGAGCAGGCACTCCACGGCGAGGACCTGCCCGTCCCACACCCGGGTGGCCACGACGTTGTCGGGGGTGTAGGCCTTCAGCGGGTCGATCGCCAGGCCGAGGCTGCACCGCGGGTTCCGGTCCGTCCGGTTCCGGCATCCCTGCTCGGCGTTGAACACCCGCAGGCTGCCGGTGACTTCGGCCCGGGCGGCCGCGGGTGACGCGTCGCGGGCCTGGTGGGGCCAGAGTGCGACGGCCGCCCCGCACACGGCGGCGCCGGCCAGGAGGGCGGCGCGGGCCCGGCGGTGGAGCCGGCGTGCGGGCGGGGGTGGGGAGGCCGGGTCCGTGACGGCCGGTCCCTCTGCCCGCCGGTCGGCGGCGATGCGGCGGAGCAGGGACTCGGCGGTGTGCGCGGCGCGGGCCTCGCGGGTGGGCGCCAGGCAGTCGGCGGCCAGCTCGCGCCAGAACGGCGGTACCGCGTGGTCGGTGCGCAGCGCGGCGCGGCCCTCGGCGTACTCCTGGGCCGCCGCGGCGCGCGCCATCGAGGTGGCGCCCGGGAAGGGCGGGGCGCCGCCCGCGAACACCTCGTGGATCACGATGCCGAGCGCCCAGACGTCGGCGCTGGGCCGGACCTGGACGCCGTGTTCGCCGAGCGGTGCCCGTCGGCGCTCGGGCGGGAGGTAGTCCAGGGTGCCCATCGGGGGCGCGTACCCGTGGGTGCCGTGGGTGCCGGTCAGTTCGGTGGCGAGGCCGAAGTCGGCGAGCTTGACCGAGCCGTCCGGCATCAGCAGGACGTTGTCCGGCTTGAGGTCCCCGTGGACCCAGCCGCTGCGGTGCAGGTGGGCCAGTCCCTCGCAGATCCCGGTGATCAGGCGGGCCCCTTCGGCCACGGTCACCGGGGTGGCGAGCCGGTCGCGCAGGCTGCGTTCGGCCCGCTCCATGACCAGCACGATCGCGCCGTCCAGGTACGGGTGGCCGGGTTCGCTCAGCACGAAGGAGTCGAGCAGGCGGATCAGCCGGGGGTGTCCGGCCCTGCGGGCGAGCTCGACCTCGCGCCGGGCGGATTCGGCGATCGCGCGTGCCTGGCGGGGTGCGAGGCCGCCGGTCGGCAGGACCTTCAGGGCGACCTCCCCGGGCGGGCCTCCGTCCGCCGCGCCCGCGGTGTCGGGGGTGGCGGCCGTGCCGGGCGGGGCCGTCGTTGCGGGCGGGGCCGTCGTTTTCGCGGGAGGGGCCGTCGTTGCGGGAACCGCCGCCATGCGCGCGGTGCCGGGTGTGGCGTCGGCCGCCCGCCGGCCCGCATGGACCGTTGCCCAGCCGCCGGCTCCGATCGGGCCGGTGACCTCCCACGCTCCGACGCGGTGGCCGCGCGGCAGCGCTTCGCCGCGGTCACTTCCCGAGGCGTCGGCCGGGCGCTGCACCCTCTCCTCCTCCGGCCCGGGGCGGCAGCAGCGCGAGGTGCTCCTCCCGCACCAGCCCGAACCGCAGCGCGAGTCCGACGAGCGACTCCCGCTTGCCGTTGCGCCGGGGGCCCCTGCCGGGGCCGGTCTCGGCGGGGGCGCTGATCCGCGTCTTCTCGTCGGCGAGGTAGTCGATGTGCGAGGTGACCGCGCGGGCCGTCAGCTGCGCGCAGCCCGGCAGTCCCGCGAGCCGCTCGACGATCTCGGGGGTGGTGGGCACCGCGACCGGGGACTCGTCACGCAGCCGCGGTTCGCAGAGCGCGACCAGGACGAGGAAGTAGATGGCCGTCTCGTCGAGGGAGTACGCCGTGACCGTGGGGCTCCCCCAGGAGCCGCCCGTACCGGCCGGGTCCAGGTAGACGTGGTCGGGCGCGAACACCTGGAAGGAGACCGTGGCCTCCCCGCGGGTGGGCAGCACGACCCGCGAGAACTCGAAGGGGATCGGTGCCCCGGCCCGTCGCGGCGGCACCCGCAGGTACTCCCCGGCCCCCTCCGGGTTCTCCACCAGGTAGCTCTGGGTCGTGCTGTGGTTGCTGAGCTGCCAGTGGTCGTCCGTCACCCGGATCTCCCCGGCCAGCCGGGAGATCGCCGCGTCGACGAGGCGGAGTTCGACGGGGGTGGTCTCGGAACCCCGCCCGAAGCGCGCCGATTCCCCCGGCCCCAGCCGCAGGGTCACCGCGTCACCGCTCCCCCGCGGCAGGTGGATCAGTACCCCGCTCACTGCCCCCTCCTTGCTCCGTGTCACCGGTCGTCACGCGGCGAAGGGTACACAGGCCGGACGGGGGCTCCCGGGGGCGCTTTGGCTGCTTTCGTAGCCCCGCGCGCCGTCCCGCGCGGCCCGGCCGACCGCGTCCCCGGTGCCCCGCGCGGGCCCGCCGCCGCCCCCGGCGCCGCCCGGCGGGGCCGGGCCGGGGGCCGGTCCCGGCCGGGTCGGGTCGGGGACCGGCCGTCGGCGGCGGGCGGCGCCCCGGCCCGGCGCGGCGCGTCATCGCTGGTCAGGGGCCGGATCGGGGCCGCCCGCCGGTCCGCCTCGGACGCCGGGTCCCGCGCCGGCGGGCCGGGGCGTAGACGGGAAGGGGGCTCGGACCCGTCGGGTGCGCCGTCCCCCTCCCCCGGCCACCGGGCGGGCCGGGCGGCGACCCGGCGCAGGCCCCGGGGTCGGCCGGAACGAGCCCGGGACTGGCGGTTTTCCGGCGGGAACCGCGTCAACGCCCTTGACGTCGAGGCCGGTTCCGGCCCTGCGCGGCCGCCCCTCCGCCAACTTCTGGCCGGAAGACCCGCCTAGCGCTATGATCACCGCGATGACCACCGAAACCCTTCACAGATCGGGGGTCCCGTCCACGCAAGGTGAGCGCTGATGCTCACTCACGACGTGTACGGGGATTCCCGCCTTTCCCTCTGGCTGCGCGTGCGCGAGTTCGCCGTGCCGGCCACCATGATCGAGACCGCCACCACCCGCCGCCGTGCGGGCGACTGGGCGGGCGCCTGCGCCGCCGCGGGCATCGATGTCGACCTGGACCTGCGCCGACTGGCGCGCACCCACGGCCGTGACCTGGCGGCGCGGATCCGTGCGGACCTGCGCCATCTGGCTCCCGACCTGTTGCGCTGGCACCTGCCGCGGGTCGCTCCCGACGGGCTGCTGCGTCCCGGGCTGACCCTCACGCTGGCCCGGTACGAGGGCGCGGGGTACGACGGTTCGTGCCCGGTGCACCTCGTGGTGCGGACGCCTCCCGCCTGGGCGGACGGGGGCCAGCGGTTCAGCCTCGCGCTGTACGACCGCTCCCGCCCCGAACCCGGTGAACCACGCCATCCCCACCCGCGCCCCGACCGGCGGTTCCGCCTCGACCTGCACCGCCACCTCTGGGACGCGCGCCGCAGCGACGAGCTGCGGATCCGCGCCGGAGCGGGCGCGCCGCCGGCCGGTGGTGGTGCCGTCGCGCGTCCGGAGCCGCCGGTAACGGTCCCGGACGGGCACCGCTTCGCCGTCGGCCGGTGGGCGGCCGAGGCCGGGATCCTGCTCCGCGCCGAGGGGCGCGCCGCCGGAGCCGTCACCGTACGGCTCGGCATGCGTCGGCACCTGCTCCTCGACCTGGCTGCGGACGGGGACGGCTCCGGGCCGCCCGCGCTCCGGATCACGACCGTGTCCGGGGACGCCGCCGCCTCCGTGACCGGGGACCGCGACGCGCGCGTCCTGCCCGTCCTGCCCGACGCGGCGACCCGGGTGCCGCCCGACCTGGAACTGCTGCGTGCCGGACTGATCGAGGCCGGCCGGCTCCACCCCCTGGTCGCGTCCGCCCTGGAGCCCGGGTACACGCCGGCCGGCCCTCGGCGGGACCCGTACCCGCCCGGCGGGCCCCGGCTCGTCGAGTGCCGGGGCGCCCGGCACCGGATCGGCCCGGTCGGCGGGGTGCTGACCGCGCTGGACCACGGTCCGGACGAGATCCGGCGCGAGGAACTGCTGGTGGCGCTGGGCGGGACCGCGCTGCCCTGCCTGCGCGCCATCGACGAGGCGCACCGCCGTCCCGACTGCCTCACCGGCGTCCGCGAGCGCCTCGACCACGGGGACACCGCCGGCGCGCTGGCCGTCGTGGAGGGGCTCCTGGGCCCCGACGCGGTGCTGCGGGGCGGCGCCCTGCGGGACGAGCTCCGGGCGGCGGCGCAACGGCGCCTCACGTACGGACTGTTCCGGGCGGGCCTGGCCGGGCCCGGGCCCGGCCGCGTCCTCGACGGGCGGAGCCGTCCGCGCGGCCACCGCCCACGACCCCGTCTCGCGACGGCCCGCTGACCCCTCCGGCCGGGGTCCGCCGTACCGGCCCTCCCCGCCGCACCCCTGCTTCCGCATGCCCGCCCGCCTGCCCGCCCGTCTCCCGCGAACCCACAGGTGATCGATATGTCCGTACTGTCCTCGCACGCCCCCTCCCCCGTCCCCGTCCGCACCGCCCCCGCGGAGACCGGCCCGGCCGCCCCGCCCGCCCGGCTCGACGTCGCCGGTGACCTGCTGGCCCTCCTGCGCGAAACCACCACCGAACCCCGTCCCGACGTGCAACTGGAGGCGCTGACGCTGGCCGTGGCCGCCGACCTGCCCGTGCTGCTGTGGGGCGAGCCGGGGATCGGGAAGACCGCCGCCCTGACCCAGCTCGCCACGGCCCTGGACCTGCCGCTGACCACGGTGATCGCCAGCGTGCACGAGCCGTCCGACTTCTCGGGACTGCCCGTCATCGGCGACGACCCCGCCGTCCAGGGCGTGCCGATGGCACCCCCGGACTGGGCCGTGCGCCTGGTGCGGGCCGGCCGGGGGCTGCTGTTCCTGGACGAACTGTCCACCGCGCCGCCCGCCGTCCAGGCAGCCCTGCTGCGCCTGGTGCTGGAGCGGAGGATCGGCGCGCTGCAACTGCCGCCCGGGGTACGGATCGTGGCCGCCGCCAACCCGAGGGGCTCGGCGGCCGACGGCTGGGAGCTGAGCCCGCCCCTGGCCAACCGGTTCGTCCACCTCCAGTGGACCCACGACCACGAGGTCGTCGTACGCGGTCTCGGCGGGACCTGGCCGCGCGCGACCCTGCCGACGCTGGACCCCGTACTCCTGCCGGAGGCCGTGGCCTTCGCCCGCCGCGCGGTGTGCGGACTGCTCACGGCCCGGCCCAAGCTGGTCCACCTGCTGCCCAGCGGCGAGGCGCGCCGGGGCGGCCCCTGGCCGTCGCCCCGGAGCTGGGACATGGCCCTGTGCCTCACCGCCTTCGCGACGGCCGCCGGTTCCTCCCGGGAGGTGCTCTCCCTGCTGGTCCGGGGCACCGTGGGAGACGGCCCGGGTCTGGAACTGCTGGCCTGGCTGGACCGCATGGACCTCCCGGACCCGGAGACGCTGCTCGCGGACCCGGCCGGCGCCGCGCTTCCGGAACGGGGGGACCTGCGGCAGACCGTGCTCGACGCGGTGGTGGCCGCCGTCCGGGCGCGCCCCGAGCGGTCCCGCTGGGACGCGGCGTGGACGCTGCTGGTGCGGGCGCTGGAGACGGGGGCCCCGGACCTGGTGGTGGTGCCGGCGACGACCCTCGCCTCGCTGCGTCAGGAGGACTGGGACGTGCCACCGGCGATCGAGCGGCTCGCCGGGGTGGTGACGCTGTCCCGGCGCGCCGACCGGGCAGCGGCCCGGGTCGCGGGCCGGGCCGACGCGGAGGCCGGCGCGTGACCGGGGGACCCAGCGGGACGCTGGACCTCGACAAGCTGTTCGCGGCCCGGCTGTACGCCGTACGGGCCCGGCCCTACCTGGCGACGGCCCTGTTCGCCCTGCACGTCGTGGAGTCGCCGCGGGTGCCGACGATGGCCGTGGACCGGCACTGGCGGTGCTACGCCTCGCCCGGGTTCGTGGAGCGCACCCCGGTGGAGGAGCTCGCCGCGGTGTGGGTCCACGAGGTGTCGCACCTGCTGCGCGATCACCACGGGCGCGGTGACCGGCTCGCGCGGGAGCACGGGCTGACCGGGCCCGGGGACCGGCTGAGGATGAACATCGCCGCGGACTGCGAGATCAACGACGACGCCTTCGGTGACGGGCTGGTGGCACCCGAAGGGGCCGTCACGCCGGGGAGCCTGGGGCTGTCCCCCGGGGAGCTGATGGAGGACTACCTCCGCCGGTTCAGCCTCGGAGCGGGCACCCTGCACCTGACCTGGCTGGACTGCGGCAGCGGGGCCGACGGACTGGACCGCGAGTGGGACCTGGGCCCGGACGGCGCGCACGGGCTCAGCGAGCAGGAAACGGACGCGGTCCGCTTCCGGGTGGCCCAGGGCATCGCCGGCCGCCCGGGCAGGGCCTCGCGGGGCTGGCGCCGGTGGGCCGACGAGGCGTTCCACCCGCCGCAGCCGTGGCGGGAGTTGCTGGGGGCGGCGCTGCGTTCGGCCGTCTCGGGTTCCGGCGCGGGCGAGGACTACACGTACGGGCGGCCGTCGCGGCGTTCCGCCGGGGTGCCGGGCGCGGTCCTGCCGAGTCTGCGGCGCAGGCCGCCCCGGGTCTGCGTGATCATCGACACCTCCGCCTCGGTGAGCGACGCCGAACTGGGCAGCGCGCTCCTCGAAGTCACCGCGATCTCCCGGGCCGTGGGCGGCCGCCGCGACCTCGTCACCGTGGTGGCGTGCGACGCGGCGGCCCGGGTGGCGGACCCGCTGTGCCATGCCGAGGGGTTCGCGCTGGTGGGCGGCGGGGGCACCGATCTGCGCGCGGGTTTCGCCCGCGCGCTGCGCACGGCCCCCCGGCCGGACGTGATCGTGGTCCTGACCGACGGGCAGACCCCGTGGCCGGCGGACCGGCCCGGGTGCCGGACGGTGGTGGGCCTCTTCCCCCGGGGGGCTTCGTGGCGGGAGGACGATCCCGACTACGTTCCGGACGCGCCGCCCGCGTGGGCCCGGGTGGTGGAGATCGGCTAGCGCCCCGGCCCATGCGGGGTCGAGCGGCGGAGGAGGGTTTCAGCCGCGGGCGCAGGCGGGGCACAGCCCCCGGTAGGTGACCTGCGCGCCGGACACGGTGAAGCCGAACCGTTCGTCCGCCGGCAGCTGGGCCAGCGGGTCGCCGGTGGGGTGGACGTCGCGGATGAGTCCGCAGCCGGAGCAGACGAGGTGCTCGTGCGGCCGGTGGGCGTTGGGGTCGTAGCGCTTGGCCCGGCCGTCGGTGGAGACCTCGACGACCTCCCCGAGGGAGACCAGCTCGCCCAGGGCGTTGTAGACGGTCGCCCGGGAGATCTCGGGCAGCCGCTCCACCGCACGGGCGTGCACCTCGTCGGCCGTGAGGTGCACGTGGTCGCCGTCGAGGACCTCCGCGACCACCCGTCGCTGGGACGTCAGGCGCCAGCCGCGCTCTCTCAGGCGTTCCAGCAGGTCACTCATGTCGGCTCACCCGTTCGGGTCGGCCGGATGTCCGGAACGTGGCGACGGTCGTCCGGGATCCGGGAGGACAGGGTCTTGGTGTACTTCTTGACTTGGATTCCGTCCATCGTAGGATCGGATTCGTAGATAGCCAAGGGACAGGAAGACTCCAGAGCGGCAGGAGATCGGATCCGTGACGGACCACCGCCGAGGAGCCGTACGGCGTCGGCCCGCAGGTGCGGGCCGCCCGTTCCCCCGCGCTCGACCGTCCGCGCCGTGGCCCCCGTGACGTCATGGCGGCCGACGGGCACGAGCCGGTTACCGGGGCCCCGCGCCCCGGACCCTTCACCCGCATGCAGTTTTCGAGCGTTGTGATCGACCAGGTCCGGAAGGATTCCCATGTCTGAGAACCACGATGCAATCGTCACAGAGGCGAAGTCGGAGGGCCCGGGCGGCTGCCCGGTCGCCCACGACCGCGCTCCGCACCCGACGCAGGGCGGAGGC
The DNA here is from genome assembly GCF_055581065.1 of Streptomyces sp. NPDC031479. NCBI lineage: Bacteria > Bacillati > Actinomycetota > Actinomycetes > Kitasatosporales > Streptomycetaceae > Streptomyces > Streptomyces sp. NPDC031479. The sequence goes on from NZ_JBVIKC010000017.1 coordinate 165,145, forward strand.
AACCGCCAGTGGTGGCCCGAGCGGCTCAATCTGAAGATCCTCGCCAAGAACCCCGCCGTGGCGAACCCCCTCGGTGAGGAGTTCGACTACGCGGAGGCCTTCAAGGCCCTCGATCTGCCCACCGTCAAGCGGGACATCGCCGAGGTGCTCACGACCTCGCAGGACTGGTGGCCGGCGGACTTCGGCCACTACGGCCCGTTCATGATCCGCATGGCCTGGCACAGCGCGGGCACCTACCGGATCAGCGACGGCCGCGGCGGCGCCGGGGCCGGCCAGCAGCGCTTCGCGCCCCTGAACAGCTGGCCGGACAACGGGAACCTCGACAAGGCCCGCCGCCTGCTGTGGCCGGTCAAGAAGAAGTACGGCCAGAGCCTGTCCTGGGCCGACCTGATGATCCTGACCGGCAACGTCGCCCTGGAGCAGATGGGCTTCGAGACCTTCGGCTTCGGCGGCGGCCGCGCCGACGTCTGGGAGCCGGACGAGGACGTGTACTGGGGCCCCGAGACCACGTGGCTCGACGACGAGCGCTACACCGGTGACCGCGAGCTGGAGAACCCCCTCGGCGCGGTCCAGATGGGCCTCATCTACGTCAACCCGGAAGGCCCCAACGGCAACCCGGACCCGCTCGCCGCGGCCCGCGACATCCGTGAGACCTTCCGCCGGATGGCGATGAACGACGAGGAGACGGTCGCCCTGATCGCGGGCGGTCACACCTTCGGCAAGACCCACGGCGCGGGTCCGGCGGAGAGCGTCGGCGAGGACCCCGAGGCCGCCCCGATGGCGCAGCAGGGCCTGGGCTGGAAGAACGCGTACGGCACCGGCAAGGGCGCCGACGCGATCACCAGCGGCCTGGAGGGCATCTGGACGAACACCCCGACCACCTGGGACAACAGCTTCTTCGACATCCTGTTCGGCTACGAGTGGGAGCTCTTCAAGAGCCCGGCCGGCGCGAACCAGTGGCGGCCGAAGGACGGCGCCGGGGCCGGTACCGTCCCGGACGCCCACGACCCGTCGAAGAGCCACGCCCCGACGATGCTGACGACGGACCTCTCGCTGCGGATCGACCCGGCGTACGAGCAGATCTCCCGGCGCTTCCACGAGAACCCGGCGGAGTTCGCCGACGCCTTCGCCCGCGCCTGGTTCAAGCTGACCCACCGCGACATGGGCCCGGTCGTGCGCTACCTCGGCGCCGAGGTCCCCTCCGAGACGCTGCTGTGGCAGGACCCGCTGCCGGCGGTGACGCACGAGCTCGTCGACGCGTCGGACATCGCCGCGCTCAAGCAGCAGGTCCTCGCCTCGGACCTGACGGTGTCGCAGCTCGTTTCGGCCGCGTGGGCCTCGGCGTCCTCGTTCCGCGGCAGCGACAAGCGCGGCGGCGCCAACGGCGGACGGGTACGCCTGCAGCCGCAGGTCGGCTGGGAGGTCAACGAGCCCGACCAGCTGGCCGCGGTGCTGCGCGTCCTGGAGGGCATCCAGAGCTCCTTCAACTCCGCCCAGGGCGGCGGCAAGCGGATCTCGCTCGCCGACCTGATCGTGCTCGCCGGCGCCGCCGCCGTGGAGCAGGGCGCCAAGGACGCCGGCTTCGACGTGGTGGTCCCCTTCACCCCGGGCCGCGCGGACGCCACGCAGGAGCAGACCGACGTGGAGTCGTTCGCCGCGCTGGAGCCGGTGGCCGACGGGTTCCGCAACTACCTCGGCAAGGGCAACCGCCTGCCGGCCGAGTACCTGCTGATCGACCGGGCGAACCTGCTGAACCTGAGCGCGCCGGAGCTGACGGTCCTCGTCGGCGGCCTGCGCGTGCTGGGTGCGAACCACCAGCAGACCGCGCACGGGGTGTTCACCACCACCCCGGGGTCCCTGACCAACGACTTCTTCGTCAACCTGCTCGACCTGGGCACGACGTGGACGGCGACGTCGGGCGACCAGAACACCTTCGAGGGCCGCGACGCCTCCACGGGTGCGGTCAAGTGGACCGGCACCCGCGCCGACCTGGTCTTCGGGTCGAACTCGGAGCTGCGGGCCGTCGCCGAGGTGTACGCGAGCGACGACGCGAAGGAGAAGTTCGTCAAGGACTTCGTCTCCGCCTGGGACAAGGTCATGAACCTGGACCGGTTCGACCTGGTCTGAGTCCGAGGTCCGGGCCGGCCCGCCGCGGCCGGCCCGGGCACGGGCCCGGACCCCTCACCGCCGTGGTCACACGGCGGTGAGGGGGGCCGCGCCGAAGGAGACGTCGAAGCGGTCGCACCAGATGGTGACGCTGGTGTACTCGGCGGGGTTCACGCCGGCGGGGATCGCGTAGTTCTGATCGCCCTTGTTCCCCTTGAGCCCGCCCAGGCTCAGGTGCTTCCCGTCGTCGAACACGCGCCAGCCCGCGACGCCCTCCTTCACCGGCGCGTCCGTGATCCAGACCCGCAGGTCGGGGCCGCTGCTCGTGTCCAGGCCCTCCAGGCGCAGGGTGTGGCTGCCGTCGGGGAGACGGATGATCCTGGCCGTGCCCGTGGTGGTGTGCTCGTGGCTGATCAGCGTGCCCCGGGCGACCGTACGGGGTTCCGCGGGAGCGGACCGCGAGGAGGCCGGGGCGGGCCCGGCGACCGGAAGGGCATCGCGGACGGTGTCGTCCTGCCACAGCCTCCACGGCTGGAACCAGTAGAGGCCGGCCCCCAGCACCGCCGTCACCGCGATCAGTACCGCGACGACCGCTCCCCGGCGCCGATTCTTCGTGGCCACCGCACTCCGCCTTCCCTCGCTGTTCCGTCTCCCGCCATTGAACGGCGCCGGCATCCCCGGGGACAGGGGCGCCGCGATGACGGAAGTCTTACGGAGGCCGGCGGGGATCCCGGCGGTCTTCCCGATCGTGCGCCTGCCCCGCCGCAACGGGGACGACCACCAGGGGGACGGCCTCATCGGCCACCCCGGCGCGTACGCGGGTGCCATCACCGTCCCGCCCCGGCTCCTCGGCTTCGGCATCACCCGCGCGGTGCGCCCCGTACGCGGCACACGGGCCCGCCGGAACCGGGCCTGACCCGCCCCCGCCGCAGGGCGGCCCCGCGGAATTCACCCGAACGGCCGCGCTCCGGTGTCCCCCTCCCGGGCGCCGCCGAACGATGGGACTGCCTGCCGGAAGCGGCGTCCCTCGGTCCAAGGAGCATTCAGTGTCCCAACAGAGCACCACCCCCAGGTCTCCCCAGCCCCACAGCGCCAGCGGCGCGTGGGCCGCGGGCGGCACGATGTTCGCCGCCGTGCTGCTGCTGGTGGACGGCGTCCTCGGCGTGATCAAGGGCATCTCCGGAATCGCGCAGGACGAGGTCTACACGCGGCTGGGTTCCTACGTGTTCAAGTTCAACGTCCAAGCGTGGGGCTGGATCCACCTGCTGCTCGGCATCGTCCTGCTCATCGTCGGCGCCGGTCTCCTCAAGGGCGCGGGCTGGGCACGGGTCATGGGTGTGGCGCTGGCCTCCATCAACGTGATCTTCGACTTCATGTGGCTGCCCTACACGCCACTGTGGGCGCTCGTCTCGATCGCCGTCTCCCTCTTCGTCATCTGGGCCCTGTGCACGGACAGCGGCCGCACCAGCACCCGTACCGCCTGACAGTGCCCCGCCGTGCCGCCGATACGGGCCCCGCTCGCCGGGGCCCGTATCCGTGCGCCCCCGGAACACCACCCAGTGGCCGCGGGCTGCCGGCCGCCGCGCGGGACCTGTCCGCCGGAGACGGGGAGCTGCGGGCCGCGGTCGACGCCGTGGAACCGGAACGGTACTGAGGCGCTCGCCCGAGGAGCGGCTCGGCCCCGTCTCGCTCCCGGTCGCGGCGCTCGTCATCACGCCGCTGCAGACCGGGAGCGGTGCGCACGATGTTGTACAGGGTCTGGGGCATGGAAGGCCCCGTGAACGGGGACGCTCCCGTGCATGCCATGACCAGCACCGTCCCGAGGGAGAAGATGTCACTGGCCGGGTCCAGCGGGGCTCCCTGGGCCTGCTCGGGCGACATGAACCCGGGCGAGCCGACCAGCCGGCCCGCGGTGGTCAGTTCGCTGCCGTCCTCGCCGTCGGCCGCCCGCGCGATCCCGAAGCCGATCACGCGGGGCCCGTCATCGGCGAGGAGCGCGTTCGACGGCTTCAGGTCCCGGTGCACCAGGCCGGCCCGGTGGATGTCCCCGAGGGCCGTGGCCAGTCCCGCGGTCATCCGCAGCACCGGTTCCTCGGGCAGCGCGCCGATGGCCGCCACGCTTGCTGGAGTGATGGTCGGGTACCCGCCGACCGTTACCGGGTCGGCCTCCTCCAACCGCTCCATCCTGTCCCCCAACATCAGACGAGCCGTCAGGAGAGGGTCTCCGCTTGCCGGTCGGGCCGGGCAGGACGCCGTGGCGGGGACCCGGAGTTCGTCCCGGGTTCGCCTACCGGGCGCATAGCGCACACCGGTTGGTCTCGCGGGCCGGGGAGACCGGTGCACGAACCCTTCCAGCAGCTCTCGTACGTCGTTGAGGGAGTGTCCATGAACGGACTGGGCCGGCGCGTCTTCCTGACCGCGGCGGGGGCCGTCGGCGTGCGCGCCGTCACGGGTACCGCCGCCGCGGCCACCCGGGCGGCGCTCGACACCGTCAGCGGAGCCGGGTACGTGGACGTGCAACTGCTGAACATCACCGATCTGCACGGCTACTTGAGTGCCCCGCCCGCCCGGGATTCCGTGATCACCGGAGCGGGCGGGCAGACGTACACGGTGGGCGGGGTCGCGTACATGGCCACCCATCTGCGGCGGCTGCGGGCCGGACGCGCCAACTCCTTCTTCTTCGCGCCGGGCGACCTCTTCTCGGGCTGGGAGTTCCCCGCGTTCGCCCTGTCCGACGAGCCGACCATCGAGGCGCTCAACCTGATGGGGCTCGACTTCGCGACGGCCGGGAACCACGAGTTCGACCGCACTCCCGGATTCCTCGTCCGGCACATGGAGCAAGGCCTGCCCCACGAGGGCGAGGGGCGCACGAACACGTTCCCGGACTCGCGCGGCAGGCGCTTCCACGGCGCCGACTTCCGCTACTACAGCGCCAATGCCGTCGCGGGACCGGGCGGGGCGACCGTGCTCCCGCCGTACCACGTCGAGTGGGTGAGCGCCCCTGGCGGACGGCGGTTGCCCCTCGGCTTCATCCACCTCACCGCCCTGGGCACGGAGCGGTTCTCCAACTCCTTCCAGCCGGGCCTGGCCACGCTCGACGAGGTGTCCGCCGCGAACCGCTGCGCCGCCGAGCTCAAGGCCCGCGGGGTCAACGCCATCGTGCTCAGCATGCACGACGGCGCGGTGGCCGGATCCGCGTTCGACTCGGGCAGCGACCCGAGCGGGCCGGCGTACGACCTGGCGCTGCGCGTGTCCGCGGACATCGACGCGATCGTGACGGGGCACTGGCACTGCGCCTTCACGATGATGCTTCCCGATCCCTCCGGGCGGCTGCGGCCGTTCGTCGAGGCGGGCTGCCACGGCCAGATCGTCAACGAGATCACCCTGCGCCTCGATCCCGTGACCGGTGCCGTCGCCCGGGAGCTGACCACGTCGACCAACCACCCCAACACCCGTGACGTCGAGCCCGATCCGGAGATGCGCAAGGTGGTCGACTACTGGCAGGGGTACGCCACCCGGTACGCGGGCACGACGATCGGCCGACAGCGGGCCTCGTTCCGCCGCGCCCTGTCACCGGCCGGGGAGAGCACGATGGGCAACCTGGTGGCCGACTGGGCGCTGTGGGCCTCGGCTCAGCCGGCGGACTCCTTCGACACCAGCCCGCATCCCGAAGGGGACGCCGCGGACCTGGCGTTGATCGCGCTGGCCCCGCGGACCGGCCGGAGCCTCATCAACACGGACCTGCTCCTCGGGTCCGCCACGGAGGATCCCGTCACCTTCGAGCGGGCCTGGCGGGCGGTCGGGTACGGCAGTCCCCTGGTCACGGCGTCGGTCACCGGACGGCAGCTCCACGACGCCCTGGAACAGCAGTGGGCGCAGGACGCGCAGGGCCGGCTGACGTACGCGCCGCTCGCGGTCTCCGCCAACGTACGGTACTCCTTCGACGCCTCGGGGCCGGCCGGTGACCGGGTGGCGCCCGCCGACGTGCTCATCGGGGGCTCCGCGCTGCGCCTGGACGGCACGTACCGGGTGGTGACGTCCTCGTACACGCTGACCGGGCAGGACGGGTACCCGGCGCTCGGCGGGTTCCGGGATCCGGCCCGGCACCGGCGGGACACGGACAGCTTCGTCGCGTACGTCGCCGCCCTCGGCACCCTGCGGGCGGTGCCGACCGGCCGGGTCTCGGCGAAGGGCGGCGCGCTGGCGGCCGGCCGGCCGGGCCGGCTGGTCCCGCTCGGGGAACCGCTGCCGTCGGTGCCGCCTCCCGTGGCGGCCGCCGAGGCCGCAGCGGGCTCCACCGGGGGCCGTCCGGTCTGCTGAGCGCTTCGTAAGGCACGGGTTAGGGGCACGTTATATGCCGTTCCGAGGATGAACGGCATGGAACCCATCGTGAGTCAGACTGACCCCGCCGCCTCCGGCACCGCCGTTGTCCGGGACGTTCCGATCGCCGTGGTCGGACTCTCCTGCCGCCTGCCCGAGGCATCCCACCCCGAGGCGTTCTGGGACAACCTCCGGGCCGGTGTCGACGCGGTCGGCGAGACTCCGAAGGACCGCTGGGACGCCGAAGCCTGGTACGACGCCGATCCGGACGCACCGGGCAAGGCGGTGACGCGCCGTGGCGCCTACCTCGATCAGGTGGACCGGTTCGACGCCGCCTTCTTCGGCGTCTCCCCGCGCGAGGCCGCGGCCATGGACCCGCAGCAGCGGCTGGTGCTGGAGCTGAGCTGGGAGGCCCTGGAGGACGCCAGGCTGCTCCCGTCGGCGGTGCGCGACACGCGCACGGGGGTCTTCATCGGTGCCATCGCGGACGACTACGGGAACCTGCTGCGGCGCGGCGGGGCCGAGTCCATCGGGCGGCACACCCTCACGGGGCTCCAGCGCGGCATCATCGCGAACCGCGTGTCCTACACGCTGGGTCTGCACGGCCCGAGCGTCACGGTGGACACGGTCCAGTCCTCTTCGCTGGTCGCCGTGCACATGGCCTGCGAGAGCCTGCGCCGCGGCGAGTCCACCCTCGCCCTCGCGGGTGGCGTGAGCCTCAACCTCGCGCCGGAGAGCACGGTGAGCGCCGCCAAGTTCGGCGGTCTGTCGCCGGACGGCCGCTGCTACACCTTCGACGCGCGCGCCAACGGCTACGTCAGGGGCGAGGGCGGCGGTCTGGTCGTCCTCAAACCCCTGGACCGGGCGCTGCGCGACGGTGACCAGGTGTACTGCGTGATCCGCGGTGGCGCCGTCAACAACGACGGCGCGACGGACGGGCTGACGGTGCCCAGCGCGAGCGCCCAGGAGGAGGTGCTGCGGCTGGCGCGCCTCAACGCCGGGGTGTCGGCGGAGGACCTGCAGTACGTGGAGCTGCACGGCACCGGAACACCGGTCGGCGATCCCGTCGAGGCGGCGGCGCTCGGTGCGGCGCTGGGCGTGGAGCGCGCCGCGGACTTCCCGCTCCCGGTGGGCTCGGCCAAGACGAACGTCGGCCATCTGGAGGGCGCTGCCGGCATCGTGGGCCTGCTCAAGGTCGCGCTGAGCATCAGCCACCGGATGCTGCCGCCGAGCCTCAACCACGTCTCCCCCCACCCGCGGATCCCGCTGGCCGACCTGAACCTGGCGGTGCAGACGGAGCTCGCGCCCTGGCCGCGCCCGGACCGTCCGCTGATCGCGGGTGTGTCCTCCTTCGGCATGGGCGGGACGAACTGCCACCTCATCGTGGCGGAGGCTCCCGCTGCGGCGACGGCTGCGGAGCCCGTGACGACCGTGGAGCCCGGGGAGTCCGTGGAGTCCGGGGAGCCGGTGTCGCGCGGGGACGGCCCGTTGCCGTGGGTGGTGTCGGCGAAGGGTGAGGCAGCCCTACGCGACCAGGCCCGCCGCCTCCACGAACACCTCTGCGCACACCCCGAGGCCACCCCCGCCGAAACCGGCCGCTCCCTGGCCCTGACCCGGACCCGCTTCCCGCACCGGGCGGGCATCATCGGCAGCGACCGCGAGGAACTCCTCGCAGGCCTCGACGCCCTCGCCCACGGCGAAACCCACCCCGGCCTCACCCTCGGACACACCACCGACCACGACGGCCGGCTCGCCTTCATGTTCACCGGGCAGGGCAGCCAACGCCCCCGGATGGGCCACGAGCTCTACACCACCTACCCCGTCTACGCCCGGACCTTCGACACCATCTGCGAGGGAATGGACCCCCACCTCCCCCGCCCGCTGCGCGAGGCCGTATTCGAGGACACCGAGCTCCTCCGGCAGACCCAGTACGCCCAACCCGCCCTCTTCGCCCTCCAGATCTCCCTCTACCGCCTCATCGAATCCTGGGGAATCACCCCCGACCACCTCACCGGACACTCCATCGGCGAAATAGCCGCCGCCCACATCGCAGGCGTCCTCACCCTCCCCGACGCCACCACCCTCATCACCACCCGCGCCCGCCTCATGCAACACCTCCCCACCGGCGGCACCATGACCGCCATCCAGGCCGGGGAAGCAGAGGTGGCACCCCTCCTCGCCCCACACACCGGGCAGGTGTCCATCGCCGCCGTCAACGGACCCCGCTCGACCGTCATCTCAGGCGAAGACGAAGCCGTCACCGCCATCACAGCCCAGCTGCCCGCCGGCACCAAGACGACCCGTCTCAACGTCTCGCACGCGTTCCACTCCCCCCTCATGGAACCCATGCTCGAAGCATTCCGTGAGACCGCACGCTCCCTCACCTACCACCCGCCCACCATCCCCATCGTCTCCACCCTCACCGGCACCCTCCTCACCACCGAAGAAATCACCGACCCCGAACACTGGATCAA